>DATBGU010000372.1:0-7547 GCA_036557825.1 Gemmataceae bacterium
CTGCGTGAACGTCGCCACCGTGGGCGTCACTCCCGCCGCCACTTCCAGCATTCCGTCGTTGTCCACCTCCGGCAGCGTCGCGCCGCCCTCGAAGTCGAACGTGCCGTCCTTCTCGTTGTGCAACGTCAAGCCGGCGCTGAAACCGATGCCCCCGGTCGCCGACCACACCACTTTGCCGTGGTTGTCCAGGTCGCGGCCCATCATGCCGAGGCCCGACAGGGTCAGGGTGGCGTTGGGTCCGATGGTCGTCAGGCCCGTGCCGGTCATGGTGCCGGCCGTCCAGGTCAGGTAATCGTTGCTGCCGCCGCCGTCGGCGTCGATGGAGAAATCGCCCGCGCCGGTGATGACGCCGGCGCTGCTTCCGCCGGGGGCTTCGGCCAGGACCAGGTGATCGAAGTCGGCAGTGGCGCCGCTGTCGATGGTCAGCGTGCCGGTCAGCGTGGTCACGTCGTTGGCGCTGAACTCTTCCTCGAAAGCGCCGCTGGTCGTCGTGTACTTGCCGCTGATGGTCAAGCTGTCGTTGTTGAGTGCGAGCTTGCCGTTGAGGACACTGGTGCCGCTGGTGTCCGATAGAGTCAGGGGCGCGGCGCCGGTGGCGCAGTCGATGACGCCGCTGACCTCGTTGACCAGCGGCGCGGAGATGGTCATGGGACTGGTGCCGCTGAAGTCCAGGTAGCCGTAGTTGGTCAAGGCGCCCGGCGTCATGCCGTCGCCAGCAAGACCCATGAGCATTGGCAGTGACAGGTCCATGGGCAGCACAGCCGATGCCTCGTTGATGAGCGCGCCGGTGCCGGCGGGGACGCCCGGTCCGGTGATGGTCAGCGTGCCGGTGCCGCCGAAGTCAGCGGGTCCGCTGCCGGTGTTGGTCATGGTCGTGGCCAGGACTTTCGGGTCCGAGCCTTGCACCTTGAAGTCGCCGTTCTCGATGGTGAAGCCGCCGCCGGTCAGTCCACCGATGGTGCCGCCGTTCCAGTCGAACTCACCGTTCCACCAGTCGATGGAGCCGCTGCCGCCGATGGAACCCTTGGTGGTGCTGCCATCGTCGTTAAGGGTGATGTCGGCGGTGCCGTTGACGAAGTTGCTGGTGAAGGCCAGGGGTCCGTCCACGAAGAACTTTCCTTCTTTGAGGGCGCTGCCGACGGCGTTGTCCGCCAGGATGGACCAGGAGGAGGAGGGTCCGAAGGTGATGCCGGCGTTGATGCCGGCTTCGAGTTGTCCGCTGCCGCCGACGCTGCCGGGTCCGGCCAGAAGAATGACGGCGCCGTTGAAGGCGCCCTGGTTCTGGGCGTCGAGCAGTCCGCCGACGCTGGTATCGCCGCTGAGGATGGCGGAGGCGCCGACCTCGACCTCGGCCTGGGAGTCGATGCTGAGGTTGGGGGTGGTGGGCGGGCTGGCGGCGGTGGTTAGGGTGGAGGTTTCCAGCGTGGAGTTGTTGCCGTTGATATCGGGCGTGGTCACGTCGAGCAGGCCGCCAGAGGCGACGGTGGTGGCGCCTGAACCGGATGCGCTAGTGACTTGGACGGTCAAAAGGGATCTGATGGTCAAGCTGCCGCTCACGGTCAAGCCCGCTATGGTCTGCTCCTCGGTACTGTCGAGGGTGCAAACGGCCCCTGTTGGGATAGTCGCTGTGTCGTTATCGCCGGGCACAGTGCCGACAGACCCATTGTTGGTATCCGTCCAGAGCTGGCCATTCGTGTAAGCGCCATTGCTAGCGATTCCGTTTACTGCAAACGTATAAGCATCGAGAACGATTCGTCCTTCAAGGTCTTCGAGGCGAGGACGTACGAAGCGGGCCAGACGTCGTCGGGCCTCACGCTCCGCGTAGCGGGCCTCACGGTAGCGAACCGCATTCTCGGCGAGATGCGAGAAGAACTTCTTGAACAAACTCGGCAAGAACACAAACATGGAGAACCTCCTTACGTTCTCAACGGGATGTGGAACCCATTTGAGCAAAGCGGGCGGTGTAAACCTCGATTACAGAGCTTCCTTGTAGCGCGGGGTCTCCGGGCTGGCCGCGTGGAACGTGGCACGTCAGCAAAGGGAAAGTGTCCCGAGAGTAATTAGCGTTCGGGCTTGGCGTTTCGGCTTGGAGTGGATGTCGAGCGATCCAAAGGGGCATCGCCAGGTCGCAGCCGTGCAATCCCCTGGTTTAGTTCCTTCGCCGTGAACGGCAGCTTCGGCGTCAAGTCTTTCATCGGGTGAGAATGTTTGAGGAATAATAGCGCGAACGCCGTTTTCAGTATCGGGCCGTAGAAACCCGGAGATGTCTGACCTGCTCCTGTCGCAGCAAAGCGCGGGTTTTCCGACCAATCTCCGGCGCTAAACTCCCCAGTGCCAAGTTGATTTGTAATAATGATTTCCGCTCCCCAGCGATACCACTCCTTATCGCCAAGGGTTGGGAGGTTGAAGAGCATCCCTACACGCTCCAGAGACCACAAATAATAAATGTCCTGCATGGGAATGGGTTTGTCCATTTGCCCAGTCGGAACACCAATTGTTGAATACAACGCTGCCAAGCCCATTAGGATACGAAGATTTTCTTTGCCAGGGGGCGGAGGTACATGAGAAGGAGGATATTTCAGCCCCTGGCCAATGGCCAGACCAATCAAACCTACACAAATCATGGAAGGACGCCCTCGGCGAGCTTCGAGATTCTCTCTTAAGGAAGTAGAATACAGATAATTCCAGTCGCCATTCGGAAATTGGGACTTCTCGAAGCGTGCCACCAATCCGCGAAACGACGGCTCAGTCGGGATGTCGTGATGCTGTGCCGTCCACAATGCAAGGATTGCAAATTGTGTGTTGGAATTATCCGTCGCTCCTACGATTGGAAGGAATTCTCTCGGCTTCTTCTTGTTCGTTTCCTCCTGCCAATTAAGCTTTTCCATATCCTTAAATACAGCCAAGGCTTTCATCCCACGTAGGATCTCCAACTCTCTCAGAGCTTCCTTCGTTGACTTTCCTTCTTCCTTCATCCGCTTGGTTAGTTCTTCTAACGCCTTGAGCAAGGCCACTTCTTGCCCCTCCTTGAATTTCGGGCAACGATAGCTCCATCCGCCCGTATAGTGTTGCCCCGCGATCAAGCGCAAAGCACAGGTCTGGATCAGTTTCTTGTCTTTTGCTTCTCCGAGGCGATCCAAGAACAGCACAGCTAGGGATAGCTCATAAGTCTCGTCGGTTTTGAGGACTTTGGGACGGACGAACGCGGCCGCCTTCTGGATTACCGGATCATCGGCCGAGACGCCTCCTTCCAACAAGGCATAAGCTGGCAAAGCACACTCGCCAACCAAGTATTTTTGTTTCCAATGCGTCGGCCAGTTGCCTTCCTTCGTCTGCTTGCGTTTTAGGTAGGCGACGGCCTTGTCAATGGCCTTATCGACTTTGGTCTGCTCCTCCTTGCTCAGAGGTTTGGGATCGGCGCGGCCGGGTGCCGCGATCCCCAACAGAACCACGACGGGTAAAAGATAGAGCGCGTATCGCACGCAAACGCACCACAGGGATGACATAAGGCAGCCTCCCACTTGAGTCGCCAAGGCAACCGCTACCTCTACTCGCTCGGACGCTTGGCCTTGCCAGCGATGCCGCACAACGACAACATTTGCTCACTCGCGCCATCGCCGAAGGTCACGATTGCATCGGCCGACTCCGGCAAGTAACCTTCCGGCCTCGGTCCGAGTAACGCCGGCCAGAACGGACCTTCCAGTCCCTTCGACGTCTGGAGAAAATACGGCCCGCCCATCGTGATACATCCTTCGAGCTCCGGCTCCGAACGGCTGATCTCGATGGACTCGCAACGCCGTATCAATCCCAACGCCGCCAGAAGTCGTCGCATGGGGACTCCCTCCCGCCGCCGCGCGCCGTGATCCGAAACAAGCCGTCCACGCCGCGCATTCGGCCATTGAGGAGGGGCAACCTCCAAACCGACTTCTCCTCCTCTATTAATAATAAACGCTCCACCTCCCAAAAAATCTCAAAAAATGAGAAAGTTGTTCGCCAGGTCTTTCATGACGATTCCTCACCATCGTTCTGGTGTTTACGCCGCCAGATGCGGAACTTGATGAGGGCGCGATTGATGCGGACGGAGATCCAGTGCGCTTCTCGCCCCGTCATCTTGGCCAACTCAGCGAGGCCAACACCTTCCACATGATGTAGCCAGATCAACTCGCATGCGCGCGGATCGCTCTGCCTCAGCTCGTCCAGCCAGCGGCGAAACTCAAACGAGCGCGCGTCGTCGCGCGCTCGGTTCGCGGAACTTTGCTCGTGTCGATTCTGCGGTTCTTCCTTCAGCGCGTCCAGCGAGCAAGTCCGAAGACGATGTTTGGCGCGAAGAGCATCGGCGATTCTATGCTGGACCACCTTGCGGAGCCAAGCACGATGGTGCTCGCGGACATTCTCTTCCGTGAAGCCGGGAAACTTCTTGCAAAACCTCAGCCAGAGCGATTGCACCATGTCCGCGGCCCGCGCGGGCAACAATCCGGCTCGCGCGGCCAGGCGGACAAGCTTGGCGGACATCTCTCGACAGAAGGCGACTTGCCTCTCCTCGCCGCTGGGCCCGCGACTGGGCGACTCTTCCATGACGACCTCCGCATTGACAGCCGGCAGCACCAACAGAGGTTCTCCGAGCAAATCGAAAACGGTTAGAATAAAAGATCGAAATTGTATCTCTTTTCACTCTGCCTCTATTATTATTGGGGGGGGGGGGGCATCGATTATCAAGAGGAAAAAATATTACAATCCCGCAAGGCATTCCAGTACGGCCGTCACGCTGGAAAGCCTGACCTACGACAGCGGCACGGCGCATCTTCGTGACTTCGTGACGCGCCTCGATCCGCGCTTGACAGCCTGACGCACGGTTGGCATGACCGCTTCCATCTCTCCTCCGCGCCGCAAACGGGGAGACAAGGTAAACTGGCGAGGTGAGACATGCGCTTCCCTCGGCTCGTGCATTGCCTGCTTTATCCAATCCTCCTGCTCACCGTCGCGCCCGGTTGCCAGTCTCTCCACGTCTATCGGCCGGTCACGGTGCTGGTGCGCGACGCCGAGACGAAAAAACCGATCCCCGACGCCGAGGTCCACTTCTCCTATCCGATGACGCGCGACTCGCTGGCGCCTTACAACTCGTCGTCGAAATCGGGACCGGACGGCCTGGCCCGGCTGCGGGCCGCTCCTTACGGACCTTATGGCCTTCTGATGGAGACGACCGCGCCCGGCTATCAGGCTGAAAATCGGGACATCGCCGGCGACGAGATCCGCGAAATCCCGCCGGCGCTGCCGTTTCAGGACGCGGAAGTCCGTCCCGTCAGCTTTGTCGTGGACATGTACGCCGAGCCGCGCTTCGCCGTCGAACTGGTCGTGCCGCCCGGCTATCGAGGCGTGATCCGGGCCGATATCCAAATCGACGACAATGCTCCCGTCACGCCGGGCGAGCGCGGTTTCCGCTTCGACGTGCCCAACGACGGCGCTCTGGTGGTCAAGGGTCCGCCGACCCTGCGGCGTGTCTCGCCCTCGGACTACCACTGCCGATATGCCGGCGGCGACCTGTTGCCCGGCAAGCCGGACCTGGTGACGGTCGGCTTCCGCTGGTTGAAGCGCGACGGGTCGGTCAATTATTTCGTGGTCGGCACGAAGAACGAGTGCGATCAGGCCCGCCGCCGCCTGGCCCCCAACCAGGCCGGGTCGCACATCGGCGGGGGCCAGTACGACGACGAGGATTCGCATTCCGGGAGGCGAGGCCGCCGGTCCCACTGACAGTTGCCTTTCGATCCCCGGCGCTTCCGGATTGCCTCGGCTGTGCTTCTGGTGTAGGCTTGTAGGTGTATCCTACCGGAGTGAATCTCCAACCGCCCGCCTGCCCTGTAAGAACCACCCACGGACGAACGATCATCCATGTGGAACCACAATAACCGAGGAAACGTCCTCCGTGTCCTACCTGTTGTGCTGATCGTGTTGGCGACCGGCGCGCGCGGCGAGTCCGCGGAATTGACCTGCGCGACAAAGCCCATCCAGTTCGAGGACGCCTTCGCCGGCTGGCAATTGCTCGTTTCCGAGGGCGATCGGGATGTGACGCGCGAGGTCCGCTACGAGAGCGATAATCCCGTCGTTGCCCGCGTCGATGACAGGGGATACGTCACCCCTGCCGGCGACGGGACGGCCGCCATTCGCATCCAGCACGGCAGCGACAAACTCGAAGTGCCTGTCCGCGTGAGCGGCTTCGGCTCCGGCAAGCCGGTGGACTTCCAACGTGAGATCGTGCCGCTGCTCAGCCGCATGGGCTGCAACGCCGGCGGATGTCACGGCAAGGCCAGCGGTCAAAACGGTTTCAAGCTCTCGCTGTTCGGTTTCGATGCCGCCTTCGATCACGACGCCATCACCAAGGAGGCGCGCGGCCGGCGTGTGTTTCCCTCGGCCCCCGATAACAGTCTGCTGCTGCTCAAGGCGACGGGGCAAGTGCCGCACGGCGGCGGCAAACGCCTGCCGCGCGACAGCAACGCCTATCAGCTCTTCCGTCGCTGGATCGCGGCGGGGACGCCGGCCTCGGCTCCCGACGCGCCGCACGTCGTCAAGCTCCGCGTCGTGCCGGGCGATCGTGTGCTGAAGCGCGACCAAAACCAGCAACTCGCCGTCCATGCCGAGTACAGCGACGGCAGCGTCCGCGACGTGACGCGGCAAGCGGAGTTCTCCAGTAATCTCGACGTGGTGGCGCGCGTCGATGCGGACGGCCTGGTGCGGACCTTGCAACTCAGCGGCGAGGCGGCGATCATGGCCCGCTACACCGGCCACGTCGCCGTCTTCCGGGCGATGGTGCCGCACGGCGAACCCTTGAGCGACATACCGGAGTTCAAACTGGCCAATTACATCGACGAATTGACCGTGGCGAAGTGGAAGAAACTCGGTCTGCGGCCGTCGCCGCTCGCCGAGGATGCCGTGTTCCTGCGTCGCGTTTGCGTGGACCTGTGCGGCCGGCTGCCGACGACAGCGGAGGCGCGCGCCTTTCTGGACGACAAGTCCGCCGACAAGCGGGCGAAGCTGATCGACCGCTTGCTCGAATCGCCGGATTATCCCGCCTATTTCGCGCTGCGCTGGGGCGTCATTCTGCGCAACTCGAACCTGGCCGGCGCCAATCAGGCGGCCTACGCCTTCCACGATTGGATCAAGGACACGATCGCGCGGAACCGTCCTTACGATGAGTTCGTGCGCGGCATCGTGGCGGCGGCCGGCGAATGGCAGGATGCGCCGGCCATCAACTGGTACTGGCAGAGCCGCGATGATCAGCTGCATCAAGTCACGGCCGACACGGCGCAAGTGTTCCTCGGCGTGCGTCTGCAATGCGCCCGCTGCCATCATCATCCCTACGAGCGCTGGGGGCAGGCGGACTACTACGGTCTGGCCGGCTTCTTCACGCGGCTGGGCCGCAAGAGCTTCGGCGAACCGCCGCCGTACTTCGCTGCCGCCTCCGCCACCACCGGCGAGAAAGACCCGCTGACCGGCAAGACGCCGGAGCCGAAGTTCCTCGACGGGCCGGCCGGCAAGTTCACGCCGGAGGACGA
>DATBGU010000373.1:0-4821 GCA_036557825.1 Gemmataceae bacterium
GTTCAGCAACATCCAGACCTTCACGGAGCCGGACGGACCCGGTCGCGTGAAAGTTCGCATGCACTTCCTCGATCTGCCCAATAAGGTCCAGAAAGTCACCTTCCTGGGCGCCAAGCACCTCAAGGAAGAAGATCTGCGAAACGCGACCGGCGTGCGCATCGACATGCCTCTCAACCCGAACCTCAACCGCGCCGGTTGCCAGAAGATCCTCGATAAATACGCGGAGCAAGGACGGTCGTTCTCGTCGTGCGAACTGATCAAGGGCGGCCAGCTGGGTGACACTGAGGTCGTCTACAGCATCACGGAGGGGCCGAAGGTCAAGGTGCGCGACATTCAGTTCATCGGCAACACCTTCGTCAGCGGCGCCCGCCTGGCGACTCAAATCCACTCCTCGCGCGCCTGGTTTCACCTTCTCGGGGGAACTTATAACCGGCAGATGGCCGGTGCCGACGTTGACGAATTGATCAAGTACTTCAAGAAGTTCGGCTACCAGGACGTCAAAGTGTCGCTGGAGACGCACCCCTCGGCCGACGGCAGCGAGGTGGCCTTGATCTTCCACATCAACGAGGGGCAGCGCTACCGCGTCAAGGACATCCCCGATGTCGTCGGCGCCCGCAGCATCCCTCACGAGCAGCTAGAGGTGAACAGTCTGCTCAAGCCAGGGGATTACTTCGACGAGAACAAGATCCAGGCCGATGTGAAACGCCTCCAGGCGTACTACGGCTACACGGGACGGGACGTGCAGGTGAAGCCGAACCCCGTGTGGTCGCCGGATACACCGGGCGTCTGCCAGGTACAGTACGAGGTCGAGGAACGTCCGGTGGCGCGCGTCGGTCAGATCTTCATCATCGGCAACACGCGGACCCGCGACAACGTCATCCTTCGCCAGGTTCCGCTGTTCCCCGGCCAGATCCTCACCTACCCTGACCTGGACGTGGCGGTAAACAACCTGAAGCGCCTGAACATCTTCACCAGCGGTCAGGACGGCCAACCGCCGACGGTCAACGTCATCGACCGCGAGGGCGACAGCACCTTCAAGGACATCCGCATCGACGTCAACGAAGCCAACACCGGCAGCCTGATCTTCGGCGTCGGCGTCAACTCCAACAGCGGGTTGACCGGCAGCATCGTCCTCAATGAGCGCAACTTCGATCTGTTCAATCCGCCGACCAGCTTCTCCGACTTCCTCAACGGCTCGGCCTTCCGCGGCGCCGGTCAGGAGTTCCGCATCCAGGCGATGCCGGGTACGCAGATGTCGCAGTACATGGCCACCTTCCGCGAGCCGTACCTGTTCGACACGCCCAACAGCTTGATGGTCAGCGGCTACTACTTCAATCGCTTTTACAACGAATACTACGAGCAGCGCGAAGGTTTCCGCCCCACGCTCGGACGGCAGCTCAACCGCTTCTGGAATGTCTCTGTCGGCATGCGCGTCGAAAACGTGTCGGTCAACAACGTGGCCGCGTCTGCTCCCATCGATTATCAGGAAGCCGTCGGCAACAACTTCCAGGTCGGCGCCCGGCTCGGCGTCATGCGCGACTCGCGCGATTCGCTCATCCGCCCGACGAGCGGCAGCCACCTTGAGTTTTCCTACGAGGAGATGACCGGCGAGCACACGTTCCCGCTGATCAACCTGATGGCGAACAAGTATTGGACGACGTATCAGCGGGCCGACGGCAGCGGTCGTCACGTCCTGGTTTATCACGGCCAAACCGGCTGGGCGGGCACGACGACCCCGGTTTACGAGCGTTTCTTCGCCGGCGGTTTCACGACCATTCGCGGCTTCCAGTTCCGCGGCGTCGGCCCGAACATCAACGGGTTCATGGTCGGCGGCGATTTCCTCCTGCTCAACAGCCTGGAATACCAGATCCCGGTGAAGGCGAACGATCAAATCTAT
Source organism: Gemmataceae bacterium (assembly GCA_036557825.1). Classification (GTDB taxonomy): domain Bacteria; phylum Planctomycetota; class Planctomycetia; order Gemmatales; family Gemmataceae; genus JAJPHU01. The sequence continues at coordinate 1,898 of DATBGU010000373.1, forward strand.
CTGGTCGGCTTCGTGGACAGCGGTACGGTGTCGCCGCGCATCAATGACTTCGATACCTACCGGGTGGCGGCGGGGTTCGGCGTGCGTTTCGTGATCCCCATGCTGGGGCCGGTGCCGATCGCGCTGGACTTCGGTTTCCCCGTCCACAAGGCGCCCGGCGACATCACGCAAGTCTTCAATTTCTGGATGGGCTTCTCGCGCTGACGTCCGCTATCCGCTGCCCGCTTTCCGCTTTCGACTTCACTCTTGTCTTCGTCGGTTTTCGGCGGATAGCGGATAGCGGCCGTCATTCCTTGGCCATCGGCATGAAGTGCTCGCCGGGGAAGACATTGACGTACGGGAAGAGGTAGCCGTTGTACAGATAATAACCGCCACCCTGGACCTGGATGACGCGCGGACGGAGCCAGCCCGAATAGTTCACCCCATAGTACTGCCAGACCCGATAGGCGCTGGGTCGATAGCCTGCTGTCGGCATGGAAGGCAACGGCACACCGGCGGGAGGCATGGCGTAAAGAGTCGCCCCGCCCTCGGAAGGCAGAACGCGCGGCGGAGGCAGTGTCTGCGCCGCGACGGTACTCGTGCATGTCAACGCGGCGATCAACGCAAGTGGAACAAGCCCGGTACGCATGTGGACCCCTTCCCCGGATGGAGGTTGGCAATGACTTGGGAACCGTTCGTCGGCCTCCCATTGTCGCATTCCGGGAGGACCGTGCCAGCCGTTCGAGAGAAGGGACAAGAAAAAGGCGGGGGGTTTCCCGGCGCGACCGGCACGATCGGCAGGACCGGAACGCGAACGCCCCCCGGTTGTCCGGGGGGCGCGTCGGCGTGGTCGATTGTCGGAGGCGTTTCAGCGAGCGGCGGGTTTCTTCGATTCCCTGCGGGTAAGCACGGTCTGCTCGTGCGGGGAGGAAATCCGTCGCGCGGTTTCGCCGTAAGCGGGATAGGTCCACTTCCCCGCCGGTTTCGGCAAGGAAACGGAACGTCCCTCCAGGGGCGCGGTACGCGGCTTCTCGTTCGAGTTCGGGACCGCCTTATTCGGTCCCCCGTCGTAGGGGTAAGTGCCGTTGTCGCGCGGCGCCTGCGGCGGATTCACGTCGATGTAGGGTTGCAGTGGCGCGCCGTACATCGGCGTGCCGAGGGTCGCCATCGGCATGGACAGGGTGTAGACATTGGCCGTCGTGCCGGCGCAGGGCCAGAACCCGCCGCCCCAGCCACCGATGGGCCAGCCTCCCCAACCCCAACCGCCCCAGCCGGGCATGCCCCAACCCCCACCTCCCCAGCCGAGACCGCCCCAGCCGAGGCCGCCCCAGCCGAGACCACGGAAGCCCAGACCTCCCAAGCCGACACCAGGGAAGCCGAAGCCAAAGCGGTTGAAACCACCGAAGCCAAAGCGGTTGAAACCACCGAAGCCAAAGCCACGATTGAAACCGCCGAAACCAAAGCCACGATTGAAACCGCCGAAGCCAAAGCCACGATTGAAACCGCCGAAGCCAAAGCCTCGGCCGAATCCGCCGAAGCCGCCTCGCCAGGTGCGGATGGTATCGGCGCCCCGGCCGTCATCGACCAGGTTTTGCGTCGGCGCGTTTCCGACTCCGTTCAGTCGAATGACGTCGCCGGCCCGCGACGGCACAGCCCAGGCGAGGATCCCCACAGCCGCCAGCAGTCCGGCTGCGAACCATTTGCCTCTCATGGACATGCCCTCCTTTTCAAAGATGATTGGTAAGCGCAACCCTCTTCCCGTTTGCCTCCGGGTCCGCTCCGCGAACGTATCGTGTTTACTGATTGTACGCAGTTTACCGCGCCCGTGTCAATTTCCTAAGTCGTTGCCGCGCCGACACTAAGCGATGACAGCCCGTTGTCAACTCGTGATGGCCCCCTCGGAGGCGGAGCGAACGCAGCGCGCGTACTTCGCCAGAACGCCGCGCGCGACGCGCGGCGGCGGGGCGACCCAGGCCGCCTTGCGCCGCGCCAGTTCCGCGTCGTCCAGCACTACCTCCAGCCGCTTGGCGTCGGCGTCGATGGTGATGCGGTCGCCGTCGCGCAGCAGCGCGATCGGTCCGCCGACCCACGCTTCGGGGGCGACGTGACCAACAACGAGTCCGTGCGTGCCGCCGGAGAAACGGCCATCCGTGAGGAGTCCGATGCTCTCGCCGAGTCCCTGTCCGATCAGGGCGGCGGTAACGGCGAGCATTTCGCGCATGCCGGGACCGCCGACCGGACCCTCGCCGCGGATAACGACCACGTCGCCGGGCTTGATCTCGCGCCGCCCGATGGCCGCGAAACACACCTCCTCGCCGTCGAAGACGCGCGCCGGCCCGGTGATGCGGCGCGTCTGCAATCCGGCCACCTTGGCCACCGCGCCCTCCGGCGCTAGGTTGCCGTGCAGCACGACGAGGTGGCCGGTCGGGTGCATCGGCCGATCGAGAGGACGTACCACGTCTTGCCGGCGCTTATAGATACTTTCGACATCCTTTAAGTTGTCGGCGAGGGTTTTGCCGGTGACGGTGATGCAGTCGCCGTGCAGCCAGCCGGCATCGAGCAAGGCCCGCAGCACGGCCGGGGTGCCGCCGGCACGGTGCAGGTCGTTCATGACGTAGCGTCCGCCCGGCTTCAAGTCGGCCAGGTGCGGCACCTTGGCGCCCAGGCGGTCGAAGTCGGCCAGCGTCCACTCGACGCCAGCCTCGCGCGCGATGGCCATCAGATGCAGCACGGCGTTGGTCGAGCCGCCCAGCGCCAGCACCAGCGTGTAGGCGTTCTCCAACGATTTGCGCGTGATGATGTCGCGCGGCTGGATGTTCTTCTCGGTCAGGCGCACCAGCGCCTCGCCGGCCAGGAACGCCTCGCGCTCCTTGGCGCTGGAGACGGCGGGATAACTGGCGTCGTAGGGCAGCGACATGCCCATCGCCTCGATGGCGGAACTCATC
>DATBGU010000374.1:0-7919 GCA_036557825.1 Gemmataceae bacterium
GGCAAAAGGAAGGCCAAATAGCTGGCCTATTGCGACAATAAGCTCAGGAAAAAGCCCCTGTTGAAAGACAAGCTTTCCAAGACCCAGGTGGTCAACTTCTTCATGCCGATGTGGTCAATTTCTTCGCGCCGATCTCCAGGCCCCGAACACTTCCTCAAGCACCGACCGGACAAAGCGGTAGCCGGCGGCACGACGGGTGTACAACGTGGGGAGAGGCTCAACGCTCAAGCACGGGCGAATCCGGATCGGCTGCCGCCGGGGACCGGCGTAGCCACCCCGCCCCCCTCCCGCCTGTCCGGCGTGCGTCTCGCGAGTCAGGGCCAGGGCACCGCGGAAGAGGTCTTCCAGGTGCTTACGGTATCGCTTGCCCAGTTCCAGGCGTGCCGCCTCCGGCCTGCGGTCCGGCACGAGCAGTGGTTCCAGAGACCATGTCTGATGGTCATACCAACCGGATTCTTCTGTGGGCATCAAACGAACGTCGCCCGAACGCACGCGGCGGATCAACTCGCCCATCAGGTCGAACCCGTCCGGGATAGGCCGGTCCTCATACAGTCTCTCAAGCAGGGTGACCTCGTGGGAACGGGAAGGCGGGAAGAAGGGCAAGCGTCTCCCGACATCGCGGAGGCCCAACGGTTTGGGCGGGTTGGTGAGACGTGCGTTGAGGCGGAGAGAAACATTGTAGACTTCCGTTGCTCCAGGCGTCTGTTCCAGAGCAACCGTCAAAGCATCCGCCGTCTCGGGTTCGAGAGGTTGCTGGAGAAAGCGATTCTGACGGAAGATCGCTGACAGTTCGGGCGTCCAGGTGTAGAAGCTGAGAGGTTGGGAGAGAAGTTTATCGTCGAGGAAGGTGGCCTTGGTGGTGCAGATGGCCTCGATGAGTGTTTCGGGGGCGGCCACCGTCACGCCTCCCAGTTGGCAGGCCGCGTGGATTGCGGTGGCGGCATCGATACCGTTATCGGGAAGTCCGGCGGTCAACGTTACTGCCAGTGAGCGGAGGAGCGTGGCCTTGCCGGCGAAGCGTCCGGCACCCCGCTGAGCGGCGATTTCGGCAGCCGCGTAGACACCATCATCGAACTGTTTGGCCTTGAGCAGCAAGGTGGCGGCCGACATGGGACCGTCGGCCGCCGTGGGAGGGGTTGGCAGGAGTGGGGGACCATCGGTTTTGCCTCTGCCGCGATGCCAGTCGATGATGGCGTCCGGGACTTCCAGGCGAAGCACCTGACAGCCGAGGTCGAGCCGTACACACCAGTTGCCGGCTTGGACTTCGCGGATGGAAGACATCGTAGGCTCTCCTCGGGGGTGGCGAAATAGGGGATACGCCTTGAAACCCTCCGTCCGACGTACTCCCCCGTGCCATCCTGCGTTATGAAGTCCTTGCGAGACAAGCACGTCCTCCTTAACAGTGACCGAGACCGACTCACGCTTCAAGAGGCCATTTGCTCGCTTTCCGCAAGGAGTCCTCACAATGCCCGAGAACGAAGCGTTCTTGCAAGCGATCCTTGATGACCCCGAGGACGACACGCTGCGGCTGGTCTACGCCGACTGGCTGGAGGAACGAGGCGACCCGCGTGGTGAGTTCATTCGCGTCCAATGCCAGCTGTCACGGCTAACACCCGATGCCCCTAACCGCGGGGAACTGCTGCTGCGAGAGTATGAGTTGCTGGCCCAGTGGGAGCCGGTTTGGGCTGGGCCACTCATCGGACAGGTGAAACGCTGGCGGTTCCGCAGGGGGTTCGTCGAGCAGGTCAAGCTGCTGCTGGACCAGTTCCTGGCCGGGGCCGAGACGCTGTTCCGACTTGCCCCGGTGCGGGAACTCCAGATCAAGCACCACGGCCCGGTGTCGCTCGACCGCTTTGCCTCGTCGCCCCTGCTGGACCGTGTCAGTCGTCTTGACCTGGAATGGAGCGAGATCGGTAATGCGGGCGTCCAGGCTCTTGCAGCGTCTCCTCACCTCGGGCGGTTGGCCCACCTCGGCCTGCGCCACACGGGCGTCGTTGTCGCGGGACTTCAGGCCCTGGCGGCCTCGGCCAACTTGCCCAATCTCACCTCGCTCGACCTGGCCGGGAACGAACTGGACGACCGAGCTGTGGAGGCGTTCGTCGCCGGTTGTCGCCTGCCCGAGCTGTGCCGACTGGACTTCTCCAACGATCACATCAGCTTCGCCGGGATGCAGGCTCTGGCGACAAGTCCGGTGGCCGGGCAACTGACCGTACTGCGGTTCTGGAGCAACCGTCTGGGCGATGACGGACTTCTCCTGCTGGCCAGTTCGCCGTCCCTGGGAAGGCTTGAGGAGCTGGACCTCGGGGACAACGGCATCACTCCCAAAGGCATCCGCGGCCTGGTTTCCCAGACCAACCTTCGTCGTCTCGCTCGCCTCGACCTGCGGCACAATAAGATCGGCGACTTTGGGGCGGGATACCTGGCCAGCGACTCAGTTCCGTGGCGACTTGCCCACCTGGGCCTGGAGTCCAACAACATCGGCTGGCGAGGCGTGCGAGCCCTTGCCGCGTCGCCAGCCGTGGCCAGCCTGACGAGCCTGGATTTGAGTGGTAACAATATTGGGAACGCCGGGCTGCGGTCGCTCGCTTCTTCGCCCCATCTGAGGCAACTGGCCCGATTGGATGCCTACTCTTGCGGGGTCACGGGAGCTGGAGCCAAGGCATTGCTGGCCTCGCCGCTAGCGGAGCGGCTTCGGCATCTGAACCTGGAATCGAACCGGATTGGGCCGCAAGCATTCCAGCAGCTGCGGGCACGGCTGGGCAACGCACTCCAGCACGAACTCATGGACGAGGGGTACTCTCTGGAGCAGGCGGTGGCTCATGTCAAGGCCCACCCACCCCGCTGCCTCCGCCGCTTTGCCCTCCGCAGTGACACCGACATCACGCGGAAGATCCTCACCGCCGTGACCCATCTCCCCGACGGTTGGGTCGCTTTTGAGTTGGGGCACCGGGACGCGATCCAGCAGCCGGTTCTCCTGGGCTATCCGGGTGATCCCGACGACCCGCCGCAGAACTTTTTGAGCCCCATCGCCGTCCAGTGGGAACCGTGCGGCGGGGTCCAAGAGGTGATCGACTGTGAGCGACACGGCTACGATGGTGAGCAGGACGCCAACTGCACGATTACCTGCGATGGCCTCCGCCAGTCGTGGCGGTGTCCAGACCGCTTCTGCCGCGATCACATCTTCGTGGCCTGCTTCAGCTACCACGACGAGCCTCCCGTCCGCGATGCCGATTGCTATTTCCCCTTGCAGGACCAGTTCCAGTGGTTTGTTCTGGCCGCCTACTGCCGCCAGCGGGATCAGGTGGTCACCATCGCGGACTTCGAGTGTAGCTGATGTCGTTGCTGAGCGAGATAGTCCCGATCTTGGAAAGGGTACGCTCACGGGCATTCGACTGGTGCATGACACCTCCTCCCTTTTGGATGGCCGATCGAGGGATCGCACACGTCCTTCATCCAATCACGTCATCCAGCAGCGTGATAACACCTTGCCCTACGGTCAGGGCAATCTCGTGTGGATGAAGCAGCGGACCACCAGGGCCGACTTGCGACCCGTGGACTCGCCCTACCTGACTGTTGACGAAGCAGCCGCCTATTGCCGCCGCGGGCGGAAGACCATCTTAAACCACCACTGCCTGGGCAATATCCGCTCCATGCCTGGGACGCGACCGCCGCTCTTCCGCCGTGAAGAACTCGACGAATGGCTCTCGTCCCGACGCCAATCTCGAAAAAAGTAGTTACCGACCTTGCGCCCCGCGCGGTTCGCGCTACAATCGTGCGGGCGAATCATTTGCACCAAGGAGAACTTGTATGGGAAGACAAGCAAAGCATGCGCACACGCTGTCTGACGGGACCGTGATTGGATATTCCCTGACAGAGCGGCCTGGTGGCTACCGGGTCCGCTTCATCGGGCCGGACGGGAAACGATTGGAGCGGGCTACCGGATGCCGCACTAAGGGAGATGCGAGGACCAAGGCCCAGGACATCATCGACGAGACGTACCGGCCGGCGCTGCCCGCAGAGCCGACGCAGGCCAGCTGGGAGGCGACTCTCACCGACCTCGTCCAGACACCGGATTTGCGGCCGGACTCTATCCGGGGCTATAGGACCGCGGTCAAAGCTCTTCGCACGATGTCCCCGAATTGACGAGCCCGGCTGAGGTGACCACTGAGATTGCCCACCGCTTCAAGAGGCAGTATCTTTCTGGCACTTTCAAGCGGGGGAAAGCGAGCGATGCCCAGAGCTACAGGAGGTCGCCCACTTCATGCACAACCTACCTCCGCTCCCTCCGGTCGTTGTGGTCGGAGCACTTCAAGCCGCTGGGCCACGTCAAGGACGATCGGTGGCTCGTTGTTCCGTACCCGCGGCAAGCGTGTCCGGGTTCCGGCCGAGGAAACCGTGACCGAGTTCTTCGCCTGGCTGTCGAAGAAGCATCCCGGCTGGGAGCTTCCGCGGCTGTTCGTCCAGGTGAAAATGCTGGCTGGCTGCCGCACTGCCGACCTGTGCAAGGCGAAATCGACCGACCTCGTCGCGGACACGCTCACCTCGGCGGCCGAGGCGACGAAGACTCGGGAGGCGAGGGCGGTCCCGCTCCCCGCCGACATGGCGAGCACCCTCCGGCGACTGGTCGGGCCGGTGTGGCTCTGGGAGCGGTCAACGGAGGAGTCGAAACTCCACAGGCCGAGCACGCGAAGTCGCCGGATGACGGGATACAAACCCTCGACCTGGGTGTGGACCATCCAGAACCTGTTCCGCGAGTTCAACGAGGGGCGGTCCAAGAAGGACCGACTGCGCCCCCACGACCTCTGAGCCAGAGCAATTACAGTAGTGGCAACCGCGACTCAGAACGTCGATGCCACAGCCCAGGCGATGGGTGTGGACCCCCAGACAGCGCGCCCCTATCTGGACGCTGGGAAGGCGTTCGACCGCATAGACATCATGAAGAGGGCGGCAAACCTCCTTCTCCCTGGCACGGAGGGATGAACCGGCGCTTGAAGAAATAGTGTGGCGTTAGTGTGGCGATTCTGAGACGACGAAATGAAAGGAGTTCCGGTTTGTTGCCGGAACCCCTTTGTTTTGTAGCACTTCTGGAATGCCCCTTGTAGGACTCGAACCTACAACCCACTGATTAAGAGTCAGTTGCTCTGCCAATTGAGCTAAAGGGGCAAAGTGAATTCTTTCAAGTACTTGCGGCTATTCTTCTTTCCCTCCGTTTTTTCACTACACCTTTTCCTACACCCGCCTATAATGAATCAAGGCCGACCCGCCGTTAACGAGCCGGCCAAGAACACAGCAACCCACGTTTCAGGAGTGTTGCCATGTCTGACAGCAATTCTACCGCGCCGGCGCCGTCCGGCAAGCCCGCCAAACCTTACGACGACTTCCCGCTCTTCCCACACGCCAGCGGGCAATGGGCCAAGAAGATCAAGGGCCGGATGTTCTACTTCGGGAAGTGGCACGATCCCGACGCCGCCCTCGACTCTTACCTCAGGCAGAAGGACGCGCTTCACGCCGGCCGCAAGCCGCGAGAGCAAGCGGAAGGCACCACGGTCAAAGAGCTGGCCAACGCCTTCCTCCAGGCCAAGCAAGCGCTGGTCGATAGCGGCGATCTACTGGCCCGCACCTGGACCGACTACAAGGCCGCCTGCGACCTGATCGTCAGCCGGTTCTCGAAATCCCGGCTGGTGGAAGACCTCGGACCGGACGACTTCGCCGCCCTGCGCCAGTACATGACGAAGCAGTGGGCGGCCACCTCCGTGCGCAGCGTCATTCAGCGCGTCCGTTGCGTCTTCAAGTTCGCTTCGGACAACCGCCTCATCCCGGAGCCGGTCTGTTTCGGTCAAAACTTCAAGCGGCCCTCGAACAAGGCTCTGCGTCTGCTCAAGCATCGCCAGGGCCAAGCCCCCAAGCTGTTCACGGGCGAGGAAATCCACCAGCTGCTCGGCGCCGCCTCCGCTCCCGTGAAGGCCCAGCTGCTGCTCGGCATCAACTGTGGCTTCGGGAACACCGACTGCGGCACACTGCCCCTCGCGGCGATCGATTGGGACAAGGCCATCATCGACTACCCGCGTCCCAAAACCGGGATGCCGCGACGCTGCCCCTTGTGGCCGGAAACGATGGCCGCCCTCCGTGAAGCGCTGGCCGTCCGGCCGGCGCCGAAAGACCCCGCTCACTCCGGTCTAGTGTTCATCACCCAGCGCGGCTTGCCGTGGGCCAAAGAGATCGCCGACAGTCCGTTAACAAAGGAAGTGGCCAAGCTGCTCAAGGCGCTCAGCATCAACGGCAGCCGCAATTTCTATGCGCTCCGCCACACTTTCAGAACTGTCGCCGACGAAGCGAAGGACCAGCCCGCAGCCGATTACATCATGGGCCACGAAGTAGCCCATATGTCGAGCGTCTACCGCGAGACCATCTCCGACGAGCGCCTGCGGGCCGTGGCCGATCATGTCCGCAAGTGGCTGTTTCCGTCCGCGGCGAAAATCGAGAGCGTAGAATAGCATCGAACGGGAACGCCGCAGCCGATCACCACGGCGACGGCCCGGCCGGCGAGATGGTAACTCCATGCTGTCTCGCCAGCCGTGGCCGGCCCGTCCCAACATGGAGCAGAGAATGTCTGAGTACATCAACGATAAAGGCCAACTCGTTATCGACGACCGCGACCGGCCCAGGCAAACACCGACGCTGCAAAACATCCGCGAAGGATTGTTGCTCGCCGTCTATATCAACCCACCAAAAAGTCAGTGGTCTAGCGAGGCCGAGGCTCTGCGGATGCTACTCATGTGGCCAGATGGAGAAGATGTAGTTGCGAGGCGGCGCCGCTATCAAGCGGCCCTTGAATCCGTGAACTACGACCCGACCTTGATGCAGACCATCCGGCATTAGAGCCACTAACAAAATGAGGCCAATGGCATGACATTCGCTTTTCCATCTCCTGGCATCCATTCCATCGCCCCAGGAGATCTTGTCATGGCTAAGCCGCTCGTCTCCGATGAACTCTGGAGCGTCCTCCAACCCTTGCTACCGCCCAGACGCCGACGCATTCGCTATCCGGGCCGCAAGCCCCTCGAAGACCGCAAAGCACTCACCAGCATCCTCTTTGTCCTCAAAACCGCTATCCCCTGGGAAGACCTCCCTGCCGAAATGGGCTGCGGCAGCGGCATGACCTGCTGGCGCAGGCTCCGCGACTGGAACCAGGCCGGTGTCTGGCCACGGCTGCACCAAGTCCTGCTGTGCCACTTGGACAATGCCCACCTCATCAACTGGACACGGGCCGCTATCGATGCCACGTTCGCCCGCGCCCTCGGCGGCGTCGAAGGCAGCGGCAAAAACCCCACGGATCGCGGGCGTCCCGGCGTCAAGCAGCACGTCCTCGTCGATGCCAACGGCGTTCCCTTGGCTGGAGACATCACGCCGGCCAACACCCCGGAAATCAAGGAGTTGTTGCCGCTGGTGGATAGTTGCGGGCCGTTGGACGAAGCCGGCCAGCCGCAACGCCGCCCCGCCAAGTTATACGGGGACCGGGCCTTCGACTCGGAGCCGCACCGTGCGGAACTGCGCAAGCGTGGTATCGAACCGAAGTTAGCCAAACGGGGCAGCGAACACGGCAGCGGTTTGGGGATATTTCGCTGGGTAGCGGAGCGGACCTTATCGTGGGCGCACGGCTTTCGCAAGCTGCGCTTGGTGACCGAGAAGACCCAAGAGATACAATTTGCCTTCTTCAACCTGGCCCTCGCTCTTATATGCTATCGGTTCTGGGAAAAATCATTTTGTTAGTGGTTCTAAGCTCGACTGATGCAGATTTTCGCGTCTCGTGCAAGGTTGAGTCTGAGCTAAAACACTCGCTAACGAGGAGCGCCGAACTTTCGGCGCTGAAGCTCAACCGTATGAGTTTTTGAACATGGCCAGGCGACCACGCCTGTTCG
>DATBGU010000375.1:0-11584 GCA_036557825.1 Gemmataceae bacterium
GCGGGTGGGCCGCGGAGCTTCGGCGCCGGCGGCTGGACGGGCACGGCGGTCGAACGCATGTTGCCGGTCGAGTTCCTCGGTTCGGTCGACTGGGACTTCACGCCGGCCATCCTGGAACCGACCGGCGCCGATCTGCACCCAGTATGGCGCTTGTTCGAGGACGAACGGGCCACGCGGGCGGCGCTGCGAACACTGCCGGAGTCCCTCGGCCGAAACAACTGGGTACGGGTGAAGCTCCAGTCGGGTACGCTCCTCGGCGCTCAGAAAGCCGGGACCGGCGCCGGCACACCGCCACTGCTGGCGATCGGCGCCTACGGCCGCGGCCGGACGGCGGCGCTGGCCACGCCGCTCTCGGCCTCCTGGTCGCCGCGCTTCACCCGGCAGTGGGGCGAGCAGGACAACCAGCATTTCGCCCGGTTCGCACGGAATTTGACCTATTGGCTAACCGAAAACTCCGCGATTGGCCGGCGCCGGCTGGTGGCGAGCACCGACAAGCGCTTTTACCGCCCCGGCGAAACCGTCGCCATCGCGGCCCAGACCTTCGACGAGTCGGCCAACCGCACCGGGCGCTACCGGGTGGTCGCCATGCTCGAGCCGCGGCAATTGGATGGCGCCGACTTGCCGCCCTGTCCGGTAAAATGGCCGGTGGGACGGCCGCGGTCCTCGGGCGAATCTGGGTCCCTCGCCGACTGGGGCGAGGAGATCGAGCTGCATCTCGATCCGCAGACCAAGGATCATTCCCTGGCGCTGCCGCTCGCCCTAGCGCTCGCCAACGGGTCGGCGGGCCAGGCGATCAAGCTGGAGCTGACCGCCTACGAGGGACAGACGCAGATTGACAGCGGCTCGCTCGACGTGCAGATCCTGAGCGACCCGCACGAACAGCAGAACCCGCTGCCCAACCGAGAGTTTCTGGCCGCGCTGGCGCGCGGGACGGGCGGCCGCGAGATCGCGGATGCCAACGCACTGGCGGAGACACTGATGGAACTGCCGGTTTCGGAAGGCCCGGCGACGGTTCGCCGCACCCCGATCTGGAGCCGCGGGTGGTTCTTGGGGGGGCTTCTTGCTCTGTTGGCGGCCGAATGGTTCTGGCGCCGGTGGCTTGGGTTGGCGTGACCGCGCAGGTATCATCTCCCACAGAGGCTCGACAAGGCGGAGGTGTTTACGCGGCCGGACGCGCGATCGACAGGGGACCAAGATATGTGGACGCACTTTTGGGAAGGTGCGCCCAAGAAGTGAAGCGACGGGAGCTTTTTTCGGGTTGGGGAAGAACAGGAGCGAAACCGAATGGGGAGAACGCCGCGGGAGATAACGGACACCGAACTGTCGCTGCTCAACGAATTGTGGCAACGGCCTTCGGCGACGGTACAGGAACTGACGGAGGTTCTGTACGGCAACACTCCGCCGGCGTTGCTGGCGACGGTTCGGAAACTGCTCGACCGCCTGGAGGGGAAAGGGTGCGTCTCACGCGACCGGACGCGATGGCCGCATCACTACAGCGCTGTCGTGAAGCGCGAGGATCTCGCCGGCAACCGCTTGCAGGCCGCCGCGGACGAACTCTTCGACGGCGACCTCGCGCCGCTGCTGACCTACCTGGTCCGCTCCGAAAAACTGACCGCGAAAGACCGCGAGAACCTCCGTAAAGTGTTCGACGAATTAGACAGGAAAGACACCGATAAGAGCAAGTGAGCGGCGAAAGGGGCAGCCATGTCCGTGATGCACGCGATGCTCGGCAATGCGGCAGTCGCGGCCGTGTTCTCCCTGTTCGCACTGGCCGTCGGGTGCGTCTGCCGCTCGCCCGTCGTGCGGCACATCCTGTGGGTGTTGGTGCTCCTGAAACTCGTCACGCCTCCTCTCTTCCACGTTCCGCTGGCCGTGCTGCCGGCTTCCTGGGCCGAACCGCCGGCCGAACCTCTGAGTTCGGAGTTCCAGGTTCGGAGTTCGGAGCCTCGGCAATTAGCACTCCGATCACAGAACTCCGAACTCCGAACGGAACGCGCCCCCTCGTGGTGGGAGCGGCTTCAAGTGGCACGGTCCGGCGACGGGATACTCGCCGTGTGGATTGCCGGCGCGGCCGGGTGGTTCATCTGGCAGGGCCGGCGGATCGTGCGATTCCGGCGCCGGCTTGCGCGTGCGGAAGACGCCGGGCCGGAGGTTGCCGCGGCGGTTCGCCGCATCGCCAAGTTGCTCGGGGTTCGCCGCCCGCCGGTGGTGAGGGCGGCGACCGGGATCGGTTCGCCGATGTTGTGGGGTTGGGGGCGAGGTACGGTTGTCTTGTTCCCCCGCGAATTGTTGGCGCGTCTGGCTCCGGAGGCGCGCGACACACTGCTGGCCCACGAACTGGCGCATTTCATGCGACGCGACCACTGGGTGCGCGTGCTTGAGTTCGTCGCCACCGGGCTTTACTGGTGGCACCCCGCAGTCTGGCTGGCCCGGTCGCGGATCGAGGCGGCCGAGGAAGCGTGCTGTGACGCCTGGGTCGTCGGTGGACTCGCGGCTTCGCCCCGGCGCTACGCGGAAGCCTTGCTCGCGACCATCGACTTCGCCGCGGAGTTGCGTCGGCCGTGCCTTCCGCCGGCAGCCTGCCCGGCCAACCGAGACGCCCAGTTGCTCCACCGCCGACTGGTCGAGATCGCCCATGCCGAAATGCCCCGCCGGCGCCGCAGGGGCGTCGCGCTTCGCGCGGCGGTCGTGGCTGTGCTGATGATCCAGCCGGTGCTGCGGGCGGTCACGCCGGCGGCCCCCGAGCCTCCGTCTGCCACCGTCCGCGCCGAAGCCCCGTTCTCTCCTTCGCCCTCGCTTTCGCCTCCGCCGAAGTCCACTGAGCCGCGGGCCTGGGCCACCGCGCCGTCCCCTGGCGGTGCGGTCACCGCGATAGCGCGCGACAACGAGGTCGTTCTGCGACGGCTGGACGGGATGGTAACGGCACTCAGGCCAGGCAAGCCGCTCGCCCTGGCGTTCGCACCGAACAACCGACGGCTTGCTACCGCCGGCCCCGGTCCGCTGGTGCGGACGTGGGACTATGGAGGCTACGTACAAGCCGAAGCCCGCGTCCCCGCCGCGGCGCGGGGAATCGCTTACACACCGGACGGGCAGCGGTTACTGGTCCTGGACGCCGCGGGCGGCATCTCGGTGCGCGATCCGAACAGCCTGGCCCTCGTGGCCGAGTGGTCTGTCGAAGGCCCGGCGAACAGCATCGCCTGCGGCCCCGACAATCAGAGCGTCGCCGTGTCGTTCGGCTCGTGGCTCGACGCGGAGACCGGCTGGGTGGAATGCTGGTCGATCTCCGAACGGCGGAAACTTGCCAGTTACAGTGCCTCCGCGCCCGTCGGGGCGTCCCGATTCGGGCCGGACGGCCGAACGCTGGTCGTCGGCGGCTGGAACGGCTTACTGACCTGGCGCACGCTCCCAGGTGGGGAACTGGTCGCCGAACGCCAGTTGTCCAAGAGCCTGGTAGCGGCCGCCGCGTTCTCCCCCGACGCAGGGACGCTGCCCCTCGATCCACCTCCCGAGTCGGCGAAGCCGCCCACCCCCCCGCTGCCGATGGTGCCGGACTTGCTTCAGGAGATCAGCCGTCTCCCCGGACATTGAGCCGAGTTGTGGAACAGGAGGACCGCTCATGGGCATTCTCAGCTTGATTCTGGTGCTGGCGGCAGCGGACACGGACGACGGCCTGTCGAAGAAGATGCTCCCGATCTACGTCAAGGAGGCGCAGGCGTACTCCCTGGCTGTCGAATCCGCCCCCAAGAAGGCACTCGAACTCAAGAAGGAGCCAGTCTTCGAGTGGCTGAACCCGGCACGGCAAGCACAACAGGGGGCTGTCTTCCTGTGGCTGCGGGCCGGCCGGCCTGCGGCGCTGGCCTGCATCTTCTCCCAACCGCACGAGAAACTGCCCGGCCGCCAAATCATGCACGAACTCCATGCGCTCGATTCCGAGAAACTCCTGGTAAAACGGGATGAGTACAACCAATGGAAGCCACAAGCAGGATTCGCACGCGCGGAACTCCCCGACGCCGGAGTGCCGGCCGCGACCCCCGGCGCGCGACTGCTACAGATGCGGCGGTTCGCGAAGGAGTTCACCGGCCACAGCATCGACCGGGACGGCAAGCGCTGGCAACTGCGTCTGCTGCCGACGCCTCTGTACCGCTATCCGGCGGCCAAGAGCGGTGTGGTGGACGGCGCGCTCTTCGCCCTGATGTCCAGCGCCGGGACCGACCCGGAGGTCTTGCTCCTCCTCGAGGCCAAGGAGGAGGGCGGCAAGACTCGCTGGGAGTTCGCCTGCGGCCGCTTCTCCGACTGGGAGCTGCACGTGCAGCGCAAAGACAAGGAGGTCTTCTCATCTATTCCGAGCGAGACGAATCCCTTCTCTCACGACCCGCTGCACCTTTACCGCATCTATCCGGAGAAGGTCGTGACCCCAGAGGGCAAGCTGCTCGCCCGTATCCGATCGACCCCACGAATGCCGTGGGGGGAAGTCATCCCCGTTGAGGACAAGTGACCATGCTGTACTTCGCGCCGTTGATCTTGGCTGCGGCCGTCCCAGCGCAGGCCCCCCCGCCGGTGAAAGACGCGGCCGAGTCGGCCCCCGCGAAAACGGAACTCGCTCCTCCGAAAAAGCGACACGCCCTCATCCTTTGCGGCCATCCGGGCGACGCCGAGCACGTCAAGTCGTTCACCGAGACGGTTCGCAAACTCGCCGACGGCTTGACCAAGACCCTCGGAATTCCGCCAGAACGGCAGTACGTCCTCTTTGGCGCCGACCGTCCGAAAGACCTGCCGAGGGCGACCGGGCCGGCGACGCGGGAGGCGGTGGCCGACAAAGTCACCGAGGTTCGAAAGGCCGTCCGTCCGGAGGATGGCCTGTGGGTCATCTGTCTGGGTCACTGCCACCACGATGGGCGTCAGGCGTGGTGGAACCTGCCCGGACCCGACCTCAACGCGGCAGCGTTCGGGAAACTCTTCGCCGACCTCACCTGCCGGGAGCAAGTCTTCGTGATGACGACCTCGCTCAGCGGCTACTTCCTGGCCCCGCTGTCCCGGCCCGGCCGCGTCGTCATCACCGCCACGGAGGCCGACGCGGAAACCAACGAGACGACTTTTCCCCGTGTGTTCGCGCAGTTCCTCGCGGACGGGATGAAACGCGCCGATCACGATGTGGATAAGGACGGCAAATTGTCCCTGTTCGACCTGTATGTGGTCGTGGCGAAAGAGATCGCCCAGAACTACGCCAGCGCCGAACAGTTGGCGACCGAGCATCAACAACTCGACGACGACGGCGACCGCATCGGTCACGAGCCGCAGAACGCATATTTGCCGGAGGAGCAAGGCGGCACACCGCCTGGTAAGAAATCGAGTCGCCCACGACCTCGGGACGGACTGCTCGCCGCCCGGCTCCTGTTGTCTTTGGACAAGTAAAGGAATGGGCTGCGTTGGGCAAACCTCGTATCTGCAGAAGGGTAATGATCTCTCTCCCGATTGGTCGAAGCAGGTTGGCCTGGCAATTTGAGGGACAGGTAAAGATTACGGAGTTTGCGTCGAGCGGGAGCGAAACCGCGCTGGGGCAAGCCGCCAAGTCACCGCTACCTCGTCCCCTGTCGCACTAGCGGCCTCTGCCGAGGCGACCGGCGTGGCCGGTCCGGTGAGCCTCTCTTGGTGACTACTTCCTCACCAGACAATAAGTTCATCCGCCACGACGGCGCGGGGCGCGTACGTCGCGCTTGCGCCTGGTGCCGCTCACGCAAGAAGAGCAGAATCGTCCGTACCTCCCAGGAGCGCTCGGCGGACCATCCTCCTCGCCTGGCTTGGAAAAAAATCCTAGGAATTTCCCCCGCTCCGGGCACTATAGGGGAGAAGAACCTTCAACGCGAAGAGACACTCTCATGGTCAACGGCCAACTCGACACGGTCGTGCGCCATCTCCGGCGCCTGGCGTCGGGCACGAACGACCGGGATCTGACCGACGCCCAGCTGCTGCGAAAGTTCGCCGGCCAGCGCGACGAGGCTGCCTTCGCCGCGCTGGTACACAGACACGAGCGCCTGGTTTGGAGCGTCTGCCGGAACGCGCTGGGCCATGTCCAAGACGCCGAGGACGCCTTCCAGGCCACCTTCGTGGTGCTGGCGCATAGCGCCGCCAAGATCCGCAAACAAGACATGCTCGGCAGTTGGCTGCACGGCGTCGCCCTGCGGATCGCCTCGAGGGCGAAACGAGCCAGGATCCGCCGGCGCAAACATGAGCGGGAGGCGGCGAACATGCCCCGGAAGAAAGAGGACTCGGAACTGTCTTGGCGCGAGGTGCGCCAGGTGCTCGATGAGGAAGTGCAGCGCCTGCCCCACAAGTTCCGGGCGCCGTTCGTGCTTTGCGTGCTGGAGGGGCTGAGTCTGGCGGAAGCGGCCCGGCAACTCGGCTGGAAAGCCGGAACGGTTTCCGGCCGCTTGACCGACGCTCGCAAGCAACTGCAAAGACGACTGGCTCGCCGGGGGATTGGTTTATCCGCCCTGCTCGCCGGTCTCACCGTGGCGCACACCGCCTCGGCGGCGTCCACCCTCGCTGTCTTGACGGCCGCGACGACTCGCGCCGCCCTCGCGTTCACGATCCGTCCCGAGGTCGCCGCGGGCCTCCTCCCCCCGAAAATCGCTACCCTCGTTCAGGGAGAAACCATGCTGACCACCAAGTTGAAATGGGCCACGGCCTTGTTGCTCGCGGTCAACTGCGGTCTCGCCGGCGTTGGATTGCTGGGACGAGAACGAGCGGCCGCTCGCCCGGTGGAGACGCCCAAGGCCCAAGCCGTCAAGACGGCTGCCGCCAAACACGATGCGCGATCGCCGGACGGCAAGAAGGAGTCGGTCACGCTGGTGATGTCCGGCCGTGTGCTCGGCCCGGCCGGCAAACCCGTCGCGGGCGCGAAGCTGTACCTGCTCGACTTCTCGGACGCCAAAGCGCCTCCGAAGGCGCAGGCGCGCAGCGACGCGGACGGCCGCTTCCGCTTCCGCATCGCCCGCGCTGACGTGCAGTTGCCCCCCTATGAAAGGAATCGCTGGGACCACGTCTTTCTCTGCGCGATGGCCGAGGGACATGGACCGGCCCTGCACGCGCTGCGGAAGCCGGAATCGCCGGGGGAACTCACACTGCATCTGGTCAAGGACGACACGCCGATCCGGGGCCAAGTGCTCGACCTGCAAGGCAAGCCAATCGTGGGGGTGAGTGCGCGCGTGATGGGGCTGCGCCTGCCCAACAAGGGAGACCTGGCGGCTTTCGTGGATGGCCTGAAGACCAGCAAGGACGGCTATCCCGTCGAGAACGAGTTCCTGACCCAACTCGATAACCCGGCGCTCGCCCGGCTGTTCGCGACGGCTTCGACCGATGTCGCCGGGCGCTTCCGACTCCAAGGCATCGGCCGCGAACGAATCGCCATCGTCGAAATCGCCGGTCCAACGATCGAAACGCGGCAGGTGCGCGTGATGACCCGGTCGGGCGAACGGATTCAACGCCTCGAATGGAGAGACTATCCGAGCGGCTACACGCTCACCTACTACGGCGCGACTTTCGAGCACGTGGCGGGGCCGACCACTCCGATCGTCGGCGTCGTCCGCGACAAGGACACCCAGAAGCCCCTCGCCGGCGCCGTCGTGACGAGCTGGAAACTCGCCGGCGACAACCTGCACGGCCGCCCGTTCATCCGCGCCACCGCCGACAAGGAGGGGCGCTATCGACTGGTCGGCATGCCGCGGGGAGAGGGGGGCCTCATCAAGATCATGGGGCCGGAGGAGCAACCTTACCTCGAAGTCGAGAAGGGCGTTCCTGCCGCCCAGGGGATCGAAACCGTCACGGTGGACGCTGAACTCAAGCGCGGAGTCTGGATCAAGGGCCGCGTCACCGACAAGGCCACCGGCAAACCCGCCCCGGCGCGCATCGAGTATTTCGCCTTCGCGGACAACCCCTATCGCAAGGATGCGCCGGGATTTTGGCCGCGCCTGTCCACGAAGGACGACGGCACTTTCCGGTTCATCGGCCTGCCCGGCCGCGGCGTCATCGGCGCCCGTGGGTTTCAGGACAGGTATTTGATCGCGGTGGGCATCGAGCAATTCAAAATTCGAGACGTGGGCTGGAGACAGATCACGAACACCGCTCCCCCATGCACCGCGGACAACTACCACACCCTCGTCGAAGTGGCACCGGCCAAGGAGGCTGCATCGCAGACGTGCGACATCACCCTGGACCCTGGACGGACGCTCAGCGGCAACGTGGTGGGACCAGACGGCCAACCACTATCGGGGGCGCGCATGGGCGGCTTGACGGGGTTCACCATCACCTCGTGGGAACACCAAACGCAACCAACGGCTCAGTTCACCGTGTACGCCGTGAAAGAGGGGGAAAAGCGAAACATCCTGGTGCTGCACGAGGAAAAGCACCTCGCCGGCTCTCTGATACTCCAGGGCGACGAAAAGGGGCCGTTGACCATCTCGCTCAAACCGTGGGGCACCCTCACGGGCCGGCTCGTCACCGGCGACGGGCAACCGCGCCCCGACGTGGAAGTGACGCTCGAACGCTACGGGGAAAGACTGACCGACCCTTCCTGCGGCTACCATCGGATTCGCTCCTTCCAGACGGACAAGGAGGGCAAGTTCCGCATCGAGGCTCTGGTGCCCGACTTGAAGTACACCATGCATGTCAAGAACAAAGGGCGACTCGTCGGGACCGTTTTTGAAGACTTGAAGGTGAAGTCGGGGGAGACGAAGGATCTGGGCGACGTCCAGGTCAAGGAATGATCCGCAGGAGTCATTGCCATGTTACGGACTGTCTTCGAGACCAAGCCCTGCGCCGCCGATCCGTGGGCGCCTTACGTTCCGGATGAAAAGGTTCCCTGGAACCTGCGGCGTGTGGTCCACTTGCATCGTCGGGCCGGCTTCGCCGCGACGTGGGCCGAGATCCAGCGCGATCTCAAGGACGGGCCGAAGGCGAGCATCGACCGTTTTCTGACCGGCAAGGCCTACCGCGATGCGGTGCCCGCCGACTTCGCTCGCGTCGCCGATGTCCTCGGCGGCGCGGCGGGCGACTCCGGCGAGCTGATGCGGCTGCGGGCCTGGTGGGTCTATCGCATCCTGTTCGGGCCAGACCCCCTGGGCGAGCGGCTGACCCTGATGTGGCACAACCACTTCGCCACCAGCAACCTCAAGGTCGATGACCTCGCCGCCATGCGCCGCCAGAATGAGTTGTTCCGCGCCCACGCCCGCGCGCCGTTCGGCGAACTGCTGGGCGCGGTGCTGCGCGATCCGGCCTTGCTGCTGTGGCTGGACGCGCCGGCCAACCGCAAGGGGCACCCCAACGAGAACCTGGCCCGCGAGTTGATGGAACTGTTCACGCTCGGCATCGGCAACTACACCGAAACCGATGTCAAAGAGGCCGCCCGCGTGCTGACCGGCTGGAGTATCCAGGACGATGCCTTCGCCGAGATCGAGTCCGTCCACGACTCCGGCGAGAAGACCATCCTCGGCAAAAAGGGACGCTGGAAGGCTCCGGACCTCGCCCGTATTCTCCTGAACCACCCGGCCACGGCCCACCGAATCGCCTTCCGCATCTGCCAGATGCTCCTGGGCGAAAAGGCGCTGCCGGTCGCCGATCTCGACGTTCTGGCGGCCGGCTTGCGCCGGCGCGACCTCGATGTCGGCTGGGCGGTCGAGACGGTGCTGCGCTCGCGGCTGTTCTTTGCCGACGACCACATCGGTGACCGCGTGCTGGCGCCGGTGGAATACGTCCTTGGCGTGGCCCGCGCCCTGGAGTTGTTCGAGCCGCCCACGAACACACTGATCCTGGCCGAGTGGATCACGCGGTTGGGGCAGGAGTTGTTTTACCCGCCCAACGTCGGCGGCTGGCCGGGAGGCCGGGCCTGGTTGACCTCGCGTTCCCTGATCGCCCGCGTCAACTTCGCCACGAACATCGTCGCCGGGCAGCGAGGCGGCCAGTCCGAACCCCTCGACGCGTTGGGCCTGGCCCGGCAGCACGGGCAGGGCGGAGAGCGGGACAGCGCGATCGACTTCTTCGGCCGGCTGCTTCTGGGCCGTGAGCCAGAGCCCGCCTGGCGTGACCGCCTGACGGCCGCCCTCGATGCGAACGCGCGGAAGGAGGCCGACATCGCCCGCTGCATTGTCTCGCGGATCCTGGCCATGCCCGAAGCACAACTTGGTTAAAAGCGGTTTCCCAACCAGGCCGAAGCGCCAGCGAGGCCCGCCCTCGCTGGCGCTTCGGGCTGGTGATAAGGAGGTTCAACCCATGCTTTCGCGTCGTGATTTTCTCCGTCGCTCGGCGCTGATCGCTCTGACGCCGACGGTGCCCGGCTTCCTCGCCCGCACGGCTCGTGCGGTCCAACCGCAGCGCGATGGCCGCGTCCTCGTCGTCCTCCAACTCGACGGTGGCAACGACGGCATCAACACCGTCGTGCCGTTCGCCGACGAGGGCTACGCCAAACATCGACGGGCGCTGCGGCTCCCCAAGGACCGGCTCATCAAGATCAACGACCGCGTGGGCTTCCACCCGGCGATGAGCGCGGCGGGCAAGCTGCTGGAGGGCGGTCAGTTGGCCATCGTCCAGGGTGTCGGCTACCCCAACCCCAGTCGCTCGCACTTCCGCAGCATGGCCGTCTGGCACTCGGCCTCGACCGACCCGGAAGAGCACAACGGTCTCGGCTGGCTGGGCCGTGGCCTGGATACAACCGCCCCGAAGCCGGGAGAGACTTCCGCGCTGTTCCTCGGCGCCGAGTCGGTTCCCCTGGCTGTCCGGGGCCGGCGCTCCGTGGCCTCCGCCATCGAGCGAGTCGAGGACTTCGTCCTCGCCCCCGGCGCGGACGCCCGCCGGGTACTGTCCAAGAAGGAACCCACCGACGATTTGACAGCGTTCGTGCGGCGAAGCATGCTCGATGCCTACACCACCGCCGATCGGCTCCCCGCATCGGCTCAATCGGGAGGGGATTCCGGCCGCAATGTCGGTTCGTCGTTGGCCGGCCAGCTGCACACGATCGTCCGGTTGTTGAAAAGCGGCGTCGGCGCCCGTGTCTTCTACACCCTCCAGGGGGGCTATGACACACACGCCGGCCAACTACCCAACCACTTCCGCCTGCTATCCGATCTGTCCTTCGCGCTCCAGGCATTCCTGAGCGATCTGAAGGCGGCCGGGTTGGCGGAACGGGTGGTGGTCTTGTGCTTCAGCGAGTTCGGCCGCCGCGTCGCCGAGAATGCGTCGGGCGGAACCGACCACGGCACGGCCGGCCCGGTGTTCCTGGCGGGTCCGTCGGTCCGAGCGGGGCTGATCGGCCAGACGCCGAGCCTGACGGACCTGGCCGACGGCGATCTCAAAATGGGTATCGACTTCCGGCGCGTCTACGCGACTATCCTGGAAGACTGGCTGGGGCTGTCCGCGAAGCAAGCTCTTGGCGCGGCGTTCGAGCGGCTGCCCCTCTTCCGCTCCTGAAGTTCGCCCGTGGAGCATCGGCCCCGCGGACGGCACTTTCCTGGAGGCACTGACCGAATGGCGAGCCGGAGTGGAAGCGACCGGAGGAAATCTCCGGTCGCTTGCTTACCGCATACAGAGAGGAATT
>DATBGU010000376.1:0-5651 GCA_036557825.1 Gemmataceae bacterium
GCGACCTGTCTCGCCGCACGTTCCCTTTCCGTGTCAGGGACTTTCTTCCCCAATTGGACAGCCACACGTACACGTCGGAAAATGTCATCGCCCTCCGCCTCGTCAACCGCAAGGCAGAGGATCGCACCAGCAAACTCCTCGCACGTTTTGAGGTCCACCACGAGCAACTCGCGAGGTGTTGCCGGCATCCGTTGTCGCAGCGTCTCGGCCAACCCAACGTTTAGGAGATATTCACCAAGATCCTTGACGCACTTGGCCCAGCGCTCCGCGACCTCACGCAGTGTTTCGACGGCGCAGATGTCATGGCACCACTGCCTGATTTCGTCCGCTCCCCCCACCGGGGCGGGCTTCGGCACGAAATTGAGGACTTTGCCCAATAGGCGATTGAGGTAACCGGACTGGATGTCAGAAAGGGGATTCACGTGTTGCCACTCTCTAAACCGGGACAGGTCGATTAGGGATGTTGGGAGAGAGCAGGAACCGCGACTCGACACATGGCATCTAGGCCGAGACGCCAGAGCTGTCTTCCCCGTCGCGGCCATTATACCTGTACATCTGTAGCTGGCGGAAGGCGTGTTCGTAGTTCCGCAACGAGGACCTAGAGACCAGGCTGGTAACTCCGCGGGGGGCGGTAATCGGAGATTCCGAGAGTTTTACCAAGAGATTTCGGGCCGTGAGGGGAACCTTGAAGGTTCCTCTCGACCCCCGAACACTCTCTCCCGAATCGGAGAGTGCAGCGCCAGAGAGGGATGAGCGAAAATCCTTGCGGAAATAGGCGAAAAACGCGAAACGCCGAGAGGAAACCCTCTCGGCGTTTACCGGTAACTCCTGTGTCGCGTTTGTTCGATCAATGCATCAAGGCTCCCCGATAAGTCTGGCCCCGGAATTGAGAGCTGCTGAGAGCTCCTGAGAGGTTACACGGACTTTTTGCCACCACCCCGCTGTCTATCCGACACGCCATCCGGACAGGTATACGCGCTGATTCCTGGACTCTCCCTCCCGTCGATGCCCGACGCCGAGGATGCGGCGCTCCATCCGCTCCGCCTCAGCGCTTTTTCCGCGACAATCCTCCGTGCCATTCTCCCCCAGAGCAGGACATGGCCCAGCAGGTCGGCGTCGAAAGCTCGGACAACTTGCCTGTGGGGGACTTATGTCCTGGGGTTCAGTTGCTGTCAGCGGCCGAGGAAACGCCGTCGTCCACTGAAGCAAATTGAGTGCAGCGAAGAGAAGTTAGACTTCTGCGAAAAGAGGGTTCTGGCATCCCTAGAAAAAATGGCCTTGACTGTTGTAGAACAGGGACAGGGGTTCGTTACCCGTCCCGCCACAGAGATTGTGCTCTGGTGTTTTCAATTCGGTGCCGATCGCGTTTTCCGTTTGAACGCCGATCACCACTGCGGTACACTGGTAGGGTGGAGGTGGTTTCCACGCCGACCGCGACGTCCGCCCATCAAGGGCGTTGGCGGCCGGAACTGTGTGTCCGACTACACGTGGATGACCTGTCATGAAAACGTCCCCACTCGCGCATCCATTCCTGCCGTGCCTGCTAATCGTCCTGAGCAGCGTGCTGGGAGGCTGCCAACCCCGAACCGCCACGCCCACGCCGCAGCCTACTTCCCGGAGCATCCCCCACGAGGCGCAGCAGAACCTCGACGCCAAAACCACCTTGCCAGTGGATGATCGCGGTGGCCGCATCCCCGACACCTATGACGCAGACGGCAATCTCCTCCGCGAGCAACACCTCGACGAAGTTCCCTACACCTACGACGCCGAGAGCCGGGTCCTGATAGAGCTACGCGCGTCCGGGCCGCTGGCCCCACACTCCGCCCCTAATCCCAAGGCGCCTTAACGGAACGGCTGCTGGACGGATGAAGGAAAGGAGAGCCGATGGCTTCAGCACCGCGTGCGCTGTTGGGTATACCCATCTCCGCGGGCGATCTGCTCGATGAGATCACCATCTTGAAGATCAAGTAAACACGCCTCGGTGATCCGCTCCAGCTTCAGAACGTATCCGGGGAGCGAGCGCTACTGCGGCAGACGCAGGCGGAAGCCCTGATCGAGCCAGCCGAGTCGCCTCCGCCAGGGGCCGAGCTGAAGACGGTTAACGAGCGGTTACTTCCCCTCCACCGCCGCAGAAACGCGCTTGAGCTGCATCGCCAGCGTGCCCAACGCCTGCACCGGCTTGCCGCGGAAGGTCAGGTCCGCGTCCACCTGCAATGTCGCCGCCGACGATACCACCACGCCCGTTTCCACCGCCACCCGAACCACGCCTGTCACCTTCCCGTTCGCGTCCAGCCCTTCGCCCTGCCGGCCTCGCATCGTCCCACTCAACTCGATCAAAGCCACTTTCTGGCCCTCCCACTCCTGCAAGCCCAGGTAGCTGTACTGCAACTCCGCCCGGCCCGTCGTGGACGCGCCAGGAATACCCACGATCACCGCACGCCGAGCCTCCCACGACTGCAGCGGCTTGACCCGCCCAGCCGGCAGCGGCGCCGACAGCAGCTCCAGCGACCGCAGCAACTGCTCGCTGACCTCGGCCAACGCGGCACGAGACTCACGCGGCACCCGGCTCAGGTCGGCCCGACCATGCACCAGGCTGCCCTCCGCGTCACGCTTTGCCTCCAACGCCCACGCCGACAGATCACGGACATAGCGCCGCAGATCCTCGTCTCCCTCCAGCGGCCGGCCGTCACGCAGCACGCTCAAACGGCAGCTTGTGCCCTGCAGGCGGACCGGCACGGCCGTCGCGGCCTCGGCCCGATCTCCCACTCGTTCGCGCAGATCCATCTTCAGGTCCAGCCCCAGTGAGAACTCCTCGTCCACAGCATCCCGCACCCGGAAGTTGGCCTGTTGCTGCAACTCCACGTCATACTGTCCCCCCGGCCGCCGCGGCCGCAGGGCGATCGCTTGACGATCCAGCGGGGCGGCCAAACGCTGGCCCCGCACGCCAAACCAGCGTGTCTCCCCCAAGCCGTTGGTGACGACCGGACGCAGCCAGTAAACACGCTTCGGATCGCGCAACAGCGGCAGCACGATCTCGCCCCGCACTATTCCCGTCTTCTTGTCGTAAGCCAAGGTCACGACCTGACGGTCTGCATCGCCCGCACGCGCTGCCGGCTCTTTGCTGCTGGCTGGCCGCGCCGGCCCTTCCAGACCTGTGAAGCACTCCACGGCCACCTTGCGAAGGCGTCCCAACGGATCGAGCACCTCGACGTGGACGGGCAACTTGACCTGCTCGCCGTCGCGATAGGGCAGGCCAAAGCCCAGGCCGCTGCCGCGACCGTTGAGGAAGGCAGTGATATGGTCGGCTGGCTCGGCGAAGTGGATGGGCGTCTTCTGAATCCCGGCGACGGCCACGCCGACGACCTCGCCGCGTCGATTCGTCAACGGCCCGCCCGAGTTGCCCGGATGCATGCCGCCCTGGACCTGGATCTTGTGCAAGAACGTCCCCATCTTACGCAGGCTGGTGATGGTGGTCTTGCTGACGGTGATGTCCTTGCCGAGCTGCTCGCCAAAGGGGAAGCCGAAGATGTAGAGTTCTTGGGTCTCACGCAGCTCCGTGGTGGGGCCGAGCTTGAGCGGCGGCGGCAGGTCTTTTCCCTCGACACGGAGCACAGCCAGGTCGGAGGGGCGGTCGATGCCCAGCAGTTGGCCGCGCAGGGTGCGGCTATCGGTTTCGCCGCTGTGCAGGGTGACCTCGATGCGGCGGGGCGGCCGGGCGGCCGGATCGCGCATGCCCAGGACGTGGGCGTTGGTGAGGACCAGTCCGGGTTCAAAGGCGAAGAAGCCGCTACCGTGACGGAGGCGGCCGTTGGCGAGGGAGACCTTGAGCAGGACGGTGGATTGCTTGATCTTGTGGAGCACATCGGCATCGAGAGGCGGGCTATCGGCCTGGGCGTTTGACGTGCCGGCCAGGAGCAGGCAGAGGGCGAGCAGCGTGGGGAGGGATTGATTGATCCGGTTGACTTGTGGGAGTCCTCCCGAGGTGGTCGTCATAACGAAAGTCCCTCACAGAAAGCGGTAATGGCAGGCGTCCGCGTCCCGGTGGCAGCAGACAAAGACCTCGTGTTCTCAAGCTGTATGATATACGCCCCTGCCCGGCAAACAACGCCACGGGGCGCAGTGGTGAGACGGTATAACTCCCGCACGCGCCGGCCGGTTTTGCCCGCTGATGTTCCGCGAATCCCGCTTGGCCGGATCAATCCCTCCATCTCGCCCCTCTCTACCTGCGAGTCTAGCGCCGGTTGATATGGCCCCTCGTCGTCTTCCAACAACCGGCGAGATAGGCGAAAATGGGGACTCGTCCCTGCTTCCTAACGACTGCCACCGAACCGGATGAAACTGTTTCACCTGATCGGCTGTGTGCTCCGCCTGCTCCTGCGGTCCCGCAGGCAACTCGTGTTGGAAAACTTGGCCCTGCGTCAACAACTGGCGATCTTGAGCCGCCAGCGGCCTCGTCCCCGCTTGGGCGTCCGCGACCGGTTCTTCTGGGTCTGCCTGGCGCAGTTGTGGGCGGGTTGGCGTTCGGCGCTGATTGTGGTCCAGCCGGATACTGTTATCCGCTGGCACCGGCAGGGCTTCCGCCGGTGGTGGCGTTGGAAGTCGCGGACGAAGCGAGGGCGTCCGCAAGTCGCCAAGGAAGTTCGCGCTCTCATCGCTCGCATGGCTGGCGAGAACCCGACCTGGGGCGCTCCGCGTATTCAGGCCGAGCTGTGTCTGCTGGGTCATAACATCGCCGAAGCGACCGTGGCCAAGTACCTGGCGCGGACGCGACCGCGCAAGCCGCCCTCGCAGACCTGGAAAACGTTTTTGAAGAACCACGTGGGTACGCTGGCCTCGATGGACTTTTTCACTGTTCCCACCGCCACTTTCCGTCGGCTCTACGTGTTCGTGATCCTCCATCACGCACGCCGCCGGGTGGTCCATGTCAATGTGACGACCAGGCCGACCGCGGCGTGGGTTGCTCAACAACTGCGGGAAGCCTTCCCCTTCGAGACAGCGCCCCGCTACCTGATCCGGGACCGCGATGGCATCTACGGCAATGAAGTGCGTCGCTGCCTGGCCAGCTTGAATATCGAGGAAGTCGTGACGTCGCCGCGTTCGCCTTGGCAAAATCCTTACGTGGAACGTCTGATCGGCTCGATCCGCCGCGAGTTGTTGGACCATGTCATCGTCCTGAACGAGAGACATTTGCGAAGGCTGCTGTCCTCTTATCTGGAGTATTACCACCAGGCGCGTCCGCATATGGGGTTGGGCCACAATGCACCTGAGCCGCGAGCGGTAGATCCACCGGAGCGTGGCCGAGTCGTTGCCGAGCCGATGGTAGGTGGTTTGCACCATCGTTATCACCGCTGCGGTTGAGTAGCGGTAGCAGTAGACAGACGGACATCCCTCGTCCGAGCAGCGCGGATACCCCGTCGGAAGAGCCCAAATCGATCTGGCCGATGCCTGATGGACCGTTCTGGTCTGGCGAAGTCGCCTCTCTCACCACTCCTCCCCTCAGCCGGAATGGCATTTTCAGTAGTTGGCTATAGAAGCAAGGATGGGGATGCCTCAACAATAGGCGGTGTGGACAGCGGCCAGGTAGGTCGCTTCCCGCCATGCAGGAGGTCATCCCCATGCGCAGCAGAGCATACAGCAGCGTCGGCGTCAAT
>DATBGU010000377.1:0-37249 GCA_036557825.1 Gemmataceae bacterium
TGACCGAGCGCATGGCCCGTTCCCCCGCAGCGTATTCCTACCGCCTCCGGCACCGTTGTCGGGCTATCCGTAGTGCTACGTATCGGCGACGGCACAACCCGCACATGAGGAAAAGTCATCGCGGATAAATCGCGGTCGATGGATTTTTGGCGAATGGCCGGCGCCCGTCTCGGACGCCGGCCGTTCGCCGGACGACCGGAGCCACGATTTGGGTGAATTGGGCAGATAGTATTTGACACCGCGCTCGCCTCCTCAGTATAGTTGCGGGAGAGAGGCAAGCCGCGCGGACGGCGCGATTGCTTCCCGGCTCCCCTGGCCGCCCGCCTCCCGCCGCGATTAGTCATCCCCTGTGAGGAATCGATCATGCTCGTGATCCCCGGACAAGCAGGCAGGGCCACCTGCGATGGCATGTCTCGCCGCGAACTGCTGCGCGTCGGCGGCTCCGCCCTCTTGGGCGTCAGCCTGGCCAACATCTTCGCGCTGCAAAAGGCGCAGGCCAAGAAGCAAGCCGGCGGCGGTCCCGGCTTCGGCAAGGCCAAGAGCGTCATTCTCCTTTATCTGCAAGGCGGACCCAGCCATCTCGACCTTTGGGATCCCAAGGACAACGTCCCCGCCAACGTCAAGAGCGTCTTCAAGGCCATCGACACCAAAGTGACCGGCTGCAAGTTCACCGAACTGCTGCCCAAGCTCGCCAAGGTCAACGACAAGTTCACGCTCCTCCGCTCGATGAGCTACACGCCGGTCGGCCTGTTCAATCACACGGCGGCCATCTACCAGATGCTGACCGGCTACACCGCCGACAAGGTCAGCCCGTCGGGCCAGCTGGAGCCGCCCAGCCCCAAGGACTTCCCCAACGTCGGCTCGAACATCGTTCGCCTCAAGCCGCCGACGGTTCCGATGCTGCCGTTCGTCATGCTGCCGCGGCCGCTGCAAGAGAGCAACGTCGTCGGCAAGGGCGGCACCGCCGGCTTCCTCGGCCGGGCCTACGATCCGTACCTGCTCTATCCGTCCGGCGACGACATGGACATGAACAAGATGGAGCGCGTCAAGACCGACGACTTGAAGCTGCGCGGCGAGGTGTCGTCGGCGCGGCTGAAGCGACGGGCGTCGCTGCGCGAGACGATCAACGAAGGGATGCCGGCCATCGAGGCGGCGACGGCGAAGTACAGTCTGGATGAATACTACGGCAAGGCGCTGGGCCTGGTCATCTCCGGCCGAGCGCGCAAGGCGTTCACGCTGTCCGAGGAGCCGAAGACCGTCCGCGAGCGCTACGGCATGAACACGTTCGGCCAGAGCTGCCTGCTGGCGCGCCGTCTCATCGAGGCCGGCACGCGCTTCGTCGAGGTCAACTGGCCGAAGGTCGCCAACTCCGACAACCACTCGTGGGACGTTCACGCCGGCCTGAGCAAGCGCATGAAGGACCAGGCGGGTCCGATGCTCGACGCCGCCCTGGCGGCGCTGATCGACGACCTGGACCAGCGCGGCCTGCTGTCAGAGACGCTGGTGGTGGCGGTCGGCGAATTCGGTCGCAGTCCGCAGCGCGGCGTCAGCACGTCGGGCAACGAGAACCAGGACGACGGCCGCGATCATTGGCCGTACTGCTACACCGGCGTCATCGCCGGCGCCGGCGTCAAGCGCGGCCTGGTGTACGGCAAGTCCGACAAGACCGGCTCGGCTCCGGTCGAGAACCCCGTGCATCCGCGCGAGTTGCTGGCGACCATTTATCACAGCGTCGGCATCGACCCGGCCACGATGGTCCTCAACCACCTCAACCAGCCGCGCGAACTGGTGCAGGGCGATGTGGTGACGGGCATCCTGTCATAAGGACAAAGTACAAAGGACGAAGGACGAAAGAGGAGAAATCTCTTCTTTCGTCCTTCGTCCTTTGTACTTTGTCCTTATGATTGACCGCCGCCGCCAACTGCGCGAACTCTACGGCTTCGACTTCCCCGAAGACTTCTTCCGCTTCTGGGAGTTCGTCAATCGCCTGCAACCGCTCGATCCTCTCAACGCGCTTCTGGATTGTTCGATTACATTAGTGGGGCCATTCGAGGTTCTCGCAGGACGTTTCGACGGGCGCACTCCCCGCTTCCCTCTTCTCCTGCACTGGCGCTACCATCTCGATCCGCCGGAGTTCTTCACCGTGCTGGCGGGAGGAGGAGACGGTCACCACTGGGGATATTATCTCGATGATCCCGCCACAGGCTCCGGATGCGTGGCGGGCTACTATGCTTACGAGGCGTTCGATCTATCGGTGGAAGGAGATGATTTGTTCGAGTCGGTGCGGCTCTGGCTGGAAGATTATCAGAGCGACTGTGAGTTGGATCACTCTTATGGTTTAATCGATGACCGAGAGCATGCGGAAACGCTCGCGAAGATTGCCGCACTCCGGCAGTGCTTGCTCCCCTTTGGCACCCAGGAACGCCGGGAAGTGGGGGCGGCTTACGTCGATCGCTATGCGGGGTGGACGTTTTGCCGGGGGGATGTTGTTGCTGAAACCCACGATAACATGGGCATCGTCGTGCCGCCGGAGAGCTATCGGCCTTTCTCCCGAGGTGATGAGGAGTTGTGGCCGTACCTGTTTGAGAGTGATGATCCCCGCGACGTGGTTGAGGAAGCCCGCCAGGCGCTGCGCGAGGGCTTTCCGGGCACGGCCCTGAAGCTGGGCAAGGATCTCTGGGCGGTCGGCGGCGAGCGGCACACGGAGCACGCCTACGAATTGCTCGATGCCGCGTATGCCGCCCTCGGACGCGATGTACTGCGCGAGGTGCTGCGCGTCCACCGGGCCAACCGCGATCTGCCGTCGGTGGACATTCTGGAGAACGAGTGAGCACACTTTACCAGCCCGAAGCGCCAGCGAGGGCAGCCCCCCTGGCACTTCGGGCTGGTGGACGAGTTACTTGACCTTGAGCAGTTCCACTTCGAAGATCAGAACGGCGTTCGCGGGGATGACGCCGCCGGCGCCGCGCGCGCCGTAGCCCAGTTCCGGCGGAATCGTCAGTTTACGTTTGCCGCCGACCTTCATGCCGGCGACGCCTTCGTCCCAGCCCTTGATGACCTTGCCGGCCCCCAGTTTGAAGCTGAACGGCTGTTTGCGATCCAAACTGCTGTCGAACTTTTTGCCGTCCGTCAGCCAGCCGGTGTAATGCACTTCGACGGTGTCGCCCTTCTTGGCCTCGTCGCCGGTGCCTTCCTTGAGGTCTTCGTACTTCAGAACGGCGTCTCCCACTTTCTTCTCCTTGACTTTGGTTTTGTCCTTGTCCTGGGCGCGACTTCCCCCCGCACTCAGCGCTGCCACGCCGAAGGCGGCCGCAACGATCAGTAAGGCGAAACGCTTCGTCATGGTATCAATCCTTTCTGCAAAAACAGGACGGACTGAACAGGCGATCTCACTGCCAACGCAGCACGACACCTAGATACTCGTCTTTTTTCTCAAGAAGCCCTTCATATGCGCGGCCCAACTCGGCCGGCGCGAGGCGATGCGTGATGAGGCCGTCCAGGCTCAGCCGGCCGGAGGCGAGCGCGGCCAGCAGCCAGTTCTGGGCCTTGTTGATGTCCCAGGCGCCGGCCAGGCGCGTGTGGGCCGGCTCGAACAGCATGTTGCCGTGCGCGCCGGTCACTTCGAGGTAACGGCGATGCAAATCGTCGTAGAAATTCACGTCCTTGGCCCGGCCACGCGGACTGCCGACGACGACGACCTGTCCGCCGTCGCAGGCCAACGACATCGCCGTGGGCACCGCGTCTGGGATGCCGGTGGCGTCGGCAACGATTTCGACGCCGCGCTGGTGCAGATAACGGCTCAGCTGCTCGCGGACATCGCCGGCCGTCGGGTCGAGGACATGATCGGCCCCGGCGGCGCGGGCGGATTGGCGTCGCATCCCCACGGCGTCGATGCCGATCACGGGATGGGCGCCGGCGGCGATCAAACAGCGGAGCGCGAACTGGCCGATGATGCCCAGACCCAGCACCGCGGCCGAACGACCGAGTGTCAGGCCGGCGCGGATGGAGGCGCCGAGTCCATAGCGGGCGATGCACGCCACCGCCGCCTTCTCGGCGTTGAGCTTGTCGGGCAGTCGCCAGAGCCGGCCGCGTTCGTGGCCGAGCGTCAGCAGTTCGGCCGAGGCGTGATTGCCGGGATAGCTGACGCGATCGCCCGGTTTCCAGTCCGGGATCGAGGAGCCGACCGCGACGATGGTGCCCGCGGCGCTGTAGCCGGGGCGGAAGGGGAACTTCCAATCCGGGAGATTGGGGTCTTTCAGCCACTGATGAGTGCCGGTCCACACGGCCAATTCGGTGCCGGCGCTGACGGCGCTGACTTCGGTCGCCACGAGGATCTGATTGGCGGACGGCGGCGGCAGTTCGACTTCGCGAACGGCCACCTGATACGGTTCGACGATGACGGCCTGACGAGCGCGCATGGAGTTCCTGGTCCCTTCGGTTCGCGGTCCCATTTCAATAGCCTATGAGGTGGCGCATCCCGTGTCCGGCATGTAACTCCGGCTCGTCCGGCTCTGAGGAAGAGACCTTGCCATGAAAAAGCTCATCAACCGTCCCGCCGCGGTGGTCGAGGAGATGATCGAGGGGCTGACGGCCGTCTATCCCGGCCTGCGGCGTTTGCCGGGCCATACGGTGCTGGTGCGGGCGGACCTGCCGGAGCGGCCGCATCGGCCGGTGGCTTTGATTTCCGGCGGCGGCAGCGGCCATGAACCGGCGCACGCCGGCTACGTCGGCCGGGGCATGCTCAGTGCCGCCGTTGCCGGCGATGTCTTTACCTCGCCGAGTCCCGATGCCGTGCTGGCCGCACTTCGCGCTGCTGCCGGACCGCGCGGGGCGCTCTTGATCGTCAAGAACTACACCGGCGATCGCCTGAATTTCGGACTCGCCGCCGAGATGGCGCGAGCGGAAAGCATCCCCGTGGAGATCGTCCTCGTCGCCGACGATGTGGCCCTGTCCGCGTCGGTCGAGAATGCGGGCCGGCGCGGCCTGGCGGGAACGGTCCTGGTTCACAAGGTCGCCGGCGCAACCGCCGAGGCAGGGGCGTCGCTGCCGGAGGTCGCTGCCGCGGCGCGGGCGGCGGCCGCGGCGGTGCGGACGATGGGCGTGGCCCTGTCGCCCTGCACGGTGCCGGCCGCCGGCCGGCCCGGCTTCGCGCTCGCCGAGGGCGAAATCGAACTGGGGCTGGGTATTCACGGCGAACCCGGCGTCCGACGCGGGCCGCTGGAACCGGCCGACGTGCTGGTCGATCGCCTGCTCGACGCCATCCTTGCCGACCTGGGAAGTGCCGCCGGCGCTCGCGTCGTGCTACTCGTAAACAATCTCGGCGGGACGCCGACAATGGAGCTGGCCATTGCCGCCCGCCGTGCCGTCGTCGTTCTGGAGAAACGCCGTCTGACCGTTGAGCGCGTCTACATGGGCACGTTTCTATCGGCCCTGGAGATGGCCGGGGTCTCGCTGTCTGTGCTGCCGGTCGATGACACTCGCTTGTCGCTCTTGGACGCGCCCACCGACGCCCCGACCTGGCCGAACGCCGTCGGCAGCCCGCGCATCCGGCAGACTGACTTTCCCATTTCGGAAGCGATCTCCCCCGCAGTCTCGCCTGCGCCGGTAACGCCGCAGACCGATCTGGGTGAGCGGCTGGGTGCGGCGATCCGGGCGGCGGCGAACGTCCTGATCGCCGCGGCCCCGCGTTTGACGCAGATGGATCAAATGGTGGGCGATGGCGATCTGGGCATCAGTCTGGAGCGCGGCGCGCGGGCGGTGCTCGCGGCACTGCCGGCTTATCCGCTCGACGATCCCGCCGCCACGCTGCACGCGCTGGCCATGACTTTGCAAGGCGCGCTCGGCGGCACGTCGGGACCGCTGTACGCCGCTTTTCTCTTGCGCGCGGCTGGGCGTCTCCGTCAGGGAGGTGCGGACGAATTGCGGACCTGGGCGGAGGCTTTTACGGCCGGCTGTGCGGCGGTGGCCGAACTGGGCGGCGCGGCGCGGGGCGATCGGACCATGCTCGACGCCCTTCTGCCCGCCGCGGAAGCGCTGCAAACCGGCGCCGATGCCGGCCGGTCCGCGTCGGACGCGCTGCGGAGCGCGGCCGACGCAGCCGCGAACGGTGCGCGTTCCACGGCCAACATGAAGCCGCGACGCGGCCGGTCGAGCTATCTCGGCGATCGTGTTCTGGGCCATCCCGACCCCGGCGCCGAGGCCGTCACCGTCTGGCTCGACGGCCTGGCGCGCTGCTGACAAGGGATTGTCACTTCCACGAATTGTTGGCGAGCGGGGAGCGTCAGCGACCAGAGTTTTCCTCCGGTCGCTGACGCTCCCCGCTCGTCAATCTAGAGCCTGTTACCAGGTTCTGTTTTCTGTCCCGGTTCCCGACCGTGCGGGGCGGCGTGCTCGATGACGCAGTTGATTTCGGCGCCGACCAGCAGCGCCAGCGCCGCCAGGTAAAGCCAGAGCATCATCAGCACGACGCCGGCCAGGGCGCCGTAGGTCTCGCTGTAGGTGTTGCCGTAGTGCAGATAGAGCTGGAATCCCAGGCTGGACAGGATGAGCACCAGCACGCCGGCCGTCGATCCCGGCGTGATCCACTCCCACTGCTGATTGACGTTCGGGCCGAAGTAGTAGGCCAGGGCGAAGGCGGCCAGCAGGGCCACGATCACGACGATCCACTGGACCACCGTCGCCAGCGTCCGCGCCAGCGCGTCCAGTCCCAGCCAACCCATCACATGCGGCCAAATCGCGATGGTGAGGCAGGCGCCGATGAGCAAGATCGTCTCGGCGATGGTCAGTACGATGGCCAGCAATCGTTTTTTCCACCACGGCCGCTCGTCACGCACCGCGTAGGCGGCGTTGGTCGTGTCCATGACGGCGACAAACAGGCTCGACGCCGACCACAGCAGGAGGAGGACCGACAACGAGATCAGGCCGACGGGAGTGGAATGGGTGATCTTGTCGATCTGACCGCCGACGAGTTCATTGGCCTGCTTCGGCATAAATTGCTTGCACAGATCCTTGACCTTCTCGGCGACGCCGGGCTGAGCGCCCAGGGCGAGAGCCAGGATCAGGCTGAGCAGCGGCACCAGCGACAGCATGGCGTAGAAGGCGACGACGGCCGCCTGGTTGAACGTGTCGTGCGCGTCGATCGCCTTATAGGTGCGCACGACCAATTCGCGGAACGACAGACCGCCCCAGTTCCACGCCTCTTTGAGACGAATCGAGGTGAAGGACATTCTCCGTCTCCTGCGCGGGATTGGTGGGGAACCGTGTGCCGGCGCGGACGTACTGGGTGCGCGGGCGGATACGCGGAATTGCAGCAAAGGGCGCGCCGCAAGTGTGCCCACTGCCGAGGGAGTGAGCATTCTCCCGCGAGGTGGACGGGCGTTTCACGGACTTTTCGCTCGCTGGTATCCCCGGCCGACCGGCTCGCGTGCTTCCCGCTCACCGGCCACCAATTGCCAGTAGCGATCGATCGGCAAGGCGTCCCAGAATTGTTCTTTTCCCGACGGCCAGACGACGGTGAGTCGCCCGACCTTGCTCGCCTCGCCGAGTCCGAAGAGGTGCCGGCGATCGCTGGACGAGAGATAGCTGGTCCCGCCCCTGGCGAAGCGCGTCAGACGGCGGCCATCCACTTCCAGGGTCAGCTTCGCGCCGACGTCGTCGCCATGCTCCTTGTCGATCAACTCGACGCCGAGCCAGTGATTCCCAGCGCCGGCCTCGTTGCGCAGGAGCGTGACGGGATCGTTGAGATGGCTGACGATCAGGTCCGGCCGGCCGTCGTTGTCCAGGTCGCCGATGGCCAGGCCGCGCCCCTGATGCTCGACCTGGAAGTACGGACCCGCTTCCGCCGTGACGTGCTCGAAACGAACGTCCTCGCCCTGGTTTCCCCGCCCCCGGCTGTGCAGCAGCACGGGCAGTTGCCGCACGCCGGCGCCGGCCGGATAGCGGATGACGTGGCCGTTGGCGATCACCACGTCCAGCCAGCCGTCGCTGTCGAGGTCCACGAAGCCGGTCCCGAAGCCGACGTACTGCCGGCCCAGTCCCGCCAGGCCGACCGACTGACTGCCGAACTCGAAGATCGGCACCGCTCCCGATGCCAGGTTGCGATAGAGGGCGTGCAGCTCGTTCTGATAATTGGTGACAAGCAGGGCGGGTTGGCCGCTGCCGTCGTAATCGCCGGCATCGACGCCCATGCTGCCGTTGGGCATCCCGTTTTGATCGCGGGCCACTCCCGAGCGCACGGCCGTGTCCTCGAAGCGCAGCCGGCCCTTCGCGCCGCGGTTCATGTACAGGAACTTGTCCGTGGTGTCGTTGGCGACGTAAATGTCCGGCTTGCCGTCGCCGTTTACGTCCACGATGGCCACGCCCAGCCCCTTGCCGAAATCGCGCTCGTGGTCCGACTCACGCAGTCGCTCTCGGGCTTTCGGACTCAGGTAGGCAAGTTCGTCGTAGTCGCGCTCCTTGCGTTCGGTGTGCAAGCCGGCCGAGCGCGTGACGTCGGTGAAAGTGCCGTCGCGGTTGTTGTGGTACAGCGCGTGGGGACGCGCCTCGAACTGCTTGGGCGAACAGATGTCGCGCTCGATCTTGCGGCTGTATCCTTCGCACGTCGGATTGTTCTTCAAGGACCAATCGACGTACTGGCAGACGTACAGCTCCGGCCAGCCGTCGCCGTCGAGGTCGCCCCAGGCGGCGCTGGTGCTCCAGAAGTGGTCGCCGAGCAACCCGGCCGCCCGCGTCACCTCGGTGAAGCGCCGCCCGCCGTCCGGGCCGGCGACGTTGCGGAACAGGGCGAGCCGGCCGTAGCCCGTCACCAGCAGGTCCGGCCAGCCGTCGCGGTCGTAGTCGGCCACGGCCGCGCCGTGGCTGTAAAACGGAATGCCTTCCAGACCGGCCTCCGCCGTGACGTCGCGGAACTTCCAGCCGCCGAGGTTTTGGTACAGCTTGCAGGGATGGCCCTTGATCCGGTCTTTCTTCGGCCCGTCGAAGTATCCGCCGCCGGTGACGAAGAGGTCCAGCAGTCCGTCGCCGTCGTAGTCGATCAGTCCCACACCGCCGCCGAGCGATTCGAGGATGGCATAATGGCCGGCCTCCTGGCCGTTGCGATAGCTGAAATGGACGCCGGACTCTTCCGTCATGTCGCGGAAGAAGGGCTGACTCGCGCCTGGCCCATCCTCCGGCTTGTCCGTCGGCCGAGGAGGTGAGGAGGCGAGGAAGGCGCGCCCGGCCCACACGCCAGCGACGAGGCAGGCGGACACGAGCAACGCGTACACCCAGGTTCGGGTCGATCTGTTCCGTTCCGACATCACGAGGGAACCCTTCTGAAGTTGCTTGTCGCTGTCCGCCGTCCGCTGAACGGACGGCGGACAGCGGAGGGCGGAGGGCTACTTCTCCGTCTTGTCGCTTCTCTGCTTGCGCAGGATCAGGATGAAGGAGCCGCTCGATTGTCCGCGTCCCTTGTCCTCATCCCTGGCCTCGTTGAGCGAGACGCACAGGTAATCCTGGCCGAGGATGTAAACGCCGGTGTAGTCTCCCTCGCCCTTCGCCTTGATCGTTTGGTGCGGGCCGAACGTCAACTTGAGGGAACGCTTTTTGCCCTCGCTTTCGTAGCTGAGCGTGTTGTCGCTGACGCTGGCCAGTTGTTGCTCCCAGGAGTTGTTGCGGCGGCCGCCTTCCTCGGCGTAGACGATCCGCCATTTGCCCTCCACCTTGGGAGGGGCTACCTTCTTGTCCTCCGCGCCGAACAGCAGCGCGGTCATCATGAGCAGTGAGGTCATTGAGGCTCTCCTTCGGCCCGAATGGAACATCTCCACCGCCGCTGCTCCAGGCCGTCCTTCCAGCGGCGGCGCTCAACCTCGCTTCGACTTCTTATGCTCCGAAGGTATCTCACGGTCTCCCTGTCGTTTTCGGGGGCAGGAAGCCATCGAACACATTCTCCTGTTCCAGCGGCAACTGGAAGGCGTCGGCGATGCGCGTCATGTAATGGCACTGGCAGATCCACCAGACGACATCGACGGCCCGCTCGCGGCCGAAGTGCTCGACCAGGCGCTGAACGTCCCGCGGCGTGACCGCGTCGGGGCGGCGCGCCTGCTTGCGCGCAAAGGTGAAGGCGGCACGCTCGGCGGGGCGGAAGGAAGACCAGTCGTTGTCGGCCAGGCGGCGGCGCAAGTCCGTGATGGCGTTGTCGCCGAGGCCCGCGACCGCGAGCTTCATTTCGGTGTGGCCCATTCAGTAAAAGCAGCCGATGCTGTGCGTGACGACCCAGAAGACACTGTCCTCGAAGACCGGATCCTGGTTCGCCTCGGCGCCGAAGGCGTGCGTGCAGGCCGACCAGGCGGCGGCGAGTTCCGGCTGGTAGGTTTGGCACACCAGCCCCCAGCGCGGCACGTCGGCATCGGCCGGCGGCAGCGCGATGCGGCAGCGGCGGGCGCGCTGGCCAGCCAGCATTTCCGGAACATTCACGCCGTCGGACTCCGACGGAATTGCCTTCGGAGTCGGATCGACCGCCGCGACTCGGCGCGGCTCGGGACGAGACGCCGCCCAACCGGCGCCGAGCGATCTTTTCGGGAAGCGCACTTGCAGAGGAGGCAACGGCCCACCCGACTCCGGCGGCAGACCCAGGGCGAGGAACAGCCGGTCCTGGAAGCTGGCGTGAGCCAGCAGCAGGACCATGGCGACCATCTGCTGCTCGCCATACAGCGACGTGAGTTGTGCCACCTCGGCATCCGTGACGCTGCTGCCGTCGCGGGTGAGCTGGCGCGCGAAGCGCAACGCCGCCCGCGTCTTCGCCGGCAACGTCTCCGGATCGCCCGCCAGTTGCCGGATCTCGGCCTCGTCCATGCCCGTGCGGCGCAGGTCGGTCGCGGCGTACTCCTCGCTGTAACGGCAGCCGTTCGTGTGGGCGGCGACCCAGCGGAGTTGTCCGCGCAGTCTCGGTTCCAGAGGATTCCGCGCTCGATGCAGGTAATCGAGTTCAAGCATGGCGGCCGTGGTATGAGGCAGCGTCCGAGCCAGCCGACGTGCCCACGAGGGCAACGGTTGATCCATTCCTCGTTCCGTGGCGGGCAGGTGCTTCCAGGTCTCCGCGCTCTCCGCATCCAGCGGATGAGGTTGCTCCAACCGGATCGCATCGAGGAACCCCTCGTCGCCGCTCGCCGTCAGCGACGGCAACGGCGACGGCAGCACGACCCGACCGGACGAGGACATTCGGTTGGCCGCGGGCGGCATCAGCAGCGGCGTGATGGCCAACACACAGGCCAGCACCAGGACGCGGAGCGGCCGGTGTCCCAGACAGAGAGATCGGCGGTCGAGCAGGCGGATGCGAGCAAACACGGACCAACCCCCAGAGAACAGACAGGGAAGGGTCGCGATCGCGGAAAGCGGAAAACGCGCGTCTTCCGACAATCGGGACCGCGCACCACGGATCTCGCTGACAAATGGTCGGCGGCACGGTCCGCGAGGAACCGGCCGGAACGCGCTCGGCTGGACAAGCCATCCGTCGGCCGTGGACGCTCAGCGGTCCGGCGGACTGGGTTCCAGCACGGCATCAGCAACGTGGAACGTCAGATCGAACGAGGGGGGTGAAACACCGTGGAAGGATGGACCGGAAGGAGGCGGGCATCGTCCGCGGGCAACGCTTCGGACGGTCCGGCCGGCGGAGGGGTCGGCGTCGTGGATAGCTGCCCCCACTGCTCCCAGCGATCGGAAGGCGGGGAGTTGGGAGCCGGCATGGGAACGACGGGACTTCGGGAGCAGCCCGGACCCGAACAGGGTTTGTGCTCGTTCGGCGCAGGCGTTGGCCCATGCACGACCGAGAAGAAGTTCGTTGATGAGAGTGGAAGGTGGTTGAAGGATCGGTCGTCGCCGGATTGTCGCAAGACGTGAACGTCGCCGCCGCAACCGGCCCGCGCGGTCGAAGGCGCGAGGAGGACGATCAGGCATGAACCGAGCAAGCCTGCACCG
This sequence comes from Gemmataceae bacterium, assembly GCA_036557825.1. Classification (GTDB taxonomy): domain Bacteria; phylum Planctomycetota; class Planctomycetia; order Gemmatales; family Gemmataceae; genus JAJPHU01. The sequence goes on from DATBGU010000377.1 coordinate 11,953, forward strand.
ACCACAAACCAGCGCCAGCGAGCGAACACTCCCATCCGGAGGTATCCGACGGTCCGAGTTGAACAAACCTAGTGCGCGAGTCGCACGGCAAAGATGGGTCAAGGACGACGTTCGTCCTATTTTCCATTCCTCGCCAAGTTATCCCAGGTCCGGCAGAGATGCAAGGAAAATATTCGGATCTGCTCAGGTAGGCGTCAGCCGGCTGGTCAGGTTCCCCTCACCAGCCGGCTGACGCCGGCCGTCGCCTCTTCCTAATGCTTGCGGAGTATCCCGGCCGGGACTCGAACCCGGATCCGAGCCTTCGGAAAGCTCGATGTTGATCCGTTACACCACCAGGATGTCGAGGATTCTCAGGGGGCTTGGGGGGAGTTGAACCCGCCGCTTCAACGTTCACAGCGTCGCGTGCCAAACCGTTACACTACAAACCCCATCGTTGAACACCCCGACCAGGATTTGAACCTGGACCGCCCTGGTTAGAAGCCAGGCATGATGTCCGTTTCACCATCGGGGCCCAAGCGGAAGGCGAGGGAGTCGAACCCTCATCCCCTCTCGGGGGCACGCATTAGCGGTGCGGCCCGGCAACCCGTATCCGGCTGCCTTCCGTTCATTGGATAGACGCATGGACAGCCGAAAGGTTCACCGAAATCGACACGAACCGCTGGCGAGCATTCGCCCTCTCGAGGAGGTCTTCTCACGAACGGCCGAGGATCGAGTCGATCACCCAACAACCCCTCACATGCTCGCCTGCCGACCGGCAGTGGCCGAGGATGTCCTGATTCGTGCAGCCAGCTTCTTCGAGGGCGTCGGCCAGCACCGGCATATCACTGAAATCGCGGCTGTCGTACATCCGCCGGGCCATCGACACGATGAGGCCATCGTGCCAGGTTAGCCAGGCGGGATCGAGGGTGATGGGGTGGAAGGGGTTGCCGAAAATCTCACGGAAGGTAGCGGCTTGCCCCGCCTTGGCGACCTCCACTTCCCACGCAGTCACCCTTGCCTGCCACTCCACCACTCTCACCGCCCCTCTCGCCGCCCCTCTTGCGGCCTTTCTCGCCGCACCTTCCGACGCCCACGCTGCCGCCCAGGCTGGAGGTCCCGCTACCGCACTCGCAGCTTTCCACACCGCTTCTAGCTCATCTCTTGTGGCATCTCCATCGGCGAACCGCTCAGCGACTTCGACGGCGGTTCGGCTATGCTCAACAGTCAGAAGATGCCAAATGTCACGACAGCACGCACAGGCGAAATGGCGCAGCTTTCGCTCGCTTGACTTGCGACGAAGGGATTTCAGCATTAGCAGCGGGTCGGTGCAGGCCAGCCATTCGGCCTCGGTCACGGTCTTCTCTCCGCTTGTGCCCTCGGTCGTCCAGTTTGCAGCGTAACCCGCACCGGCCCGCATGTCCATCGACTCTTTGGCCTCGTCCAGCAAGTCTATCACTCTTGGAATATGCACTTGCCGCGTTTCATTTTTCGATTGAATCTGCTGGAAACCCGGTGGACGACCTGTCAGGATAATAAGGCCGCGACCCAGGACCGTTAACCCGCCCTCGTCGCCCTCAACCTTGCTCCGGCTGGACACGCGCCACAGAAGGGCCTTCCGCATGAGAATCCGCGCCGCGCTTTGCCTCGTTCTTTCCGCCATCTCCGTCACTGTGTTCGCCGCCGCGGACGACAAGAAGCAGCCGAAGCCGCCGCCGGGTCCGAAATCTCCCGCTGAGTCGATGCGGCTCTTCAAGGTCGCCGACGATTTGAAACTCGATCAGGTGCTTGCCGAGCCGGAGGTCGCCCAGCCGATCTTCGTCAACTTCGATGAGCGCGGCCGCCTGTGGGTGGTTCAGTATCTGCAATATCCGTATCCCGCCGGGTTGAAGATCCTCAGTGAAGACAAGTTCCTCCGCGCCGTCTACGACAAGGTGCCGCCGCCGCCGCCCGATCACTTCAAGGGCCGCGACAAAATCACCATCCACGAGGACACCGACGGCGACGGCGTTTTCGATAAACACAAGACGTTCGTCGAGGGGCTGAACATCGCCACGTCGTGCGTCAAGGGCCGCGGCGGGCTGTGGGTGCTCAACCCGCCTTATCTGCTTTTCTACCCCGACAAGAACAACGACGACGTGCCCGACGGCCCGCCGGAGGTGCTGCTGGAGGGCTTCGGTCTGGAAGACACACACTCGTGCGTCAACAGCCTGCAATGGGGACCGGACGGCTGGCTCTACGCTTGTCAGGGCAGCACCGTCACCGGGCACGTCCGTCACTACGGCAGCAAGGAAACGCCCGTCCACTCGATGGGCCAACTCATCTGGCGCTATCACCCGGAAACACGGCGTTACGAGATCTTCGCCGAGGGCGGAGGCAATGCCTTCGGTTTGGAGATCGACAGCAAGGGTCGCATCTTCTCCGGCCACAACGGCGGCGATACGCGCGGCTTTCACTACGTCCAGGGGGCGTACCTGCAAAAAGGGTTCAGCAAGCACGGGCCGCTGTCGAACCCCTATGCGTTCGGCTACTTCGCGGCCATGAAGCATCCCAAGGTGCAGCGCTTCAGTCACAATTTCATCGTCTACGAGGGCGCGACGCTGCCCCGGCACTATCACGGCAATCTCTTCGCCGTCGTGCCGCTGCTGAGCCATGTCGTGTGCAGCGAACGTACGTCCGATCATTCCTCGTTCCAGACGCGCGACATCAGCTTTCCGATGACGACGAGCGATCCGTGGTTCCGTCCGGTGGACGTCAAGGTCGGGCCGGACGGAGCGGTGTACGTCGCCGATTTCTACGAAGGGCAGATCGCCCATCTGCGGCATCACGAAGGCAAGATCGACCGCGACAACGGCCGTATCTACCGCCTGCGTTCGCCCGACGCCGCGCCCCTGAAGCCGTTCGATCATGCCAAGAAATCCACGGCGGAGCTGGTCGCGCTACTGCGTCACGAGAACAAGTGGCATCGCCAGACGGCCCTGCGTCTGCTCGGCGACCGTAAGGACCGCGCGGCGATTCCGCTCTTGCGAAAAATGCTGGAAGAGAACGGCCAACTGGCCCTCGAAGCGCTGTGGGGGCTGAACCTCAGCGGCGGGTTCGACGAACGCCTCGCCGCCGAGACGCTCGGCCACCGCGATGCCCACGTCCGTCTGTGGACCGTGCGTCTCCTGGGCGATGACAAGAAGGTGTCATCGGCATTGTCGAAGAGGCTGATGGAGATGGCGCACTCGGAGCCGAGCGTCGAGGTGAGGAGCCAGCTCGCCTGCACGGCGAAGCGTCTGCCGGCGGCGGACGCTCTACCCATCGTTCGCAACCTGTTGGCCCACGACGAAGACGCCGAGGATATTCACCTGCCTCTGCTGTTGTGGTGGGCGATCGAATCGAAGTGCGAATCGGACCGTGATCGCGTGCTGGCGCTGTTCGAGGACTCGGAGGTCTGGCGGTTGCCGATGGCACGAACGCATCTTCTGCACCGCCTGATGCGCCGCTACGCCGCGACGGGCGCTCGCAAGGATCTACTGACCTGCGCTCGGCTGCTGCGGTTGGCACCCGATTCCGACAGCGGCAAGCGGCTGCTGCGCGGCTTTGAAGAAGCGTTTCAGGGCCGGCCGCTGGGGAATCTGCCGGCCGAACTGGCCGAGGCGCTGGCGAAACACGCCGGCAGTTCCGTCGTGCTCGGTCTGCGCCAGGGCCGTGCGGAGTCCGTCGAGAAGGCGCTGGCCGTCATCGCCAACGACAAGGCGGACGGCAACGAACGTCTGCAATACGTGCAGATTCTCGGCGAGGTGAAGCAGCCGAAGGCCGTGCCGGTCCTCCTCGGCATCGTCGAGCGCTCGCGCGATGACGTGCTGCGCATGGCGGCGCTGACAGCGCTCCAGCAGTACGAAGACGCCGCGATCGGCAAGACCGTGATTCGCCTCTACGGCAAGTTCAACGACGACGTGCGCGACGTGGCCCGGACGCTGCTCGCCAGCCGCAAGACGTGGGCGCTGGAATTGCTGGAAGCGGTGGACCGCGGCGACATCGACCGAGCCGCCGTGCCGTCCGAAGTGGTGCGCAAGCTCACGGCTCACCGCGATGAGCGCGTCGCTCGCCTGGTCGCCAAGCACTGGGGCAAGGTGGACGGGGCGACGACGGCCGACATGCAGCGCGAGATCGTGCGGCTGGAAGGTGTGCTGCGCCAGGGGAGCAGCAGCCCGTATCCAGGCAAGAAGCTGTTTCTGAACTCGTGCGGCAAGTGTCATACGCTGTTCGGCCAGGGCGGCAAGGTCGGACCCGACTTAACGACCTTCAAGCGCGACGACCTCGCCAACATGCTGCTGCACGTCGTCAACCCCAGCGCCGAGATCCGCGAGGGCTACGAGACCTACCAGGTTGAAACGAAAGACGGCCGTCTGCTGAGCGGGCTGCTGGTGGACAAGGACAATCAGGTTGTCGTTCTCCGCGGCGCCGACGGCCAGAGCATCACGGTGCGCCAGCAGCAGATCGAGGAGATGGCGACGAACAAGAAATCGCTGATGCCGGAGGGACTGCTCAAGGATCTGACCGATCAGCAGGTACGCGACCTGTTCGCCTACCTGCGCAGCACGCAGCCCCTCAACGATGGGAAGTAAAAAGGGACTAACCACAGAGTCACAGAGAACACAGAGAAGAAAACACAGAGCAGAAGAAATGCAACAATAGCAAGAAGATGGCGATTTGTCCTATCTCTTTCTTTTTTTCTGTGCTTTTCTCTGTGTTCTCTGTGACTCTGTGGTTAGATCAAAGGCAAGCAATCCAGGAGTCACTCATGTTATCGCAGCAACATTCGCGTCGTTGTTTCCTCAAAGGCGCTCTCGCGGCGGGTGGGGCGGCGACCTTGACCGCCCTGAGTTGGTCCCGCGTACTGGGCGCCAACGAACGGCTGCGCGTCGCCTCGGTCGGCGTTGCGGGGAAGGGCTGGTCGGATCATACGTCCGTCGCCGCCAGTCCGCACGTCGAGATCGTCGCGTTGTGCGATGTGGATGAGGGCAAAGAGCGTCTGGGCAAGGCCGCCGAGAAGTATCCAAGCGCCCGGCGCTTCATGGACTGGCGGCGGCTGTACGAGCAGGCCAAGGACTTCGACGCCGTCATCGTCTCGACGCCCGACCACATGCATGCGCCGATCGCGCTCCCGGCGATGAAGCTCGGCAAGCACGTCTTCTGTCAGAAGCCGCTGACGCACAGCGTTTTCGAGGCCCGGCAGATGCGCCTCGCCGCCGACAAGTATCGCCTCGTCACGCAGATGGGCAACCAGATCCAGTCCAACGCGGAGTACCGCACGGCCGTCAAGCTGGTCCACGACGGAGTCATCGGCAAGGTGAAGGAAGTCCACTCGTGGCAGAGCGGAAGGCTGGGCTGGATGCTTGTAGACGATCGGCCGGGGGGCGCGGACCCGGTTCCGGAGAAACTGCACTGGGACGACTGGCTCGGCGTCGCGCCGGAACGGCCGTACAAGGCTAGGCTCTATCACGATTTCAACTGGCGCGCCTGGCAGGACTTCAGCAACGGCCAACTCGGCGATTTCGGCTGTCACATTCTCGATCCGATCTTCCTCGCCCTCGGCTTGACCGCGCCGACGACCGTTCGGGCCGAGGCGCCGCCGATCAACCGCGAAGTGTGGACGAAACGATCCACCGTCCATTACGAATTCCCCGGCACCGAACGGACCGCCGGCAAGACGCTGAAATTGACGTGGTACGACGGCGAGGGCCACTACCCGACGGCCGAGGCGCTCGATTTGCCGAAGAAGCTCAAGTTGCCCGGCTCCGGCTCAGTGCTGCTCGGCGAGAAAGGTTCGCTGGTGATTCCGCACGTGGCCATGCCGAAGCTGCTGCCGGAGGAGAAGTTCGCCGACTTCAAGATGGAGGTGGTGCCGGCCGTCAATCACTATACGTCCTGGGCCGGCGCCTGCCGCGGCGAAGGCAAAACGACGTCGGCATTCTCCTATGCCGGCCCGCTGACGGAGACGGTGCTGTTAGGCACCATCGCCATCCGTGTCCGCGGCGAGACGCTGCGCTGGGACAGCAAGCAGTTGACCATCCCCAATTCCGCCGCCGCCAACGCCTTGCTGAAGAAACGCTATCGCAAAGGCTGGGAGCCGTCTTGGATTTCGTAATTACACACTTACGAGATATTCTTGGTCGCGTATCGCAAACTAGCCCGGAGCGCCAGCGACGGGCAACACCCGTCGCTGGCGCTCCGGGCTAGTCGTAGGGAAACGACGTCTTACTCAGCGCCCTGGTTCACCGGGGCGCTCGCCCAGCACGGCGGCCATTTGCAGCACGAACTTCTCGGCGCTCTCGTACTCCTCCGGCGCCAATTCCAGACGCTTCTCGACGAACTGCGCCGCCGCCTGAAACAGTCGAGCGCGTTCGAGGACGTGCAGCTGATCGCGGCGCAGGCACAAATCCAGCAGCGTCTGTTTCTGATCGCGGTCGAGCTGGCCGAGCCGCTGACGCAGCAGGGCGAGCCGTTGACGATCCGCCTCGCTGCGCGCGTCGGGCAGCGCCAAGAGCGGCCGCACCCTGCGCTCGACGTGGACGACAATCGTATCCGCGTAGAGGTCGCCGAGGCGGCGCTGCTCGCGGTTGCAGGCGGCGACAACGAAGCCGAGCAGGCCGGGACCAAGGGGCAGCGGTATCGGCAAACCATCGGCTATGCGCAGTAAGTTGCGCACCGCCGAATGAAAGAAGGTGATAGCGGTGCCGCGCCACTGAATGACGCGGATGCCGAGCAGGTATTTGCCCGGTGTCTGGCCGTTCCACAGCCACTCAAAGAACAGGAAATAGCCGTACATGACCACGAAGTTCCAAATGATGAAGAGGGCCATACCCAGTCCCGGTCGGCCAATGATCAGAATCGAGCCAACGATTATCCCCATGAGGTCCACGCCCATGATGGCGACCAGATCGATCAGCCAGGCGAGGAAACGCGAACCCAGACCGGCGACGCGGTAACTAAACGGCACTTTCTCGGTGGTAAGCACCTCGTGGCGAATCACGCTTCGTTCTCCCGCACAGTTTGCCGTCCCCAGCCCAGCAGCAGAATATAAATCAGAAACAGCAGGGCGAAGATGCCGGCGACGGCCAGTTTCAAGCCCTTGCCGAGGAAGAAATCCGGCGCCCTTGCCACGCCGGCTTCCAAACAGGCGGCGATGCCCAGCAGCGGCACGCAGCCGAACAGCATCAGCACCGACTGCTTTCCCATACGGGCCATTTCCTCGCGCCGCGGCCACGGTCGCGCCCGCAGGAATCCCTGCGCCAGTACGAATCCGGCCGCCCCACCGATCAGGCAGGCCGGGATCTCCAGCACACCATGCGGCAGGATGCCGGTGGCGTAGGCCGTGAACTGATGGGCCTGGACGAAGACGGCCCCAAGAGCGCCCAACATAACACCGTTGTAGAACATCAGCCACGCCGTACCGAGTCCGAACGTGACGCCCAGCGCGAAGGCGACCAGGCTGACGCTGACGTTGTGCGTGAACAGATAGCTGGAAAACGCCGTCAATTTGTCCGTGTCGTACCGCGCGGCGGCGGCATCCTGCTCGTCGCCCGGCTGGATGGTCGGCATGTCCGTCGGCAGCAGGAAGGCGCGGGCCACGTCGGCGTCGTAAAGCGAAGCCAGGTAGCCGAAGGCGGTCCCTACGGCGAACAGGAGCGTCGCCAGCAGAAAGTGCGGCAGATAGCGGCGAAAGACGGCGGGATAACCCCAGAAGAGGTAGCGGACCAACCCCCAGAGGTCGATGCGCGTCTTGCCGTAGATGGCAAGGTAGGCGCGGGCGACGAGATCGTTCAAATAGCGTTCGGTGGCCTCGCCGCTGACGAAAGTCTGCGCCTGGTTGAGGTCGGAGGCGGCGCGGCGGTAGAGCCGGCCAAACTCGACCGCCTGCTCGTCGTCGAGCGAGGACAGACCGCTGCCCTCGACGAGCTGAAGGATCACTTCCAGCCGCTTCCAATCGGGGCGGCGCTGTTGCAAGAAGGTGGCAAGGTCCATAACTCTCTCACATCCGCACGCCCGTCTTCAGTGCGAGATAACGGTTGACTGCGTCGATCGTCAATTTGTCCGGCACGGTATCGAGGACCAGGACGCCCTGACGTTCGAGACTGCGTAGCAGTTCCGTTCGTCCTTCCAAGAGATCGCGCGCCACCAGCACATCATACAGGTCATTGGCGTCGGCCGGTTGGCGAGCGGCTAACTGTTGCAGCGGCACGTCCGCCACGGCCAGTGTCAGCGGCAGGTGAAAACGGCGCAGCAGGGCGGCGGCGTCGAGGTACTCGCGCGATACCACGTTGTCGAGCAAGTCCGTGAAAACCATCGTCAGGGCGCGCTTGGGGTGCTTGACGATCAGATGGCCGAACGCCTCGCGATAATTGACATAGCACAACTCCGGTTTGACGCTGTACAGCGCTTGCAGGAACCGAGCGTGCTGCGCCCGGCCCTTGGCCGGCGGCAAATACAGATGGACCGTGTGCGAGAAGACCAGCAGGCCGAGGTTGTCCTGAAACGTCTGGCTGACGTGCGTCAGCATCAGCACGGCGTTGATGGCGTGATCGAGCTTCGTCAGCCGGCCGACGCGCGCGGCCATCATGCGGCCGATGTCGAGACAAAAAATGATGTCCTGACTGTGTTCGCTCTCGAAAACGCTGGTGATCGGCTTATGTCGCCGTGCCGTCGCCTTCCAGGAAACGTGACGAAAGTCGTCGTCCTGCGTGTAGTCGCGGTAATGACTGAATTCGCGGCCGGCGCCGGGCAGACGCTTGGCGCGGTAGCCGCCGGAGCGCACCAGCGTGGTTCGCACCAGCGCCTCGTAGCGGCGCACCTCCAGCAGATTGGGATATACCTGCACACTCTCGGCTGCGGGCAGGAGGCGATCGACGCCGGCCAATCCGAGAGGACCGCGGCAGCGTACGGCCACGTCGCCGAAGGAGAAGTTGCCGCGCTCCGTCGGCAGCAGACGATAATTCAGGCGTGTCCAGCCGCGAGCGGGCACGGCGGCGGCGATCAGGGCCGGCTCGACTCGAAAGCCGGACGGCGGCAGATCGCGCAGCAGCAAGCGCAGACGACGCCGGCCGTTGTTCTCGACAACTAGTGTCACCTCGTTGTCAACGCCCAGCGACAAGCGGGCCGGCCGTTCGCGGCGGACGCGCAATCGCGCCGGCCCGCTGCTCCGTCGAGCCAGCCAGGCGTCGAGCGGGAACAGGACGAGGATGCCAAGATAGAAGCCGTAAACCAGCCAGCGAACGCCCTGGAGGATCTGCTCCGCGTGCGTCAGCGGCAGCAAGGGAACGATGTACCCGGTCAGCCACAGCAGCAGACCGAGCACAAGAAGCCAAACCGTCACGCGCGTCGGGACCATGTTTGCCGTTATCGCTTCATCAGTCGAGAAAGAAAATCGGGCCCGGTCTGATATTGCAGGATCAGGTTGTTGTCGTCCAGCGCCGTTTTGAAAGTGGATTCGTTGTCGCGGTGTAAGGAACGGAAGTATTCATCCAGCTCGCGCGCCGCGGCGGTGTCTTTGCACTCGAAGACGCCCTTCACATCGAGGGACTTATCCGGCACCAGCCAGATACCGAACGTCTGCACGCGCGCGAGTTTTTCCAGTTCTTTTTTCTTCGTGCCGCTCAGAAACTTCACGGGCGTTGCCTTGCTCCAATCGCGCGAATGGCCGACGATCCAGACGGGGGCCACCGGCTCGCGCCGCGACTTCAGGATGGAGCGAACTTCCTCTGGAAGCTGCCGCAGATCCTCGACGGGCTGCGCGGACAGCGATTCCAGTAGATGGGGGATGAGAGAAAGAACGAGTGTCTGCTCATCGGCGCACCAGACGTAGAGCTTGTAATCTTTCTGGAGTGGATGAAACTCGATCAGCTTCTTCTTGCTGACACTGTTGATGTGGATGCCCTTGATTCTCCGGCGCAGAGCTTCCGCGTCGTAGGGCTGCGTGGTGCGAATGACTACGTAGAAGGGCGGGATCGTAGCCTCATCGACCTTGGCGGCGAAGACGAGATGGTCGATATCCTCCAATCGCAGACCCACCCATGTCGGTAGATCCTCCAGCCGATATTCCACGCCGCCGAGCTTGATGGGATCGCGCAGCACCTGCGCGCCGACCGGGGTGGCGAGCAATTCGGGGATGCGTGCGCCGACGAGGAAGTTGACGCGCGGCGGCACATAACCGAGGGCGGCCAGCTTGTCGGGCGCGACGGAGACGACGGCGGGAAGGTCCGGTTCGGGCACACCGGGTTGTCGTCCGGGCCGCCGCGGTGGGCGGCTGGTGTCGTGGGCGCGGCGCTCGTTCTGGGTCATAAGCATGAACGCCAGGCCGCCGCCGGCCATGATGAACATGACGCCCACCACCACGCCGGCGATCAGGCGATTCGAGCGCCACGATGGCCGCGATACATCGGGCGTCGGGCCTGTCGCCGCGGCCGACGGAGCATCGGCCGTGATGGCGGTTTCGGACGACGGTGGGGCTTGCGACTGTCCGGTGATGGAATCGACGTAACGCAAGGGAAAGGCATCGCCGCAGCGCGGGCAGACGATCCGCTGTCCGGCCGTGACGCCGGGCGACACGCCGATGGCGGCGTTGCAGTAGGGACAGGTCAGGGTTTCGGTGGTCATGCTGCTTATTGTCAAGGAGCCGGCGCGACCTGTCCAGTCCGAGAAGCCGCACTCCAACCTCTCCCAGAATCCATGCATACTCCTGGAGTCGTTCCGTCCCCTCTCTCCTGTACCGGTAAGCTTTTTGTAATTGACAAGCATGCGGCACAAGGGACAATCCAAACCAGTTGGGCCAAGCCACACGTGGCACGAGCTAATCGGATCTTCGGCCGGATGCAAATGTCCCGACAGCGGATGAACCGCTCTGTTGGACTCCGAAACCGCGCCTTGCCCGAGGACGTCATGAGGATCGCTCTGCTCCTCTGCCGATTGATCGTCGCCCTGGCCTTCATCACCTACGGACTGGTGAAGATCCTCGGCGGCCAGTTCTACCACGGGGACTGGGTGATTGACAGTCGCACGACCGACCCGACGAGCTTGGTGTGGTGCTTCTTCGGCTACTCGCCCGTCTACGCGCGGCTCATCGGCCTAGGTGAATTCATCCCCGGACTCCTGCTGCTGTTCCCCCGGACCAAGACGCTCGGAGCCCTGGCCCTGCTGCCCGTGACGCTCAACATCACGGTAATGGACTTCTGCTTCGGATTCCCGGCGGTCAAGTACACCAGTTTGTGGCTCAGTATCCTTACGGTGACATTGGTCGCCAGTGACTATCGCAAGCTCAGGCCCATCTTTTGGGACGACGCGCGGGTGGATCGGCTGGACCGCCTGGAACAGCAGACCGCCGCCGATCCGAGCAGAGCCGCTGTACCGGCCACACCTGCGACGCGTCCGCGCCTCACATGGATCGTGCTGGGCGTGATGGCGCTCGTCCTTCTCGTGCCGCTAGGCAACCTCATCGCCATAAATGTAACGCCCGGCCCGGAGAAGGCGGCCCTTGCCCATTGCGTCGCGGAGGGGTGGAATGAATCGGAGTTGTCCGTTCGGAAGTGGCGACGGACGAGGGGAGACTGGGGCTTCGGGATGGAGGCGGAGGTCGAGATCGCCGCCGGTGACGGCGATCGGCCCACCGTGCTCCGAGTTCGTTTGCGCCGGCCCAACGGCGGGGCTGCCTGGCAGGCGGTCGGCGTCGAGCGCGCGGAGTAAGGGAAGCTGGGCCAATCGCCGTTGCAGACATCGGCCGCGATGACTCAGCTTGGCCGTTCGCATCGCGAGTTCCGCCGCGCCATCTTCTTTGTCTTGACCCGCCCGATGCGGGAAAATATGGGCAAACCAGGCAGGGACGGCTGACCTTCTCCTCGTCCGTCCGGCTTGCGAAGCGCGTCTCCTCCGGCTATACACGATTCTTCCCAAAGGCATCGGACGCGAAAGGAGGCGCCTTGGCCGCGTTCAAACAGCACATCACGTTTTCTTCGCTGCTGGGCGTCGGGTATGCCGGCGCGCTCGCCGCGACGGGGGTCGAGTGGGTCCACAGCGTTCTGGCGGGCGGTCTGTGCGGCATCGCCGGCATGTTGCCGGACCTGGATAGCCCCAGCGGGCGGCCGGTGCGCGAACTGTTCGGCATCACCGCCATCGCCGTGCCGCTGCTGCTGACGTACCGTCTGCGGCGCTCGGGCATCGAACCGGAGCAATTGGTGCTGCTCGCGGCCGCCCTGTATCTGCTCATCCGCTTCGGTCTGTCCTGGGTGTTCAAGCACCTCACCGTCCATCGCGGCATGTTTCACAGCATCCCCGCCATGCTCATCGCCGGCGAGGTAGTTTACCTGGCGCACGACTGTCCGGAGCCGTATGGCCGCGTGACGCTGGCGGGCGGCATCATGCTGGGCTTTCTGTCGCATCTGGTGCTGGACGAAATCTACGCCGTGGACATGAACGGCGCGACGCTGCGATTCAACAAGGCGGCCGGCAGCGCTCTCAAATTCTTTTCCAAAAGCTGGACAGCCACAGCGGGCACCTGGCTGGTCCTGGCGGCGCTGACCTATCTTGTCGGCGTGGACATGGGATACTTCGCTCCGGTGCGCATTCAGCTGCCCTCCCTGGCCGGCATCCAGGAGAACCTGCATCAGCACGGCCTCATTCCCAACAGCGTGCCGGGGGCGCAACCGAAAACCGGGAACGGGAAGTAAGGAATTGTCACGGCGCATCCGGGGATTGTTCGTCTCCCGCAGCGGCGCGATAGATCGTGAGAACGCCGTCGTGCCCGGCCGTGGCGAGCATTTTTCCGTCGGGAGAGAACGTCACCCAGCGAACGCGCTCCGCGTGTTCGGGCAGTTTCAGCAATTCCTCCCCCGTGGACACCTGCCACAACTTCACCGTGCGATCGAAACTCGCCGTGGCCAGCGTCTTGCCGTCGGGGCTGAACGCCAGACAGTGGATTTCGTCGTCGTGAGATTTCAGTTCTCTCCGCAGGTCTCCCGTGGCGGCGTCCCAGAACTTCACGACCCCGCGCGCCTCGCTGGTGGCCAGCGTTTGTCCATCCGGCGAGAACGCCACGGCCACGTGCCCCCAGGGATGGGGCGGCAAAGTCCAGCGAACCTCGCGCCGCGCCACGTCCCACAGGAACACCGTCTGATCGGGCCCGGCCAGGGCCAGCGTGCGGCCGTCGGGCGAAAACGCCAGCGCGTGGACGTTGTGGCCGCGCAGCGTCTCGACTTCCGTGCGCGCGGCCACGTCCCACAGCTGCACCGTCCCATCGCGGCCGGCTGTGGCCAACAGCCGGCTGTCCGGCGAAAAAGCCAGGCAATCCACGGGCGCCGTGTGGCCGTGCAAGGCGGCGACCTCGCGGCGCGTGGCGGCGTCCCACAGTTTCACCGGCGCCAGCTTGTCGAAACTGCCCGAGGCCAGCCAGCGGCCGTCCGGCGAGAAGGCCACGCAGGAGACCAGCGCGCTGTGGCCGTAGAGCGCGCTCAGGCTGCGCCCCGTGGCGGGATCCCACTGCTGCACGGACAGATCGTCGCCGGCCGAGGCCAGAACCTTGCCGTCCGGCGAGAAGGCGACCGCCCAGGCTTCGCACGATCGAATCCATACGTGGTGGCCCAACCAGGAAAGGGTTTCCGCCGTTCGGGGCACATCGCAAAAACAGAGCATCCCTTTCACGCTGCCCACGGCGGCCCGTTTGCCGTCGCGCGTCAGCGCCAGGGCGCGACAGCCGTGCAAGGGGCAACGAAATCGAAATCGCTCTTGCCCGGTGTTGACATCCCAGCCGCGGATCAGACCGTCTCCGTCAAGCGAGGTCAGCGTTCGGCCGTCGGCGGAAGCCGCGAGGCCGCAAACGCCGCGGGCCTGACGCAATAGATGGCGGCAATCTTTTTCCTTCCGGTCCCACAGGCGAAGCGTCGCATCCGCGGCGGCGGAGACGAGGACATCGTTGCCGGCGAAAACCAGCGCCGAGACCTTCTGGGCATGTCCCAGGCGCGTGGCGCGGATCGCACCATCCGCCGCGTCGCATAGCCGAATGGAACCATCTTGGCAGCCCAGGGCCAATGTCTTGCCGTCGGCCGCGAAAGCCAGACTGTGAACGACCCGTTCCCCTTCAGGGAGCAGAGGAACTTCGGCTTGTTGCTTTCGGGCCGCCAGATCCCACAAGCGGACCCTGCTGCCGTTGGCGGAGCGGCGGTGGCTGGCGAAAGCCAGGGTGCCGCCGTCTGGTGAGAAGGCGACCGCGCTCAAATTCCCGCAACCGCCCGGCAACTGCCAAACCACTTGGCCGCTCGACAAGTCCCAGAGGCGCGGCATGCCTCGATTCTCGTTGGGGCTGCCATAGCCGCCAACCAGGAAACGTCCATCCGAGGAGAACGCCAGGGAAAAGACGCTGGCGGGCTCTTCCACGCGCAACTCCGTCCGCACCTTCCCGGACTCCGTGTCCCATAAACGAATGACGCCATCTTCATGTCCGGTCGCGCAGGTCCGCCCGTCGGGAGAGAAGGCCAGACAATAGACGGTGATGGTGGCGCGCAAGCACGAGCGTTTGCCTCGACTCAGGGCGTGCAGGTAATACCACTCGAAGCCCCGCGAATCGGAGCCGGCGACGCGCGGGCGGTGCGCCTCCAGCAGCGCGGCCATCTCCTCGGTCTGGCCCGATTGCCAGGCGTTCCATGCTCGGCGCATGTCTCCCGCGTAGCGAGCGGCGCGCGCCTGCCGGACCTGTTCTTCCTTGTCGCGAATCTCAAGGCATTGCTGTTCCAGCCGCTCCTTCTGTTGCTGTTCGCGCCGCGCCGCCGCCGCCAGTTTCCGGTCGTGCCCGCGCAGGCTCCCCTCGTGCCATAGCCCACCAGCCAGCAGCCCCAGGCAAGTCAGAATGCCGGCGGCGACCAGGACCGCCGCCGCCGGCCGTCGCCGCGCCCACTTGCCCAGGCGCTCGATCCGTCCGGGCGGCCTGGCCTGGATCGGTTCGTGTGCGAGAAAGCGGCGCAGGTCGTCGGCCAGTTCCGCCGCCGCGGCGTAGCGTCGTGCCGGCTCCTTCTCCAGACATTTCAAGCAGATGGTTGCAAGATCGCCCGGCACGTCGCGGCGCAGGCGTCGCGGCGCAGGCGGCTCGTTCGCCAGCACTTGCCGCATGGTGTCGGCATCCGTCAGGCCGCGGAAAGGCGGATGGCGGGTCAACACCTCGTACAGCACCGCGCCCAACCCATAAACATCGGTGCGCGGGCCGATGTCGTCCTGTCGGCCCTCGATCTGTTCGGGCGCCATGTACGGGGCCGTGCCCAGCATGGCGCCGCTGCGGGTGGCGTCGGTCTGGCCGTCGCGCACCTTCGCCAACCCGAAGTCGGTCAACCGCGGCGTGAAGCCCAGCTCGCCGGAGTGTCCGGCGTCGGAATCGAGGAGAATGTTGCTTGGTTTGATGTCGCGGTGGTAGATGCCGCGCTCGTGGATGTAGCGCACGGCGTCGGCCAGGACGACGACCAATTCCGCGGCCAGGCGGACCGGCGCCGGCTCCATCTGCCGGCTCAGCCACTCGGCCAGGTTGCTGCCGGGACAGTACGCCGAGACGATGAAGCACAGGCCGTCCGCCTCGCCGGCCTCATGCACGGGCACCAAATTGGGATGGTTCAGACCGGCCGCCGCGCGGGCCTCGCGCAGGAAGCGCTGCCGCAGTTCGGGCGACACCAAGGCCTCCAGTTGAGGGACTTTGAGGGCCACCTTGCGGCGCAACTCGGGATCGAAGGCGAGGAACACGATCCCGCCGCCGCCTTGGCCCAACGTGCGCAGGATGCGAAAGCGTCCCACCTGACCGACGTCCGCGCCCTCTTGCAGGGTGGTGTCCGCCGACAGAACCACGGTGGCGGGCTCGGGCTTCGAGTACGGGATGGTCAGCGGGTCCGTCGCGGGCAATAACTGCCGAAGACGGCGCAGGTAGTCGAGGGCGCGCTGCAACCGCTGCCGCAACGGCGGAGAGAGAGCCGCATCGGCCGACGGGTCAGGGTTCCCGTCGGCGGTCGGCGCCTCGCTGGAGTGGGCGAGCGAGCGCGAGAATTGTTCGTCATCGTTGACGGTGTCAGGGCGTTTCATGGGGCGAGTCCAGGAGTTTCGCGAGTTCTTCGACAGCCCGCCTCCACAGTTTGCGGACGGCGTCAGGGGTGCTTCCTAGTTTCTCAGCAATCTGCACGAAGGTCAAGTCCTCGGTCGTGTGCAGAAAGAGCACCTGCCGATAATGCTCCGGCAGCTGTCGCACGCCCCGTTCGAGCCGATCGTCCTGTTCGCGGGCCAGCGCGTGCATACTGGGCGTTTCGCTTCGATCGTGGGCATTGTGCAGTAAGGCGTCGGCCGCGCCGTCCTCCAGGCGCACCTCGCGGTCCACTTGCCGTTTCTCGCGGTCGAAATGGCGGTGGACGTTGGCCACGTTATGACGCAGCATCTGGCGCACCCAGCCCAGCAGTTCCTCCGCGGTGGCGCCGTGAAAAGCGGGGAAATCGCGCCCCGCTTCCAGCAAGGTATCCTGCACGATGTCCGAGGGCGCGACCTTGGGCCAGATCCTCGGCGTCAGCTCCGCGTTGGCCACCAGCAGCAGATAGCGCCGGCAAGTATCGAGCAGACGCCCCAGCGCCTCCTGGCACCCCTCGCGGGCCTGGGCGATCCATTTCTCGAATTCGTCCACCGAACGCGGTGCCTCCGCGTCCGGCGACCCAATTTCTATCTCCCCAGACACGGAAACTCCCAACAGCGGACGTTTGGCTCGTCTACGAAGCATAAAGTGCGTCTCTCGTGATGGCTAACGAAAACAGTGGGCGGGGACACTCGACGTTGAGCGTCACGGACAACCCCATGATAGAAGAACGCGAGGATCTGTCACGGCGGACGATTTTTTATCTTTTTCGGAATAAAGGGCGTCCGGTTCGGTGGGATACGGTGCCTGGAGGTTGGAGACGATTGAAGACGCCCAGCTTCAACTCAGAAACTGTTTTATATGGGTGCGTTTGTGCATATGAGCGAGCGTTCTTGGTCAAGAACTCCTCGAAGCCGACTCGCTGCGCGTACTCCCGAACCTGTTGGTGTTGAAATTCCGCCAAGCAATGGATGTGCGTCCCGAAGGTGCGCGGATCGGCGCGCAGCCGCCGGGCCACGGCAAAGCCGTCCAGCCCTGGCAGGACCAGATCCAGCAGCACGCATCGCGGCGGCTGTTCCCGCGCCACGGCCAGCGCCTGGCGGCCGTCCCGTGCCTCGGCACAACGATAGCCGCCACGTTCCTGCAGCAGACGCAGGGCGGCGCGGAGGAGGCTGTCGTCCTCGACGATGAGAACGTCCACGGAGTCGGAGGGTATGGTCTGAAGACGCATGATGTTTCTTCCGCATCCTAAGAGGAGAACGGATCGGGTAGTCGTTTGGCGGGTTCTTTTCTCTTCAAACTCTTCCAGCCTATCTCTGCAAGGGGTATACTCAAGTCGGAAAACTGCAAACTTAGCGATGGTGGAACGTGGCAACAGGAGACGGCTCCTGCTCCTGGAGACGTTGCGCAGCCGTGACGTCGACGAACTGGCCGCAGCGTTTCCCCGCTGGAACCTTCGTTTCCGGTAGCTCGGCCGCGGACCATTTCGGGGTCAATTCCAGTTTCCGCAGCAGGAAGGCACACGAATCTTCCCGCTTGCCGTCAACCGGATGATTCACATCGAGGATTTGCCTCCCCTGACAGCTTTGGCTGCTTTCCCGCCCTGGTTCTCGGCGTTTTTCCGCAACCTGCCGGTGGACGGCCACAGCCCGCCGGAGATCGTCGATTCGGAGGTGAAGCGGAAAGGGGAAGTGAAGGCGGCGGTGGTGTCGGGGCTGACCAAGGCGCAGGCCGAAGAAGTGCTGGATTAGCTGGAGAACCACGGCTGTACCGGTCTGGTCGCCACGACCGAGGAGGCTGGCTTCGCGGTGCGCTGCGTCTGCTCGCCGGGCTTCCGCCTGGTCCAGGAGGAGGACAGAAGTCTTCGCCTGGTCCGCACAAGGCCGTGACAAGAACGCTCTCGCACGGCGGAGAAGCGGACCTGTCGGCCATTGACCACAACGAGGAACGAGAGCAGTTGCGTGCGGCGACCTATCGCCGCGTGGACGCCAGACGGCGCCTCGAAGCGTGGAGAGGGCAGATACGGCGGTCGTATCTGCATAAAGAACGGCGGGCGATTTTTTATCTTTTTCGGAAAAAAGCGCGTCCGGTTCGGTGGGACAAAGTGCCTAGAGGATGGAGACGATTGAAGACGCCCAGCTTCAGCATAAACGCCCAGGCAGACTGAGACATCAACTCTCCCTGCTCGGCAATGGGGCCGGGTGTTCGCCGATTGCAACTCACGACTGCAATGAGGCATTCTGCCGAAGGCAGAGTGTTTTTGGACCCGTCGTCCGGAAATATGCCTCGCAGTTATTCTGAGGAGAGATGACGATGTTTTTCAAGCACCTGCTGAATGCCGTTCTCGCGAAGAGAGCCACTTCGAGGATGTCCGGGCCGCGCCCGTCCACCCGACTGCGTCTGGAGGAACTTGAGGACCGGCTGACGCCGAGTCCCGTTTCCGCGCCAATCGCGACGCCGACTCCCATTTTCGCGGCAACCGCCACGAACGCGAGCGTCCAGGTCACGCCGAACCTGGCCGCCGGCACCGTGACGGAAAAGGTCACGGTATCGGTGACAACCACTCCGCAATTTAACTCGTCGAACGGCCAGATCATCCCCGTGCCTGCGGGAGCCGGCACTCCTTCCGGTAAGGTTTTTGTCAACCTGAACAATCAGCAACAGAGCCAAACGCTGGACTCGAAGGGCGATGCCACGTTCACCTTCACGCTGCCCATACTGTCGGTACTTTCCAGCCAGTCCCTGGCGGTGGAGTACACCGGTTCGTTCAATAGCTCTTCTTCAAACGAGTACGGATTTAGCGCCTTCAGCGCGCCGCTGTACATGAACTACGACAACCTGTTTTTGCCCGCCACGCTCACGTTCGGCCAACTGACTCCGCAGCAGCAGGCCTCCTCGTTCAATTCCTCGGGCCAGCAGGTTGGCTTGCCCCCGTACTCGACGGCCCAAGGCGAGACGGATAACTTCGGCCTGTTCTCCTGCCAGTACGGCGATCCAGGCGTCATTAACAATGTGGATGTTCTCGGCTTCCAGTTGCCGGGCATGGTCGCCATGGAACTGGGCGTCTACGGCCCCTCCACGGCGAACGCGAATGGTTGAGAGCTTCGCCGAAGAAGGGCCTTCTTGTTCGGCGGCATGAAAGAAACTTACGCGGGACAGACTTTCCAGCCGGCTCTTGAAGATGCTTTCAAAGGGCTGATATGGGAAGCCTGTCCCGCGTACTTGCCGAGCTAATCGCTCGACCTGGACGGCCAGTTCCCTAATGGGAAGAACCCGAGAATCTGCCGCTTTGGAGGGCTTTTCGTCCTTTTCGGAAAAAAACGCGTCCGGTTTGGGAGGAAACGGTGCCTGGAGGCTGAAGGCGATTGAGGATGTCCCGCTCCCACAACAGACGCCCAGCAGAGCAAAGTGTTCTCCCTGCTCGGTAGTGATCTCGCAGGACACTTCAATCTCCTTGGGTGAAAATGATTCACCCCGGACACCCGGTAGTCACGCTCTGCGCGGCATGGATACGGGCTTGACCGCGAAAGTCTGATTTGGGGAACGGCCTGCGGTCGCTCGGACAACTCCTTGCCGCGCAGAGGGTCACCACCTCCCCCGGTGATTTTCACGCTGTCGTGTGATCCGCCCAGCCGACTGTCGGCAGGGGTTCTCTTTCACAATGAGGCGAAGGAGTCTGCTGATGTTTTCGCTCAAGTCTTGGATGCGCCGCTGGCTCAAACCGTCCGCCACTCACCGCAGCGCCCGAAAGTCCAACCGAGTACGGCTTAGCCTTGAGGCACTCGACCAACGAATCGTGCCAGCGATCATTTCCAACGGCGTAGTTGAAGTCGGCATCCACACCTCTGCCGATTTGAACGTACCGGGAGGAGATCCCTCCTCGGAGCTGCACAACACATATGTCGGGCTACGGTATGTTCCCACCAACGCCGAAGCGACGGCGGATGGGTGTCTGTGCGAAGGGTGGGGAATCGCCGACCCCACCAGCGGTCGTTCCGGCTACGCCAACGAGTCCGCTGACGGCGGGGCAAACAATCTCACCCCACTCGGCGATGCGCTCACCTCCTCCACCTATGTCACAACCAATGCCGTCACGACCATTCCCGGTCTGACGGTCACCCACGACTACCACCCGTCCTCGCAGACCCCGAACCTGTACGAGGTGACGGTCACCATTGACAATTCAGGCCCTGGGGCGACGGACATCCCCGACCTGGTCTACCGCCGGGTGATGGACTGGGACATCGAACCGACGGCGTTCAACGAGTTTGTCACCCTCCAGGGATGGGGGACGACGGACGTGCTGAAGTACACGAGCGACAATGGCTTCGCCTCGGCCAATCCCTTGGTCAATCCCGGCACACTCTCTGCCCCCATCAACGAAAACTTCACCGACTCCGGCCCGGCTGACCACGGGGCGGTGTTCGACTTTGACCTCGGCCCGCTGGCGGCCGGAGCGAAGACCTCGTTCAACATCTACTACGGAGCGGCCGGGAACGAGGCCGATATGCTCTCCGCCCTGGACGCGGTGAACGCCAAGGTTTATTCGCTCGGGGAGCCGAACACTCCCGACGGGCCGACCCTCGGCACGCCGAACACGTTCGCGTTCGCCTTCGGCAACCTGCGGAGCGGCGGGGTCAACCAGGCGCCCACTGCGGCTCCCGACTCGCTTAGCACCGCGGTTAACACTCCGGTCACGGTCTCGTCGGCCTCGCTGCTGTCCAACGACACCGATCCAGACGGGGACACGCTGACCCTGACCGCCGTATCAGCGACAAGCGCAAACGGCGGGACGGTAGCGCTCGATCCCGCTACCCGTGATGTGACCTACACGCCGGCCACCGGGTTCTCCGGCACCGACACTTTTACCTATACTGCGAGTGACGGGCTCGCGACCAGCACGGGAACGGTCACGGTGACGGTCGGCAGCAAGCTGAGCCAGTCCATCGATTTTGGGCCGATTCCAGACAAGACTTACGGTGACAGCCCGTTTCCCATCAGCGCAACGGCATCATCCGGTTTGCCGGTGGGTTTCAGTATCGTTTCCGGCCCCGCGACTTATGACCCCGCAACCGGGAAGGTGACCCTCACCGGGGCTGGGGCCGTCACGATCGAAGCGTCTCAGGCGGGTGACTCTACCTACGATGCCGCCACGCCGGTCGATCAGACGTTCAACGTGGCCAAGGCCACTCCGACCGTCACGGTCACCGGCGGCAACTTCACGTACGACGGGCTGGAACACGCCGTGACGGGATCGATCGCCGGAGTCAACGACGAAGATCTGGGTACGCCGACGTTCAGCTACTCTCACACCGATGCGAGCGGCAACGTGGTGACGACCACCAGCCCGCCGGTCGGTCCCGGCCTCTACACCGTCACCGCCTCGTTCGCGGGGGATGACAATTACGAGTCGGGGTCAGCCACGGCCACCATTACCATCTCGTTCGGCGCTCGATCCCTGACCGACCTCAAGGGGCCATTTCACGCCGGACGGACGATCCCAATCAAGATCCAACTCACCGACGCCGCGGGGAACAACGTATCGTCTTCGAGCATCGACGTGACCGCCTTCCGGTTGGAGCAGGTCAACGCGGACGGCACGACGACGCCGGCGACCGTCCAGGACTCCGGCAATGCGAACCCGCATAACCTCTTCCGATACGACGCCAGCCTGGGCGGGTACATCTTCAACCTCAGCACGAAGGGACTCAAGGCCGGTCGCTACAACTTCTATTGGACGGCCGGAACAGACCCGACGGAGCACGAATTGAGCTTCACGCTCGTCTAACGCCGCGATCTGCTCCACCAGGTCGCCTTATCGTGCCCCGGTTGGCCAGCGGGACCTGCGGGTCCCGCTGGTCTGCGTCCCTCTGATGTGAGGTGGCCGAGTGCGCTGTGAAGTCCTCCCGCGTTAGCGCCGCCGCTTGTCTTCCACGTCCGGATTCACCCACGCCGGCCGCGACTGCCCGTTCAGCCCCGCGAGCAGATTGTTCGCGCAAATCTCCGCCATCGCGTTGCGCGTGCCGACCGTGGCGCTGGCGATGTGCGGCGCGACCATACGGCGGACGTTTTTTCAACTCTTTGGGAAACAAGCGCGTCCGGTTTGGGAAGAAACGGTGCCTGGAGGATGAAGGCGAGTGAGGACGCCCATCCTCAGCGTAGACGCTCAGCAGATCGAGATTCTTCTCCCTGCTCGGCAATGGGGCCGAGTGCCATCTCGCTCTCCTTGTGCGCGGACGATCCGATTGTAGGAAAGCGCAAGGCGGTTCGCTGCCGCCATTCTCGGCGCACAGTTCGCCTTGCGCTTCGGGGAGAAAGGAAAACAGTCATGCCGCGAAATGAATCCATGATGAAGCTGGGCAAGCAGCCACGCCGGCATGACCCGCGGACGCTGCTGTTCGAGAACTCCGTCAAGGCGAAGGGCTTGCTGCCGCGTTCGCCGCTGCATGACCCGCAAAGCGTTCGCGGCGCTGCGGCACTGAAGGATGACCTGGCAACAACGAGCCTCAGAAAAGGGTGTCGGGAGCGTTCCTGATACCCTTCCGATCCAGCCACCCCACCGATAGCAAGTAGTGGCTGGTAAAGTGATTTTCGTATACCCCCGTGAGGAGCTTTTTCCCATGAAGCGAGTCATCTTTGGTGTACTAATTGTTGCGATGGTGAGTTTTCCATCGTCCGCGAAAGCGGAATACGTCGTAACCGACCTGGGCACGTTCGGGGGAACCGTTAGCAGCGCCTCTGGCATTAACGATGCCGGGCAGGTCGTCGGCACTGCGACCACTTCCGACAATACATCCCACGCTTTCCTCTACAGCAACGGCACCATGACCGATCTCAACTCGCTCTTGCCGTCCAATTCGGGCTTTTCATATCTTGTGGCGGCAACCGCTATCAATGATAACGGGCAGATTGTAGGCTACGGGCTCACGACGAGCGGCCAGTATGATGCCTTCCTGTTGACTCCGGAAACGGATGTGAATGCCGTTCCCGAACCCGCGAGTGTCACGATGCTCGGCATCGGTATCGTGAGTATGCTTGGCTACGGTTGGCTACGCCGGAAGCGAGCCGCCCTCGATCAGACAGCAGTTAATAGCTTTCAGACGAAAACCCAGTCGCTGACGACTTGCTAACTCTTCTTGGCTCCTCGCATGCCTGCGGAGGGTGAGCGCTTTATCGCTAGCGCTTACCCTCCACCTCCGGATTCACCCACGCCGGTAGCTTTTGGCCGTTCAGCCCCGCGAGCAGGTTGTTGGCGCAGATCTCCGCCATCGCGTTGCGCGTGCCGACCGTGGCGCTGGCGATGTGCGGAGCGACCACCAGGTTCGGCAATCGTAGCAACTCGTTCGCCGGGTCGGGCGGCTTCGGGTCGGTCACGTCCACGCCGGCCGCGAAAATGACGCCGTTCTTCAGTGCGTCGATCAAATCCTTCTCGACAGCGGCCTCAGCACCTCGCTGCTGGATTTTGGCTCCGCGAGGAAGCTGGCCTTTTCAAGCCTCCTGCCATCGCGCATCATGTACGGAATTGCAGGAGTCCAAACAATGTCCTCCCCAAACGCGAACAGATCCCTGACAGAGTTGCAGGAAATCATCGTCCGTCACTGGGGTTTCCGTACGCTGCGGCCGTTGCAGGACCAGGCCATGCAAGCGGTCCTCGACGGTCGCGATTCGCTCGTCGTGCTGCCGACCGGCGGCGGCAAATCGCTGTGCTATCAGGCTCCCGCCGTCTTGCGCGGCGGAACCACCGTCGTCGTGTCGCCGCTGATCGCCCTGATGAAAGATCAGGTCGATAGCTTGCGCGCGTGCGGTATCGCGGCGTCGCAGATCGATAGCTCGCTGTCGGCGGGCGAGCGCTTCGCCTACGAGATGGACGTGCGCCAGGGCGAAGTGCGCTTGCTGTTCGTGTCGCCGGAACGGCTGGTGCAGACCGATTTCCACCGCATCTTGCAGCAGATCGACGTACACACCTTCGCCATCGACGAGGCCCACTGTATCAGTCATTGGGGCCACGATTTTCGGCCGGAATATCGTCAACTCAGCCGGCTGCGCGAGTTCTTTCCGAACGCGGCCGTCCACGCCTTCACGGCCACGGCCACCGAGCAAGTGCGTCAAGACATCATCGCGCAGCTGGCCCTCAACGATCCCGTCGTGCTGGTCGGCAACTTCGATCGACCGAACTTGACCTATCGCGTCCTGCCGCGCCACGAGGTACTGAAACAGACGCTCGAAGTGGTCCAGCGTCACGAGGGCGAGGCCGGCATCATCTACTGTCTGCGCCGCCGCGATGTGGACGACCTGGCCGCCGGTCTGCAAAAGAAGGACGTCAAGGCGCTGCCCTATCACGCCGGCATGAGCGGCGAGCAGCGGCAGACCACGCAGGAAGCGTTCGCTTCCGAACAGGTCGATGTGATCGTCGCCACGGTGGCGTTCGGCATGGGCATCGATCGCTCCAACGTGCGCTTCGTGCTGCACACGGCCATGCCCAAATCGCTGGAGCATTATCAGCAGGAAACCGGCCGCGCCGGCCGCGACGGCCTGGAGGCCGAGTGCGTGCTGCTGTACTCCGGCGGCGATCTGTACACCTTTCGCTCGATGCTGGAAAAGTCGGCGCGCGAGGCCGGCAACGAGACGCATCTGCCCGGCGCCTTGAAGCATCTCGACGACATGGACCGCTACTGTCGCGGCGCCGTCTGCCGTCATCGCGCCCTCGTGCGGTATTTCGGCCAGACGTATGAGCCGGAGCGCTGCAACGCCTGCGATCTGTGCCTGGGCGACACCGAGGAAGTGCCCGACGCGCTGATCGTGGCGCAGAAAATTCTGTCGTGCGTGGCGCGCGTCAAGCAGGGCTTCGGCATCGGCCACGTCACCGCCGTGCTGCGCGGCGAAAACACCGAGAACGTCCGCAAGCGCGGCCACGAGAAGCTGACGACGTTCGGCCTGCTCAAAGGCCACGGCAAAGCGGACGTGCGCGATTGGGTTTATCAGCTCATGGGCCAGGGCGTGCTGCTGCAAGTCGGCGACGAGTATCCGCTGCTGCGGCTCAACGAGTCGTCGTGGGAAGTGATGCGCGGACAACGGCAAGTGCGCCTAGTGCGGATGGTCCGCCGCAAGAAGGGCGAAAAGCCGGAGAAATCGCGGGTCGAGACGACTTCGTGGGAGGGCGTCGATCGGGAAGTGTTCGAGGTGCTGCGGCGGACGCGCCGC
>DATBGU010000378.1:0-3767 GCA_036557825.1 Gemmataceae bacterium
GATGCGGCGGCTCAGATCTCATCTCAGCTACGCAAACATCGCGGCCACACTGGCCCTGCTGATCGCGGTTGCCGGGGGAGCGACCGCCATCGCGGGGAGCAACGCCCCGAAGAACAGCGTCACCAGCAGCTCGATCAAGCCGTTCAATGTGACGGCTAGGGACTTGGCTGGGATCCGTGTTGTTCAGGCCACTGGTCAGTTCAAGACCGTCGCATCCTGCGGACGCGGAGAACGGCTAGTGGGTGGCGGTGGCGGCGCCACTGGCGCCGCCCGAATCTCTGCTCCGCAAGGCAATGGCTGGTACGTCGAGCAGGACGATGGTGTGGGGAATCAACCCGTCATTGCTTACGCCCTGTGTTTGCGGGCGAAACCGGGCAAATAGTCGAAACGACACAAGCAGTTTCTTCTGTACCTCTAGCCCTGTACCTGGACATTCCGCGTTCGTGAGCGACCCGGTTCGTACGGGTAGCCCCCCTGACGCTTTACAAGGGCGCGGAAGACGTAGTGCACGCGGCCGATTGTCTGGGTGAATCGGTACTTGCCGTAGAACCTGCCGTCCGGCTCGGTCCGAAGCTGCTTAAACGTCCGCCACTTGTGGCCAACACGCGCTTGCAGGGCAACGGCCCGGCTATCGGCATTGGGTCCTGGGAGCCGTCCCCTGAAGCGCTCAGCTTGCCCATTCGCCAGGTGCTTCTTCGCGATCCTCAGGGTGGGAACCACGACCGAATCAAGGTCCACGCCATCACGCAGGACGCCGTCGTTGTAGCGATAGACCAAATCGAATTGCCGCGAGGGTCCAGCGTCGAGCCTAGTCGCGAAGCGTCCATTTCCTTGCGTCGTCACCGTACTCACGAGTTCCCGTGACGCATCAACGAGATCAACCGTTTGGTACACGCACACAGTTGCTCCTGAAACCGAGTTTCCTGCACCGTCCCTGACTACACCACGGAGCACTGGATAGTCGTTGGACGTGATCGCGGCTCGATCGGACAGCTTTCCGCGAACATCAACACCGGCATCGAGGCTTGCGGCACTGGTCCCGCCCGAGCCCGGACAAGAGTTGTCAACGGTCACTGTCCGGTGCAAGCAAGGGGAGAGGTTGCCCCCGGCGTCCGTCGAGCAGATTGTCAGGTCATTCGGGCCGTCGACCCAGCCGGGATCCTTTTCCGTGTCGACCGCGAACCCCTCCGTAAAGCCGCTGGGGCAGGGCTTCAAGTGTGTGTAGGAAATTCCCCGGTAATCCGGCGGACAAAAGTCGACACTCTTCGAGACCACGCCGTTGACGTACACCACGATCGTTCGGGCTCCGCCACCGGAGTCTGTCGTGATCGCTTGGAGCCCCTTGACGCCCCGGACCACTGAGCCGCTTAGCAGCGCGCCACTGGCCGAGATCGACGGAATGGACTCGTCCCGCACCGATGCGGAGAAATTGGTCGTCCAGACATATGACCAATCGCTGTGACAGTTTGGATTCGCGAAGCACTGGAGCCTGACCTCGAAGAAATGCGCACTACTTGTGGCTGCAGTCGCGAACAGGCTTGAGGCGCCGTTGGCCCCATCGGGGACTTGGAACCCGGTGGACCCATCACTGAAGTAGGCCGCTGCGAATCCACCGTTGTCCCCGTAGTGAAGAGAGGCGCTCGCAGAGGTCATCCTGGTTGATGGAGGGGCGGTGAAACGCCATGAGAGACCCGAGCCACTTCCAGTCCAACCAGTCCCCCCGTAGACCTCATGGTGCGTATCAAGCCGCAGCCCGCGGGGGCCGCCACACTCGTTTGTCCCCCAGATGCTGAATCCGGTCGGCCCGAACGGCGTCCAGGCGGCCTCGGTGTATCCCTGACCCCCTGGAGCACACTGCACGACGCTGTAGTCCGCGGCGGCTCGCGGCGCAGTGAGAAGGACAAAGGCGCAAAAGCCAAGTGCGATCAGGGTGAGTCGCCCGGTCCGGCGAGTCCGTATCACCCTGTGGGTTGCACCTCTCCGGGTCTCCGCTGAAGCCATCCCCATCCTGAGTCCGAGCTCGGTCAAGTTCTGCCCCCTCATTTCTCGATTCCGAATCCACTGCCGCCAGATCCACCACCACCGCCTCCGGAGCCCCCGCCGCCACCGGTTGGGCCGCCGAAGTCACTGCTCGTCCCGCTGCCACTCGAGGACGAGGGTGCGGGGCTCGACTCGAAGCTGAACTGGCGCGTCTTCTGTTCGACCGGGGTCGGCCGCTCAGCGGCCGGCGCGCTCTCCTTGGATGCGGCCACGTTGTGCTCCGCGACCTGCTCCGCTGACGGCGGCTCCTCCTCCTGCGCCGGCACGGAGGCCGTCGGTTCAGCGGGTCGGTGGATGGCAGGCGCCTGATGATGCGATGCGCTGCCGCCGCCCACGGCTCCCGGGTCCACCAACCCGGTCGCCACACAGGTCGCACCTCCGGCCGCGGTCGCGCCGCAGATCGCGAGGACCTTGGCGACTGCGGCAACACCAGCCCCGCGCGTCCCACCAGCAGTGGCGAGGGTCGTCGCCTCGCCGCCGCCCCCACCTCCCCCTCGGGCTAGGAGCGAGTAACCGGTCTCGCGGATCTTGTCCAGGGCAACAGCCGCGCGCTCGGCGATCCACTCGTGCGGACGGCCGCCCATGGACTGGTCGAGGAGCGGGCCGCCCGGCAGCAGATCGAAAACCTTGCCGGGAACGGCTCGGTAGGCCCGCAGCTTCGCGCGGCAGACGGCACAACTCCGAAGGTGGAACTCGACTGCATCGGTCGCCCCGTTCGCGACTTCCCCGTCGGCCAGCTCAGAAAGTGCGGCGGCGAGCTCCTCGCAGCGGCGGCCCTGCTCGATGTCGGCGAAAGCCTGGAGGAACCGCTTGCGGCCCTCCGCCATGCACCTGTTGATTTTCGTATAGGACCAGCCCGTGATCTCCCCGATCTCGGCGTAGGAGTAGCCCTGCGCCTTGAGCGTGAGCGCGCGCACCTCCTGCGGCTTCAGGGTCTGCAGCGCCTCCCCACTTCGTGCAACCCGCTCTCGTCTCGCCAGCCTGTCGTTCGGCCCAGGGCTCTCCGAGGCGATGAAGTCGAGCGGGTCTCGGTCGGCGTCGCTATCAGCGCCCGGCGGACGCGGTGACCCGAGCAGCCGCTCCCTCTGGCGGCGAACGGACAGGGCCTCCCGCTTGGTGACCGTCTGCATCCAGCGGACCAGGGGATCGCCCTGGATCGGAGGTGCCTTCGTCAGCAGGATCTCGAGCGCACGCTGATAGGCATCCTCGGCGTCGTCCGCGCAGATCGAGTAGCGGCGAGCGGTACGCCGGAAGACGGCATCATGCGATTCGATCAGGTCACTCGCGGCGCGCCGTCGCGACTCGGCCGTGGCCGTGTTCTCCCCCGGTCGCTCGTCGACCCCAACCTCAGACTTCGTTCCTCCCACCAAACCCAGACGCCTCCTCACCTCCGACACATCCAGGTGAGCTGAAAAGTGCCACGACTCGCCCCACGCGACCACCCATCGCGTTCGCAATTTGCGTAGGGCACCGGCGAAAAGCTCCGCAAATTGCGCGGTGGCCGTCACCCGCCTACTGGCACAGGGAGGGCTTGTGAGGGTCAATGCGTCCTGCCATAGTCGTGCCGTGCCGATCGGGCGGGGAAAGACCACGCTGGCTGCCGTCGTCCTGACGGCCGCGCTCGCAGGCGGAGCGGCCGCCGACGCAGCGACCGCCAAGCCGGCGAAGAAGAAGGTGAAGATCGTCTTCTTCAAGGGGCGGGTGCTCTCCGACGGCTTCCTCACCCC
>DATBGU010000379.1:0-39392 GCA_036557825.1 Gemmataceae bacterium
GACGTAATCGCGATAGCGCCAGGCGCTGGGCTTGGCGCCGTCGCGCTCGTAACCGTTGCTCTCGGCGTAGCGGACCACGTCGAGCCAGTGCCGGCCCCAGCGTTCGCCGTACTCCGGGCGGGCCAGCAGCCGATCGACCACCTTGGCGAACGCTTCCGGCGAATCGTCGGCGAGAAAGGCGCGCTGCTCGGCCGGCGTCGGCGGCAGACCGATGAGATCGAGATAGACGCGGCGCAGCAGCGTGCGGCGGTCGGCCGGCGGCGATGGTCGCAGCCCCGCTGCTTCGAGACGGGCCAGAACGAAGGCATCGATCGGCGAGCGCACCCACGCGCGATCACGGACGGCGGGGAGCGCCGTCGAACGGACGGGCTGAAACGCCCAGTGATCCTTGCCCTTCTCGGCAATCGACCGCTCCGCGCGGACGGTGCTTGGGATCACCTGCCAGAGACCGGCGAGCAGGACCGTCAACAGGGCGGTGGGGATGTATCGGCCAGTCAAGATCCGGTCCTCTCGATCGAGCGGGCGTGGAACGAGCAATTCGGGCAGGTGATAGTGCATCGTACTCCGCAGCCAAGGACGCGGGCAAGCAGAATAACATCAACTCAGGCGAACCCGAAGGAACGGCGCAACACCTCGCGCTCGATCCGTCCGAACGCATGGCTTTTCCCCGTGCGCAGGTTCTGAAAGACGATCCGCGCCGGTGAAAAGAGAAGCGGATCGATGCGGTAAAAGTCGCGCTCGTAGCGCTCGAAAATCTCGGCGAACGGTGCGCCGTGATCGGGCGAGTCCGACGACGGCACCCGGGGACCGATCGCGGCGAGCTGTTCGTCGTCGGCCTGCACCCACAGCACGACCTGTCCGCCGTAGAGGATGGCGTCGTTGGTGCGGCCGATGGCACCGAGGAAGTCGGCGGCGACCGGCGGCAGCGGCGCGGTGCCGAAACCGGACACGACCTGTCCGAGATCGAATTTCAGTTCGTACAGCTTGTGCAGCGCCGTCTCCAGCGAGCGCGCCACCACCTGAATGTTGCCCGCCTGGCTCGCCGCCGGCGCCGCCAGCAGGGTCAGCTTGTTCGGCGGCAGGTTCAGACGCTCGGCGAGGTACGACGTCACCTCGTCGCCGGGCAGCTTGTGCGTTTCCAGCACGCCAACGGCGGCGCTGACCTGTTCGCGGCCGGGGATTTGCTCGAACAGATCTTCCTTGCCGTACGCCGCCCGCATGGGACCGGAACCCATCGCGAAGAACTTGCCGACCGACACCTGCCAGCCGGCGTACTGCGACGCCATGCATGCCAGCACGGGATGATCGCTGAAAACCTGCACGAGTGGACAAGGCAAATCGTCAAATTGACCCGGCGTCAGCGTCACTTCGGCCTGTCCCGCCAGGCAGACGCGCGCCATCGCCAGGCCCGCCTGCAAACCACCGGGAACGGCGATGCCGCAGTCGATGAGCCGCGCGCCGTTGGGCGTGTTGCTGACGGCGACGCGCAGCGCACCGGCGGTGGCGGCCATGTGATCGGCCAGACGCAAGGCACGTTCGTTGAGAGGCATGGAGGACACGTCGGGATCTCCAATCGGCGAGCGGGGGCGTCAGCCCCCTGTTTGCTGGCAACAGGGATGGTTTTATCGCTCGAACAGCCGGCGGTCGAGGTCGGCGGCCATTCGCCGCAGGGCGTCCTCGCAAGCGGAAGGCGAGTCGGCCCAAGTGAAGAACGTCAGAATAGGCCGGCCCGCTTCGATGCCCTCGCCGGCGGAAGGGATGTCGGCGAAGCCCGGTAGATCGACGACGGACGATGGCGAACGCAGTTCCGCCATCCACGGACCATCCGCGGGAAACACGAGGTCGGCCCGCGCGAACAGGACCGCCTTGCCGACATACTTCTCGATCACGGCCGGCGACGCAGGCGGAGGAAGCGCGCCGTGGACGAACATGCGAGCATGGTAGGCCAGGGCCGGCAATCCGGTGGCGTGTTCCAACACCTCGACGGAGGCCGTGTAACGCGGATTGATCTCGACGGGCCAGAAGACATCTTCGCGCAGCACGCCATCGACGCCGAACAAGCCGCGCAGCCCGCACCCGCCTGTCAGCACATCGCCCAGCGCTTGCAGCGAGGGACGGCGGACGACGCCCGGATCAACAGGCCCGATATTGCCACAGTAGCGAAACAGCCCCGCGTGCAAGAAGGGAACGCCGACGAGTTGCCATGTCATCCCCAGCAACCGCGCCTGCGCTCCATCACCAACGTAGAGCAGCGAACACGGCCGCCCCTCGATGTACTCCTGACGATACGCGGACGGCTCCTCGAAAGTCTCCTCGTCCGCGAAGCGAATGCCGCTCCCGCCCGCGCCTTTGCGGGGTTTGCACAACCAGCGCCGCGCCGCTTCGCCTCGCTCGCCTGACGGCCGGAGCATGGGCGCGGACATGCCGGCGGCTTGCAGCAATGTGGTGACATATTCGGGATCGCGCGCGCGTCTTAGGGTCGCTGCCGAATTGCCCCACAGCATCCGGCGATCCGCCAAACGCCGCACAAGACGCGGCCAGTTCTCCAGTCCGCCGGTGTACATCCAGGGTCCGGGTGAGGCCGCGTCGAGGTGGTCGAGAAAAGAGTGCGGATAACGGCCGATCAGACGCTGCACGGGGCAGCGGTTTTGCAAATCGAGGTCGGCGAACAGGTCGATGCAGCACGGCCGCAATCCCGCCCGCAGGGCGGAAAAGGCGGCCGCGCGTGCGCTGGCACCGAGAATGAGGAGATTCGGTGGTGGCATCCTGACTTGATAGGAGATCGCTTTTCCTCGGACAAATGGGTGCCGCCCGATGAGCCCAGCGAGAGCCTCTATTGGCTGGCCTACGGCCGCGTGCATCGCCGTAGTTGCGCAGCGC
This sequence comes from Gemmataceae bacterium, assembly GCA_036557825.1. Lineage (GTDB taxonomy): Bacteria > Planctomycetota > Planctomycetia > Gemmatales > Gemmataceae > JAJPHU01. Next base: position 2,881 of record DATBGU010000379.1, read on the forward strand.
GATCGGTTTTTGAGATAGACTGTCTACACTACTTGGGTAGGTCCGGCGAGCCGAGCCGGACCACGAGTGCCGCTCGGCTCCCGACACCGACCCCATCATTGGTTTATGCGGCACAGGTGGTAGCTGAGTAGATGGCATCGTTCAAGAACTATTATCGCACGATGTATCAGACGTTCGGATATCCCCTCACGGTGCGCAGTTCTCTATCCTCCGAAGTTCTTGCCGCAGCTGAGAAGCGCCTCAGCGTCCGAGTCCCCGCAGCACTCCGCGACTACTACCTGGTCGCTGGTCGCGAGCGCCGATTCAATGCCTGCCTCCATCGACTGCTGCCGCCAACGAAATGGTTCCTTGACAAGCAACGGCTCATTTTTATGGAAGAAAACCAATGTGTCTGTTGGTGGGGGGTCTCGATTCGGAATGCTGGCTCAGATGATCCGCCTGTCTCGCAAGGCATCAATGATGAACCGATCTCGTGGTATCCTGAACATCGGAAATGCTCGGTATTCTTGGCCGTCATGCTGCACTATCAAGCGGTAGGCGATGGGTATCGCTTCTGTGGCCAGGCAGACGCCCCTGACGAGTCCAACTATCGTTTTGAGGAACATGGATGGACCCACTACGGAAAGGTGAATTCGATGCAGGCGTATAGTCGTCCGAATCAGGTGGTGTGTCTTATGCCCCCAGGGGATCATCCGTTCATGCAGAAATGGTCTATCCTGGCTGGTGGAAAGACTAAAAGAGATTTGCAAGCAATTGAAACGGATCTTGGAATTGCATTCCAGTAGTGCCGCAAGCTACACGCTCGGGGCATTGTCGGATGACTGGCGTGAGCCGCTCGACGGAAGAAGCCGCGCTGATTAGACTGAACTCCGCGAATTCTTCCTCCAACCATAAGGCGAATCTCATGCACGCCATACCTCCCCTGCACCGGCTGAGCCTGATCCTCGGATGCATGCTTCTCGTCCTCCTGACCATCCAGGCCGAGGAGCCGAAGGTGGGCGAGTCGCCGAAAGGTCCACTGTCGCCGCGCGAGGAGCAAGCGACCTTCCGTTTGCCCAAGGGATTTCAAATCGACCTCCTCGCCGCCGAGCCGGACGTGATCGATCCGGTGGCGATGACCTTCGACGAGGAGGGCCGCATCTTCGTCGCCGAGATGCGCGGCTATCCCAACGGCGGCGTCGGAACGGGCGAGATCACCTCCGGCCGCATCAAGGTTCTGGAGGACCGCGACGGCGACGGCGTCTACGAGACGAGCCGCGTGTACGCCGATGGTTTGCGCTTCCCGACCGGAGTCATGCCGTGGCGCGGCGGTCTGCTGGTGGCGAACGCGCCCGAGTTGATCTACCTCGACGATCCGAAAGGGACGGGCAAGGGCGAGCGGCGGCGCACGTTGTACACCGGCTTCAACCTCGCCAACATTCAGCAACTCGTCAACAGTCTGCAATGGGGACTCGATAACTGGGTGTACGGCGTCGCCGGCAACAACGGCGGCACCATCCGCTCGGCCGAGAAGCCGGACGCCCCCGCCGTGACGCTGCGCAGTCGCGGCATTCGCTTCCATCCCGAGACACCCGGCAGTCTGGAGCCGACCTCCGGCGGCGGACAGTATGGGTTGGCGCCCGACGAATGGCAGCACTGGTTCACCGCGACCAACAGCCAGCATCTGCGGCACATCGTCCTGCCCGACCACTACCTGAGCCGCAATCCGTCGCTGGCGGTCAGCGCCGTCACGCTGGACATTCCCGATCACGGCGCCGCCTGCAAGGTGCATCGTATCAGTGCTTTCGAGGCTTGGCGTGTCGAGCGCACCACGCGCCGCAAGGAGGGCAAGGGTGGCTACGATCCGCGCAACTTCCCGACCACTGAGCTGGTGCCGGGCGGCTACATCACCTCGGCGTGCAGCCCCGTCGTGTACGCCGCGCACGGGTTCCCCGAAGCCTATCGCGGCAACGTCTTCGTGTGCGACCCCGCCAACAACCTTATCCATCGCGATGTGCTGACCGACAACGGAGCCACGTTCACCGCCAAGCGCGCCGCCGGCGAGGAGAGTTGCGAATTCCTCGCCTCAACGGACAATTGGTTCCGCCCGGTACACCTCACGCTCGGTCCAGACGGGGCGCTATACGTCCTCGATTTCTACCGCGAGGTGATCGAGACGCCGTTGTCGCTGCCGGACGACATCAAAAAGAAGCTCAACTTGCAGAGCCGGGGACGCGGTCGCATCTGGCGCATCAGCGCCAGGGAGCAACCGCGACGCCGGCCCTCGCTGCGCAAGGCGACCACCCAGGCGCTGGTCGAGCATCTCAGCGACGATAATCTGTGGTGGCGACTGACGGCGCAGCGACTGCTGATCGAGCGCCAGGACAAGACCGCCGTGCGCTGGCTGCGCGAGTTCGCCCGCGCATCGAAGACCCCTCCCGGCCGCGCCCATGCCTTGTGGACCCTGCACGGCTTGAAAGGGCTAACCGACGAGGACATCGAGCACGCCCTGAAAGACGCGGAACCCGGCGTGCGCGAGCAAGCGCTGCGACTCTCGGATGAGCGCCTGCGGATCTCGGCGAAATTGCGCGACGCAGTGGCGGCGCTGGCGGACGATCCCGCGCCGCGCGTGCGCTTCCAACTCGCCTTCACCCTGGGCGCGAGTGACACCCCAGAGACAGTGCGCGCCCTTGCTGGTGTGGCGCGGAAGGACGCCGGCGACCGTTGGACGCAGACGGCGGTCCTCAGCTCGACGCATGGCTGCGGCATCGACCTGCTGGAAGCACTCGTCCGAGACAAAGCCTTCCTCGACGGAGCCACGGCGGCGCACTTGCAATTGCTGAACCGTCTCGCCGCCCTCCTCGGCACGAAGGCCGGCGACGCGGACCTGGCGCGGGCGTTGGCTCTGCTGGGCGCGACCTCGAAGGAAGCCGCACCCTGGCAACTCGCGCTTCTCGATGGTCTGGGACAGGGTTTGCAAAATAGTGCCCGCCCGTTGGCTCGCCTCTGGGAGAATCCGCCCCCGTCCCTGAAAGAGTCCGTGCGACGGACCCTGCCGCTCTTCGAGCAGGCCGTCGCCGTGAGCCGAAATAAGAAACGCGCAAGCGCCGAGCGAATCGCGGCCGCCCGTCTTCTCGGTCGCGGCCCTTACGCTTTGGCCGCGTCCGCCGCCTCCGAATTGCTGAGTCCACAGACACCGCCGGAAATGCAGTCGGCGATGGTGCGCGCCCTTTCCGCGCACCATCGGCCTGAGGTCGCCGACCTGCTGCTCGCCGGGTGGAGCGGCTACAGTCCGTCCGTTCGGCGCGAGGTGGTCGAGGCGCTCTTCGCTCGCGCCGAACGCCTTCCTCCGTTACTGACCGCCATCGAAGAGAAGAAAGTGCTGAGCAATCAGCTCGAACCACTTCGTGTCGAGCAGCTTCGCAAGCACCCGGACCCCAAGCTCCGCGAACGCGCTCGACGAATTCTCGCCGGACAGTCCGCCCCCGAACGTCAGAAAGTCGTGACGGACTATCGCGCGGCCCTCGAACTGAAAGCGGACGCCGGCCGAGGCAGGACCATCTTCAAGAAGAACTGCGCCGTCTGTCATCGCTTGGAGAATGAAGGTTTCGAGGTGGGCCCCGATCTCGTCTCGGCGCTGCGCAACAAGTCGCGCGAGCAGCTGCTCAACGACCTTCTCGATCCAAGTCGAGAAGTGGACCCACGCTATCTGAATTATCAGATTGTCACCAAGAAAGGGCAGACGTTCAGCGGCCTGATCGCCGCCGACACGGCGTCGAGCATCACGCTGCGCCGCGGCGAGAAGGCGGAAGACACCATCCTGCGCGAACAGATCGACGAGATCCAGGCGACGGGCAAGTCCGTGATGCCCGAAGGATTGGAGATGCAGTTGAGCAAGCAAGAGCTGGCCGACCTTATCGCGTATCTGCAATCGGCGGCATCGCCCAAGAAGAACTAACCACAGAGTCACAGAGAACACAGAGAAAGACACAGAGGAGAAAACAAGAAAAGAAGAAAAAACAAAGAAACAAGAAAGCTGTTTTGTTCTTTTATTCTCCTCTGTGTCTTTTTCTGTGTTCTCTGTGACTCTGTGGTTAGTTCTTGTCTTCCATTAAGGAACCGACCTTGATGACGGTGGCGGTGATGTCATCGTACTGCGGTTGGTTCTGGGCGTAGGCGCGGACGGCGTGATAGAGGTTCTCCACGATCGCCTTCGCCGGCAACCCGCGATAGAGGTGGACCAGGTCGATGGTCCGGCGCGTGCCGAAGATCGTGCCATCGGGAGCGCGGGCCTCGACAATGCCGTCGGTGAGGAACAGCACCAAATCCCCGTTATCCAGGTGGATGGGTTCGCTGCCCGTGAAATCGCAATCGGGCATGATGCCCAACGGGATGCTCGTGCTCGGCAAGGGGCGTTTGACCTCTCCGGCCGCGTTGAAAATGTAGCCGGTTTGGTGGCCGGCGCTGGCGTACGTGAACGATCGGCCGCGCGGGTCCACGCGGGCCAGCAACAACGTGATGAAGCGGTCGCCCTCGATGTCCGGCAGAATGACGCGATTGACGTGGTCCAGAACTTCGCCCGGTTCGGCGCGCATGTGGGCGAAGGCACGCAAGTACGCGCGGACCTCGGCCATCAGCAGGGCCGGGCCGATGCCGTGGCCGCTCACGTCGCCGATGGCCACGCCCAGACCGCCGTCCAGCAGCGGCAAATAATCGTAATAATCGCCGCCGATGGCCTCGGCCGGATACGACGCTCCGCCGATGTCGAAGCCGAAGGTGGCGCTGCCGATGTCCATGCCGGCGATCTGAGGAGTGGATGTGGGGAACAGTTTCTGCTGGATGCGGCGGGCCACGCGGAACTCCGCCGCCGCCCGCGCCAATTCCTCCTCGGCGCGCTTGCGATCGGTGATGTCCCAGAAGATGCCCTGCATGCCGATCACTTCCGCGCGCGAATCGCGCAAAGGCGCCTTGAGGATGCGAACGTAGCTCTTGTCTCCCTCCACGTTCAGATGCTCCTCAATGTCCTCGAACACCTCTCCGGTTTCGATGACGCGCTGGTCGTCGCTCATGTACTTCTGGGCCAATTCGACCGGGTACAGATCGCGATCGGTCCGGCCGACGATGGCGTCGAGCGGGCGTTTCAGTTCGGCGCAAAAGGGTTGATTGGCGAAGGCGAATCGCCCATCTCGGTCCTTGCGGAACAGACACACCGGCAGCGTTTCCACCAGCGAATGATAGAGGGCTTCCGAATCGCGCAGCGCTTTCTCGGCCTGTTTGCGTTCGGTAATGTCCGCCGAGATGCCGCACACCCCGGATATGGCGCCGTCCTGGTCGTGCAGGGGGAACTTGATCGACAGATAAACGTGCGGCTGGCCGTCCTGGGCGATGGTCTCCTCGAATTCCAGCGGCGCATCCGCTTGCAGGACTTTTTGGTCGTTGGTCAGCAGGATCTCGGCCTGCTCGGGGGGAAACATGTCCGTGACGTGGCGGCCGATGATCTTGTCGCGGCCGAGGTGGAACCGCTCCTCCCACAGCCGATTGACAAGCAGATAGCGGCCTTCGCAATTCTTGACGTGAACGAGCACGGGCGCATGATCGAGGATGTACTGCAACCGCGCCTCGCTGGCGTGCAGCGCCCGTTCGGCCTGGCGGATGCGCAGCAGCGCCTTGACCTGGGCAATCAGTTCGCGCGGCGACACCGGTTTGACGAGATAACCATCGGCGCCGCCTTCAAGCCCTTCACTGCGATCCTCGCTGCTAATGTAATGGCCGGAGAGATGCAGCACGAAGATGGAGGCCGTCTCCGGGTCCGCCTTGATTCGCCGGCACACCTCGAAGCCGGTGATGTCCGGAAGCGAAACGTCGAGGACCACCAGACTGGGGTGCTGCCGCACCAGTTCCAGGGCCGCGCGGCCCGTGGATGCTTGCAGAACGTCAAACCCTTCCTGACGAAGGGCACGGACCAAGCCGTAACAGGCCAAGTCGTTGTCATCCACAAACAGAATCGATGCCGGCGGATGGGCAGACATGCTGGGCTCCTCGTCTGACAAAAAGCCCCGCCGTCCGGTTGAAGTCCATGTTGGACAGAACCGGGCTACCGTGATCGCCACGATACCAAGAGGGCGACTTCCGCCCAGCCATCCGTTACCGCGGGCGGAAACCAGTTCATCGTACCCCACCCGCCGCGATGTTCCAATGAATAATTAACAAGAAGCAACAACAAACAACTTATGAACAAGTCATGCTCAAATGGAGGCGTCCAACCGTCTGGGAAACAAGCCCAGACGAGCGAGAGCATAGCTCCGCGGGGCGAATGCAAGGACCGCGGATGCCGCTTATTCCACGGTGACACTCTTGGCGAGGTTGCGCGGTTTGTCCACGTCGCAGCCGCGCAACAGCGCGATATGATACGCCAGCAGTTGCAGCGGCACCACCGACACCAGCGGTTGCAGATAGTCGGGAACGTCCGGTACGCAAATGATCTCGTCGGCGCGGGCGGCGACCTCCTCGTCGCCCTCGCAGGCGATGGCGAGGACCGGCCCGCCGCGCGCCTTCACTTCCTCCAGGTTGCTCATCACCTTGTCAAAGATGGCGCCGCGCGGCAGCAGGAAGACCGACGGTGTCTCCTCATCGACGAGCGCGATGGGTCCATGCTTCATCTCGGCGGCCGGGTAGCCCTCGGCGTGGATGTAGCTGATCTCCTTCAATTTCAAGGCGCCCTCCAGTGCTACCGGATAGTGATACTGCCGGCCCAGGTAAAGGAAGTTGGCCACCTGGCAATAGCGCTCGGCGATACGGCGGACGGCATCGTGGCAAGACAACGCCCGCCGCACCGCGTCGGGGATGGCACGCAATTCCCGGATTATTTGCGCCCCTTGCAGGCTGGACAGATGGCGCATGCGTCCGAAGTAGAGGGCGAGCATGGCCAGGACGGCGACCTGATTGGTGAAGGCCTTGGTGCTGGCCACGCCGATCTCCGGACCGGCGTGCAGATAGACGCCGCCGTCCGCCTCCCGCGCGATGCTCGAACCGACCACATTACACAGCGACAACGTCGGATGGCCCTTGCGTTTCGATTCGCGCAGGGCGGCCAGGGTGTCGGCGGTCTCTCCCGATTGCGTCAAGGCGATGACGATGGTATTGCGGTCGATGGGCGGATTGCGGTAGCGGAACTCGCTGGCATACTCGACCTCGACGGGGATGCGGGCGAACTCCTCAAACAGATATTCTCCCACCAAAGCCGCGTGATAGCTCGTCCCACATGCCGTCAAAATGATGCGCTCGGCGCGGCGGAGTTGCTGGGTGTCCAGATTGAGTCCGCCGAAATGGGCGGTGGCGTCGGAGTCATCGAGCCGGCCGCGCAGGGCGTTCTCCAGCGCTTCGGGCTGCTCGTAGATCTCCTTGAGCATGTAGTGGTCGAAGACGCCCTTGTCGGTGTCGCCGGCCTCCCAGTCGATGGTATGGATCGGAACCTCGACGCGGGCGCGGTCCTGGTCGAGAATGTGCCAATCGTCGGCGGTCAGCACGCACAGCTGATGGTCCTGCAAGTAGACGACGCGCTCGGTTTGACCGACGAGGGCGCTGGGATCGCTGGCAAGGAAGTTCTCGCCTTCGCCGATGCCCAGCACCAGCGGACTGCCCAGGCGCGCGCCGACAAGGAGTCCGGGGTGCCGGCGACTGATAACCGCCAGGCCGTAGGTGCCCTTGAGCAGGGCCAGGGTGTTGGAAATCGCCTCGACGAGATCGCCGGGGCCAGGGTTATCGGCATTCAGGTGGCGGGCGATGAACTGGGCGATTACCTCGGTATCGGTGTCGCTGTGGAATTCGACGCCCTCGCTTTCGAGTTGGCGCTTGAGCGTGGCGTAGTTCTCGATGACGCCGTTGTGGACGATGGCAACCTCGTTGTCGCCGCCGAGATGGGGATGGGCATTTTTATCGTTGGCGGGTCCGTGCGTGGCCCAGCGCGTGTGGCTGATGCCGGTGCGGCCTGGGGCGGGCCGATCGTGGAGATAACGCGCCAGTTGTTGAATGCGGCCGGCACGTTTGCGGAGATGCAAATCGGCTCCGGCCAGCGTCGCCAGGCCGGAACTGTCGTAGCCGCGATATTCCAGACGGTGCAGCCCCTCGATGAGAATGGCTTCCGCCTCGCGAGCGCCGGTGTAACCAATAATGCCACACATGGCCAGTTCCTCCCTGAACGGCGACGGGTGATTCATCCTTGATGGACGCAGAAGTTACCGAGTTTACCGAGACCTTCTCCGGCCCACAAGACCGCTTCCGCCCGCCTCGTCGGCCACCGGATTCTTGGCGAATCAATCAGCCTCTTGCATCTCCGCGTGCCCCGCGTTACCGTGACGGACGTTCCGCCTATTTCCCACCGTGAGGTTCCGCCATGACTGCGCACCGTCTGTTCCTCGCCGTCGCTGTTTTCACCCTCTCCCTGCCGTCCGCTGTCGCGGAGTTGCCGAAGATCAAGGTCGAACGGCAACCGCTCGCCGCCCAGGCGCGTCGCATCAGTGAAGCCCTGGCCCTTCTCGGCGAACCGCTGTCCGACACCGACCGCCAGGCCGTCCTCGACGCCGCCACGGCCAAGGACGAGGCAAAAGCAGTCGACACCATCCAGACCATCCTCGACCGCCGCTGTCTCGCGGGCGTCCACATCACCGCCGACAAAAAGCTGAAAACCCAAGCGGGACCGGCGAAACCCCACCTCGCCGAGCAGGGCTGGCGCGTCTTCCTCGTCAAGGTCCACAACGAGGCGACCCTCAACAATGTCGAACTGACCGCGACCAGTCCGTACGCCCTGCCGCTGACCCGGCGCTCCAGCGGCAAAGCCGATCCGAAAGTCGTCTCCGTCGGCGAGGTCGGCAAGCGCTTCCTTGACGTGATGATGTTCAACAGCCAGCCGCTCGTCCGCAACCTCTCCGGCCTGGAGTTGGAGTATCGCATCGTGCAGCTTTACAGCCGCGACTCCGGTCGCAAGGAGGCGACGCTGCAATTCAATCTCGGCGACGGCAAGAAGGTCGTCGCCGCCGGCGAGCCGCAGACGTTCCTCTTCGAGTCGGACCCCGCCGTGCTGGTGCGGCTGCGCGTGGTCGATTACGACGGCGAAACGAAGCGCGACGGCCGGCCGGTCGTGGGCGCCTTCACCTTCACCGACAGCCTTGGCCGCATCTATCCCTCGCCGAGCCGCCGGCTCGCTCCGGACTTCAATTTCCACTTCCAGATCTATCGAGCCGACGGCGAAACCATCGCCTTGCAGCCGGGCAAGTACACCGTCGCGTTCACGCGCGGGCCGGAGTATCTGACGCTGAAAAAGACGATCACCGTACCCACCGGCCCCACTCACAGCGAGGAATTCAAGCTGCAACGCTGGGTGCATCCGGCGGCGAAGGGCTGGTATTCCGGCGATCATCACATCCACGCGGCCGGCTGCTCGCACTACGAAAGCCCGACGGAGGGCGTCACGCCGGAGGACATGATGCGCCACGTCCTCGGCGAGGATCTCAACGTCGGCTGCTGCCTCAGTTGGGGTCCGTGCTGGTATCACCAGAAACGCTATTTCGAGGGCAAGGTCCATCCGCTGTCCACGCCCAACCACCTGCTGCGCTACGATGTCGAGGTGTCCGGCTTCCCGTCGAGCCACTGCGGCCACATCTGTTTGCTGCGGCTGCGCGAGCAGGACTATCCGGGCACCAAGCTCATCGGCGATTGGCCGAGTTGGGATCTACCCATCTTCAAATGGGCCAAGGCGCAGGGCGGCGTCGTCGGCTTCGCTCACAGCGGTTGGGGACTCGATGTCGGTCCCATCAAGGAATTGCCGAATTACGTCGTGCCGCCGATGTCGGGCATCGGGGCGAATGAGTACGTCGTCGATGTCACGCACGGCATGTGCGATTTCATCTCGACGGTGGACACGCCGTCGGTGTGGGAGCTGAACGTCTGGTATCACACGCTCAACTGCGGTTATCGCTGCCGGATCAGCGGCGAGACGGATTTCCCCTGCATCTACGGCGAGCGCGTCGGCCTAGGCCGCAGTTACGTCCATCTCGACGACAAGCTCGACTTCGACGCCTGGACCGAGGGCATCAAGCGCGGCCGTTGCTACGTCAGTGACGGCAAGAGCCATCTGATGAACTTCACGGTCAATGGCCTAGGCGTCGGTGAGAAAAAGAGCGAGGTCAATCTGGCCGAGGCGGGCGAGGTGGAAATCAAGGCCAAGGTCGCCGCCCTGCTGGAGCCGAAGCCGACCCCGGCCACGGAACGCATCCGCAATGCGCCCTTGAGTACCAAGCCGTACTGGGACATCGAACGCGCTCGCCTGGAGGACACGCGCAAGGTGCCGGTCGAGGTGGTGGTCAACGGCCGGCCGGTCGCCCGTAAAGAGATCGTCGCCGACGGCTCGGAGCAAGACGTTAGTTTCCGCGTGCCGATCAAGGCGAGCAGTTGGGTGGCCCTGCGCATCTTCCCGTCGAGCCACACGAACCCGGTGTTCGTACTGGTCGGCGAGAAACCGATCCGGGCGAGCAAGCGTTCGGCGGAGTGGTGCCTGAAAGCGGTCGATAAGTGCTGGCAGCAGAAGAAGCCGCAGATTCGCAAGAGCGAGCAGGCCACCGCCGAGGAGGCCTACGAGCAGTCGCGGGCGGCATACAAGAAGATCCTGAGCGAGACGACGCAGGATTGAGTGAGGAACGCCCGCTATGCTGATCCTGCGCGGTCACGCGGGGCCGGTGCGCTGTGTGGCGTATTCGCCAGATGGCCGGTTCTTCGCTTCGGGCAGCGATGACAAAACGGTCAAGCTCTGGGATTTACAGCTTGGCGGCGAACGCTGCACGCTCACCGGCCATGAGGATTGGGTGCGTGCGGTGGCCTTTTCCTCGGACGGCAAAACATTGGCCTCGGGGAGCTGGGATGATACCGTTCGCCTGTGGGGCTTGCGTAGGGATGGCCAGCTCTTGCGCGGCGGACGGTGCAAACGCATCAAACGTCCTCCCCGCTTCCAGGGCCACGGAGGAATTTGGTCCTTGGCATTCTCTCCCGATCAGACTTCGCTCGCGGTGGGCCATTCCGATGGTCAGGTGTCGCTGTACTGGACACGGAACCTTGACAAGCCTCGTGTCCTGGAAATGTTACACACCGGGCCGGTCAATGCGGTGGCTTTCTCACCGAACGGTCTTTTCCTGGCGACAGGCAGCCACGATCGAACCGTGAGGTTGTGGAGCGGCGATTGGGGGCAGGGACGCGGAAGACTTACCACGCATACCGACTGGGTCCGCTGCCTGGCGTTTTCTCCCAACAGCGAGATAGTCGCTTCCGCCGGCGATGACACGATTATCAGGATAAATGAAGTCAGCAGCCGTAAGGAACGGATCAGGATGAAAGGCCACACAGCTTCCGTCCGTCAACTCGCCTTCGCGCCGGATGGCCAAACGCTGATCTCGGCGAGTTGGGACGAAACCGTCCGTGTCTGGGACGCGACAACAGCTTGCCAGCGGCAGGCGTTCGACTGGAAGATTGGCCGCGTTCACTGCCTCGCGCTGGCGCCGGATGGCATGACCGCCGCCGCCGGCGGCCACGATGGCTCGATCATTGTCTGGGACGTGGAATAACCAGAAAGCAGCAGGCAGTAAGCGGTCGATTCTGGACCGCTTACTGCCTGCTGCTTTCTGCCGACTGCTTACTTGCCGGCGGCCGGCTTGGACTCCACCGGGTTCTTGTCGTCGGTTTCGACCGTCGTCTCCTGGTCCTGCGACAACTCGACCTGGGTCGGCTGGCCGCCGATCTCGATCTGCAGTTTGCCCTCCAGGTGCAGCTTCATCTCGGTCTTATCGACGCGGCCCTTGTCGCGGTTGAACCAGATGGTGCCCTTGGCGTCCTTGCTCTGCAAGTCGGCACTCTTGATCTTGAACGGCAGGCCACCAACACCGTCGGTCTTTTCCGGCGGAGTGTAGGTCAACTTCGTGTCCACGTTGATCTTGTCGAGCGGATTTTTTCCTTCGCGGCCCTCGTACTTGTAGGTGTACTCGTTCTTGTAACTGCCGATCGGACCCATGTCGAGCTTGGTTTCCTTCTTCCACGTCTTGCCCTTCTCGACGGCTTCGTTGGTGACGACGGCGAAGGTCGGCTCGGCCATCTCCTTGAGGGCGGCCTCGCTGAGGATCTTGTCCAGCAGCGGCTGCATCTGCTTGTTGGCGGCGACCAGTTTCTTGACGAAGTCCTCACGTCCCTCGACCTTTTCGATCTTGTACGTCTTGGGATCGAGAGTCAGCTTGAAGGAGGAGCCGACCAACGCCTTGAAGAACTCGCTGAGCGGATTGGTGGTGTTATTGGCCGACGGGCTGGTGGAGTCGTACTTGATCGGGCTGCCGCCGATGTCGATGTCCATCTTGACGCCGAGGATTTTCTGTTCGAGCTGCACCTTGTCCTTGTCGATGTCCAGCACCTTCCACTCGAAGTAGAAGGTCTGGTCCTGCTTCTGGGTGACGTCGTTGTTCATGACCTTCATGGTCTGCTTGGTGGACGTTTTCATCGTCTGGAAGAAGGACTTGCCCTTCTCGAACTTCCAGGCGAGCGTGACCTTGGTGGGATCCTTGGAGGCCTCTGTCTTGGCGTCCTCTTTTTTGGGTTCGTCTTTTTTCTTTTCCTTGTCCTGACCGAACAGATCGAGGCTGACGAGGGGGAACGCCACGACCGCCAGGAACAGGAAGGCCATCAACCGACGCCCGTGCAACATGGGAAGAAACCTCCAACAAACGAAGGATTAGCTCGCGCGTTTCACCGTGGACCTATCCTTTTTACCCAATCCCGCCAGGGATACAAGTCCCTTTGCCGGATTGACAGCGCCGGGGAGCGGCTGACCGGAGAATGCACGAATCGCTATAACCAACGAAGGCATTCCGTCCGCCGAGCGGCGTGCCGAGACGTTTCCCCACCCCGGCATCCTCCCCGGATCGGTCCTCGAACGTCGAGTCTATCATGCATACGCAACTGATGCTGTTTGTGTTCTTGTCTCTGCCCGCGACCGTCGTCGCCGAGGAAAATTGGCCGCAGTTCCGCGGACCGCACGGCACCAGCCGCGCCGACGAGGCGAAACTGCCGTTGATGTGGGGCGAACACAAGAATGTCGCCTGGAAGACCGCGATCCACGATAAGGGCTGGTCGTCGCCGGTCGTGTGGGGCGATCAAATCTGGCTGACGACGGCGAAGGAAGACGGCAAGGAACTGTTCGCCGTCTGCGTCGATCGCGCCGGCGGCAAGGTGCTTCACGACGTCAAGGTCTTCGACGTGGACGAACCCAGCGAGGTGTGGCGGAAATTCAACAGCTTCGCCTCGCCGACGCCGGCCATCGAGGAGGGGCGCGTCTACGTCCACTTCGGCACCTACGGCACGGCCTGCCTGGATACGAAGACCGGCAAGAAGCTGTGGCAGCGCCGCGATCTGCACTGCGATCACTGGCGCGGCCCGGCCTCCTCGCCGATCCTGTATGGCGATCGGCTGTTCCTCACCTTCGACGGCTACGATACTCAGTACGTGGCCGCTCTGGACAAGAAGACGGGCGAGACGATCTGGAAGAAGGACCGCGCCATCGACTATAAGACGACGAACGGCGATCTAAAGAAGGCGTTTGGGACGCCGTCGGTCCTCACGGTTGACGGCAAGCCGCAGCTGGTCAGTCCGGCGGCGATGGCGACGGTCGCCTACGATCCGAAGACGGGCGCGGAGTTGTGGAAGGTTTATCACGGCGGCATGAACGTGACCGCTCCGCCTCAGTACGGCCACGGCAGGGTGTTCCTGTGTAGCGGCGACGGCGGTTCGCGGCTGTTGGCCGTGCGCCCCGACGGAACAGGCGATCTCACCGCCGGGCACATTGACTGGACTGTGAAAAACAAGAGCAGCGTGCCGTCGCGTTCGTCGCCGGTCCTGGTGGATGATCTGCTGTACATGGTCAACGAAGGGGGAATCGTCTCGTGCCTTGAGGCGAAGACGGGCAAACCGATCTGGCAGGAGCGCGTCGGCGGCAAGTTCTGGGCGTCGCCGCTCTATGCCGGCGGGCGGTTGTACCTGTTCGATGAGGACGGTCAAGGGCATGTCCTCGCCGCCGGTCGCGAGGGCAAGAAGTTGGCGACGAATAAATTGGACGACGGCTGCCGGGCGTCGCCCGCCGTGGCCGGCAATGCGCTGTTCGTCCGCACGTTGACGCATCTGTACCGCATTGAGAACAGGGAGTGAAACTGGTGATCCGTGGCAGCAGAAGTGTTACGTAGCTGAACTCGTGAGAGTTCAGACGGGTAGAATGCTGAACTCTCACGAGTTCAGCTACGTTCCAGCGGCAAGGGACCACTCGGACGATCCATCCCCAACGCGAGGCGACCGGCTCGCACGGGGACGGATCGTCGCAACTCGGCGATCTCACTTGTCCGGCTTCATCGCCGGCGGTTTCTCGCCGCCCAGCCGCGGCGCCAGGTCCGGGCGAAGGTTCGGATTAAACAACGACGGCCGCTCCTCGTTGACGCTGCGCGGCAATCGGTAGCCGATCATCTCCAGATATTTGTGCAGAGGCATCTTCGCGACATTTTTCTTCGTCGCCTCCGCCTCCATCGCCTTTTTGCCTTCGTCCAGTTTCTTCTGGGCCTCGCCGCCCGCCTTCTCGCGGCCCGTCGGCGAGAATTCCTGGCTCTCGCCCAGGATCAGGTAATCGGTCCGCAGCGTGATCTCGCCCTTGATCGAACCATCCTTCGGATCCATGTAGGCATCGACGACGATGTTTTGCCGTTGCAGGTTGCGCATGAACTCATACAGGCTGTCGCGGCCGTCGCCGGTGATGTCCATGATGCCGGCCAGGGCCACGTGCTTCTTGATCGTCGGGTTCCAACTCGGGTTGTACAAGATGTCGCCCTTGAGAATCGGATCGCGGTTGGCGTCCTTGACCGACGTGATGTGCGCCTGCGACAAATGATCGCGAATTACGTTGACCACTTCCAGAGTGCCCTTGGGCTGCGGGTTCGGCCGGCCGTCGAGTCCGACGCCGTGGATGGTGAACGTCAGCTGCGGCTTCACCTTGTCCGCCGACCCGAGGTTGATGTAGGGGTTGGTGCCGCGCCGATCCATGCTGACGATTTTCCAATCCGTCCTCATGCTCGCGGGCGCTTCGGTGGACTGCCTCTGGTGTTCCTCAAGCCGTTCTTGCTGGTCCTTGACCCGAAGGGCCAGGTTCTTTATGTCCTCGTCCTTCTTCTTCAGCTGAGTGCCCAGCCCGGTTCGCTCTTTCTCCGCCGCCAGCAATTTTTTCGTATGGTCGGCACTCAGCTGCGCGACCGACTCACGCAGATCCTTGAGGGCCTTCTCAAAATCGTTCTTCTCCTCGACGGACTTCTTTTTCAACTCGTCCAACTTCGCCGTGTAATCGGTCTGGGCCGCCTTCAGACCATCTTCCGCCTTCGTCAGCTTGTCCTTGGTATCCGCCACCTCTTTCGCCAAATCCTGGTTTTTCTTCGCCAGAGCCTCGTAGTCTTTCTTCCCTTTCTCGATTTCATCCTCGAAGGTCGCTTTCGGCTGATTGCCGTTCCAGCCGTACCGCTTATCCAGATCCTTGAGGATCTTCGTGACGGTCTCGTTGTCCTTGCCGCCCTTCAGCGTCCCCTGGTCGAACTGCGTCTTCGAGGTTCCCAGGTTCTCCGCGCCTTCGACCGCCTTGCCCTGCCCCATGTAACTGAGATACATGCTGGACTGGAACTTGTACCAGTCGCGCTCCTTCTTGAACACGTCCGCATCTTTTTTGGCGGTCTTGACTTCCTGGTCCTTCTTCTCCTGTTCGGCGAAACCGAAATAGACGGCCACGCCCAGACCGATGGTCGTCAAGATGAAGAACACCAGTGTGATAATCAGGCCTTGTTTCGACTCGCCCTTATACCGGGATTGGGGGGGCATCGGTGCAACCTCATGACAGGATCGAGCGATGGGAGTCGGGGTTCGGCAGGTCCGCGCGCCGCCGCGCCCCACGAAAAAGAACTTATTCCAGTGTAAAAGATCCATCGGACCTGTCAACGGAATTGATCGGGCAAGCCAGGAAGACCGCGGCCGCCGCGCCGCCCTTGTGGGTTGTAGCGAAGAAGCGGCCGGCCCGGTTCGATACAATGACAGGGATCAGATCCGAGGACATTCAACTCCATCACCGTCGCTCCGGGCGAATGACAACATGATCGGCAGACGTCTCGGCTCGTGGACGATCGACAGCGAACTTGGCCGCGGCGGCATGGGCTGCGTCTATCTGGCCCACCGCGGCGAGGAAAACGGAGAACCGCCGGAGCGCGCCGCGATCAAGGTGTTGGCGGCCGAACTGGCGGCCGACCCCGGCTTTCTCGCCCGCTTTCAGCGCGAAATTGAAATCCTCCGCCAGCTCGACCATCCCAACATCGTGCGCTTCCGCGAGTCCGGTCAGCAGGACGACCATTCCTACTTCGTCATGGAGTACGTACCGGGACCAAGCTACGAGGCGCTGCTAAACGAACGCGGCCGAATGCCCTGGCCGGATGTTCTGGAGCTTGCCTGGCAGATCGCCCCGGCGCTGAAACACGCCCACGACCGCGGCATCATCCATCGCGATTTGAAGCCGTCCAATCTGCTGCTCGCTCCATCTGTCGGGGGCAAGGGTCAGGGGTCAGGCGGCAGAAAAGAAAGTCCTGACGCCTCCGGTCTGGTGAAGTTGACGGACTTCGGTATCGCCAGCTTGTTCGCCAGCCCGCATCTGACGGTGACGGGCGGCGTCGTCGGCACGGCGGAATACCTGTCGCCGGAGCAGGCGGCCGGCAAGCCGGTCACGCGACGCAGCGATCTTTATTCCCTCGGCGTCGTTCTGTACACGCTGTTGACCGGCCGCACACCCTTCATCGGCGATACGATTGATCTTTTGCACAAGCATCGCTTCGCCCAGTTCGACCGCCCGGCGCGCCTGGTGCCGGAGATCCCGCACGAGCTGGACGAGATCGTCTGCGAACTGCTGGAGAAGGATCCCGCGAAGCGTCCGGGCGACAGCATGGTGTTGTTTCGCCGCCTCGACAGTTTCAAGCGCAAGCTGGCCTACCAGGCGACGCACGCGCTCGCGGATGAGGCGAAAACGGAGGAGTTCGTGCCCGGCCGGTCGGCCACGCAGCCACAAGACGGCGCGGAAGGCCCCGCCACGCTGATGAGCCGGCTCATGCGCCACGAGCTGGAGCGCGAGAAAAGCGGCGGCGCGGTGCGGCAGTTCCTCAACCGTCCGCTGGTGCTGGTGACGCTGCTGGCGATCACGATCGGCCTGCTTGCCTGGGCGTTCTGGCCCGCCAGCGCCGAGTCGATGTATCAGCGCGGCGCCGCCTTGATGGAGTCGAGCGATCCCGACGACTGGCAAACGGCCTGGGACAAGTATTTCGCGCCGCTGCTGGCCAAGCACCCCGATACGCCGCATCGCGACGAACTGGAGCGCTTCCGCGCGAAATGCGAGTCGGCCCGTGCGGCGCGTCAGGCCGGCCGAGCGGCGCGCCTCGCGGGACCGATGAGCGAGGCGCAGTGGTTCTATCAAGAAGGGTTGCGCTTGCGTCAGCAAGGCGACGAGGCGGGGGCGCAGCGGGTCTGGCGGGCGCTGGCGCAGGCTTTCAAGGAAGTGCCGTCCGAAGGCCCCTGGGTGCGGCTCGCCGAGCAGGAGTTGGCCAAGGCGGACGAGAAGGCGGCAGAGCGCCAGTGGGGTCCGGTGCGCGAGGCGGTGCGGCACGCCCGCGAACTGCGCCGGCAGGGCAAGGCTAACGAGGCGGATTCAATCCTGAATGCTTTGAAGGAACTGTACCGAGGCGACAAGCAGGCCGAGGCGATTTTGAAGCAAGAATAGAACGCGGATGACGCGGATGCGGCGGATTCGCGCGGATCAGACATCGTTCAGATCCGCGCGAATCCGCCGCATCCGCGTCATCCGCGTTCTATTCTTGGCTTGCTCGGCGTTTCCAGCCTACACCAATTCCGCGATCGGTTTACCGCCGTCGTTCATCGGCACGGGCCGGCCGCTCGGATCCTTGTAGTGCAGATCCTGCGGCACGCCGAGAACGTGGAAGACGGTCGCCATCAGATCGAGTGGCGTGATCGGCGTCGTCTTGGGCACCTCGGCCTTGGCCGTCGATTCGCCGACCACTTGCCCCATCTTCAGACCGCCGCCGGCCAGAGCCAGCGTGGACAACGGCGCCCAGTGATCGCGGCCGGCGCCGCCGTTGATGCGCGGCGTGCGGCCGAACTCGCCGGTGACGACCAGCAAGACATCCTGATCCAGGCCGCGCGCCACCGTGTCCTGAATGAAGGCGGAAACGGCGCGATCGACTTGCGCGCCGAGGGTCTTCATGGCGTTGACGATGCCGCCGTGCATGTCCCAACCGCCGTGGTGCAGCGTCACGAAACCGACGCCGGCCTCGCACAGACGCCGAGCCATCAACATCTGCTGGCCGAGTCCCTGACCGTACAAATCGCGCGTCCGCGGATCTTCGCGCGTGATGTCGAACGCCTCGCGCGCCCGGCTGAGGATCAGGTCGAACGCCTGCGACTCGAAACTGTCCAGGCCCGTCATCAGACCGCTTCGGTCGAGCGTGCGGTCCATCGTGTCGAAGGTCTTCAGCAGCGAGCGGCGGTCGGCCAGGCGGTCTAGCGCGACCTTGAGGTTCATGTTGTTGCGGGCGTTGCCGCCGATGTCGAACGGAGCGTAGGGCGAGCCGAGCCAGGCCGGGCCGTCGCCGAGGATGCCGCTCAGTCGCACATAGGTCGGCAGGCCGGTTGCCGAGTTATTGGCGCCGCGATGGCGGGCGAGGATGGCACCGAGTCCAGGCTTGATGGGCGCCTGTCCGTTGTCGGCCGGCGGAAAGTCGTAGCCGGTCATCACCCAGTGTGTACCGCCGCCGTGGCCGGAGTTGCGATGCGCGAACGAACGCACGAACGCCATCCGGTCGGCGACGCTCGCCAGCTTCGGGAAGACGCCGCCCAGTTCGATGCCGGGCACGTTGGATTTGACCGCGCCGACGGTGCTACGGAACTCGGCGGGAGCGGACATCTTGGGGTCAAACGTCTCAATGTGAGTCGGCCCGCCGCCCAGCCAGAGCCAAACGACCGAGGTATTGCGGCTGCTCTTGCCGCCGGTGGCGGCCGTGGCGCGGGCGCGCAGGAGATCGGTGAGGGTCCAACCGCCCAGGCCGAGTGCGCCGACTTTGAGAAAATCGCGGCGGGATTGGCCGTCGCACAGCGGCCCCTTGCGAGAACCGAACAGGCTGAACATGAATCGCTCCTTGTGTTCGCCCGCGCGACTCTCCGCGATGCGCCTTGGTTTGGTGGGGGGTGGCTGCGGATCGTGGCGGGTTTGTGGGAACCGAACGCACCTTCCAGGCTAATCCGGCCGGTAGGCGATCGTCAATAGACGAGTCCGCGATTAGACGAGGTTACGAGGTTGTCAATTCTCGAGTGGAGAGCCCCAGTTGATTGGACGGGAGGGCGAGGCCACTGCTTTGCACAACTTGTGATATCAAACGAGCAAAGGGGTTAGGGAAAACCTGCTAGGGAACACCCGTTCTTCCGCGTTGGAGTGACAACGATGTGTCACCGAAAAAGAGTCAGCAAAACGCAGGTTTTTTCGATTTTGTTCCTTTGTCCAGCCCTCCGAAGTTGTGCAAAGCAGTGGCCTCGCCCTCCCGCTACCGCTACCGCGAAAACGCTCTCGAGCGACGTTGTCAGGTGAGCGGAACAATCCATGCGGGAGCCGATGTCAGCGCGGCTCGACCGCGATCAACTTCACTCCTTCAACGGTTTGTCCCTCTTTCAGTTGGAGTTTCCGCGTCGTCTTGCCCGGCGCCTGCTCGGCGGACAGCCAAAACGGCGCCACCTGGATGTACTGCTGGCCCGGTCGAATGAAGCGCAGCTCGAACGTGCCGTCTTCTTTGGTGGTCGTGGTCGGATCGTAGTAGCGGTTCTCCAGCTTGTCGGCGGCGCTGGCGCGAACTTCGCGATAGGCCACGGGCTTGCCCTGGTCGTCCACCACCTTGCCGCGGACGACGGCGGGACGAGTCAGCGTCAGCGTCATGTCCTTGATCTCCTCGCCGGGCTTGGTACGGAAGGGCGGCAGCACGCCGTTGCCCCACTTGCGCCATTTGAAAATCGCGCCGTCGTGGGCGACAAGGTTGTATTGGGCATCGTTGCTCGCCGGCAGCAGCACCTCGAACGTGCCGTCCGCCTTGGTCGGGACGCTGAAGCGACTGTCGCCGGTGAGGGAATTGCCGGTGCCGGTCAGGGCCGGCGCGACCGTCGCCCCGGCGACCGGCTTGCCGTCGGGATCGATCACGCGGCCCTTGACGCGCGCGCCGCGCTCCAGGACGATCTTCACCTTCGCCATGTCCGGCCGCAGGTCGAAATCGAGTCCGTCGAAATTGCGCTGCCAGTTCAGCTTCTTGTTGTCGATCTGGAAGCGATTCCATTCGCTGACCGCTTCCTTCGACCAAAAGCGGACGTAGCCGGCTGCCTCGACCTGGAAGTCGAACTTGCTGGGGAGCATTTCGGAGATTTCTACTTCGCCGCGGGCATTGGATCGCCCTTCCACATCGCGATGCTGCCAGTGCCACAGCCGCACCCCGGCGATCGGCTTGCCCGTTTCGACATCGACGGCCACGGCCCGGAAGGTGACGCCCTTTTGCAGCTTGATGTCCAACGCTTCGGCAGTTCCATGCGCGATGCTCTTCTTCGGCAGACGAGCGACGCCGACGCCGGGCGCCTTGACCAGAAATTCATAGGCATCGGGTTGGACGTACAGCCGATAGCGCCCGGCCGCGTCGGTCTTGGTGTCCGTCCAGGAATGCGTGAGAACGCCGCCGTCCATTCGTTTCGGGCCTTGATCGGCGCGGATCGAGGCGCCGGCCGCTGGCTTGCCGTCCGGCCCGCGCACCACGCCCTCGAAGTACGTCTTGCGGTCCATCGCCACCACCCAGCCGGACACGCCGACCGGCTGCTGCACGAACATCACCGGCGACCAGCCGGCCTTGCGGAAACGGACCTGCACCTTGCTGTCCCGTCCCAGATCCTTGAGGCGAAACGCGCCGTCCTTGTCGGTGCGCGTTTCGTTGCCGGGATGCCACTCCCAGACATCGACTTCGACGTCCGGCAGCGGTTTGCCCGCCTCATCGACGACGACGCCGGCCAACTCGCCCGGCTTGACGTCCTTGGGGAACTTCAGTCCCTCGGCCGAGGCCGCCGGCAGTTTCAGCTGCATCTCTCCCGCGACGATGCCGACGACGTTCACTTCGTAGGAGTGGCCGTCCTTCGTCTTCACCAGCAGCGAGACGATGGAGTCGGCGTTGAGGGGTCCATCGGGCGCGTTGTCCAGACGAAAGCGACCTTTCTTATCCGTTACGAGGGGAGGTCCACCGAGAGGGACGCACATCAGGGTCCGGCACATGCCGACGATGGTCGCGCCGGCGATCGGCTTGCCCTGGACATCGACGAGTCGTCCCTCCAGACTGAGCGTTTTCGTGGGAGTCGCGGGCGCGGCGGCCGGCTTCAGAGCGGGCGCGGCGGCGGGAGGCGCTTTCGGCGGTTCGGCCGGCTCGACGGAGCGCGCGTCGCGCACGCCGAGGCTGCCGAGTCCGGCCATCGCGGCCAACACGCCGGCGGCCAGCGCCAGCATTCGGCCACGCGAGAGAGGAGCGGTCCACGCGGTCATGTCGTCCTCCAGCAGTTGATGGATGCGGTCCTTGACCGTCATCCGGTGGAAGAAGGAAGTCGCCAGTCCGTCCGGCACGGCCGATCGACCGCACCCCAGGCGCTTCGTGAAGTCCAGCAACACCTGCGCGAGTTGCCGCGGCGCGACGCCCTGCCGTACGACCACGGCGTCGCACAGTAGTTCGCGTTCTCCCTCCAGGCGATGCAGCAGCCAGCCCACAAGGGGATGGAAGAAGAACAGACAGCGCACGATTTCCTCGCCGAGTTTCAGCCAATCGTCGCGGCGCGTCAGGTGCGTCAGTTCGTGCAGCAAGCTCGAACGGCGCGCCGCTTCCGGCAGCGCTTGCCAGTCCGCCGGCACCACGATGCACGGCCGAAATCCGCCGAGCAGAACGGGAGCATCCACCGCCGGATGGCTCATCAGACGCGCGCGGCGGCGCACCCCCAGTTCCGTCCGGCAGCGGCGAAAGAACGCCTGCGCCGGCTCGTCCACCGGCGCCGTGCCGCGTCGAAATCGCGTCAGGCAGACCCACGCCGCCAGCAACCGCGCCATCATCAGGACCACGCCGCCCATCCAGATCCCTGCCAGGGCCGGCACGATCCAGCGCGGACGCCCCACGGGAGCCGGCGGTTCGGCCGCGGCTTCCTCCGGGATTGGTTCGGCAGAAGGTTGTTCCACTTCGGGCGAAGGCGGCGGCGCTTCGACGAGCGGACCCTCCCGTCGCGGCCGGATCGTCGGTGTAGCGGGTGGAAGGTGTTCCATCTCCGTGTGTCCGGCGGTCGCGACAGTCTCCTCTCGCTCGGCGTGAGAGAGCGACGGACCCCAGCAGCGCGGCAGGAGGGGCAGAAGCAATCCGCCCAGCAGCACCAGGCGGCACAACAACAAGCGTGTGGCGGGACGGCGCGGCGGCCAAAGTTTCAGCATCGCCGCCAGCACCACGAGGACCACACCCCAGCGCAGCGACCAGTCCGCCAACAGCAGTAACAGCGGTGTCAATCGGGTGTCAATCAGCTCGATCATGGTTGCCTCCGTGGACGCCGCGACCGGGAGGGATTCTCGGTCTCCTTCGCGGCGGAGGATGGTCCCCGCGACAACTCGGCCTCGATCGCGCGTAGCTCGGCGGCCGAGAGATGGCGGGCATCGACCAGGCTGAGGACGAGCCGCTGCGCCGAGCCGCGAAAGAAGCGCTTGAGAAAATCGCCCAGCAAGGTGCCGGTGGCCTCCCGGCGCGACACGAGCGGACGATAACGATGAGCGGGACTGTCTGCGTCATGCGCCACCAACCCGGCCCGTTCCATGTTTTGCAGCAGTCCCAGCACCGTCGTGTACGGCACGTCGCCGCCGCGTCGGAGGCGCTCGCGCACCTCGCGCACGGTCATCGGGCCGTGTTCCCACAGCAGGCCGAGCGCCTCGAACTGTCTCTCCGTGATGGCGATGTTTTTTCGTCCGGCCATTTCGCCCCTCCCTTACTACGCTATCATAGGTACGCATTATTGAGTAGAATGACGAGGTTGTCAAGGGGCGAACCGGCTCCGCAGCAACTTCGTAATTACATGGACCGTAGGGTGGGCCTCCTCCGTCGGCCCACCACGTTGCTCTGGTCGGCCTCCTCCGTCGGCCCACCCTACCAAGTATTTCGCGGGAATAATCGGAAACGGAAGAGAGTAATGAGAAAGGGAAGTTGGCAGAGATAAAGACCGTCCATTTCCATCCGAAACAATTATGGCGACCCAAGCGGGTTCCTCTCGCCCTCGGACGCCTCAGCCGTTAAGATCAGATGAATAGAGGAGCCGATTGGCCCGTCTGACACCAGGGAGACCTCGCGACTTCATGGCCATCCTCACCGCACCCTGTCCGGCCGGCGCCAGCGACGAGCAACTGCTCGCCTGCCATGCGGCCGGACATCGGGAGGCTCTGGACGAGTTGTTCCGCCGCTATCGCCAGCCGGCGTACCGCGTGGCCTATCGCCTGCTCAGCCACGAGGCCGACGCGCTGGACGCCGTCCAGGAAGGCTTCGTCAAGGCGCTGACCCATCTACACGGCTTTCAAGGACGCAGCTCGTTCAAGACCTGGCTGCTGCGGGTGGTCAGCAATGCCGCCCTCGATCTCGGCCGTCAGCGCGGCCGGCGCGAATCGGTCAGCCTCGATGTGCCGCAGGCCGGCGATGTGGTCCACACGAGGCTGCTGGCCGCCGACGAGTCCAGCCGCGGTCTGGAGCGCGGGGATCTTCGCCGTCAACTCGATCGGGCCTTGGCCGGCCTGTCCGAGGTGCAGCGGCAGACGTTCGTGCTTTACGCCGACGGCGAACTAAGTTACCGCGAGATCGCCGAGGCGATGGATGCGTCGATCGGCACCGTGATGAGCCGGCTGTTTTACGCCCGCCAAAAACTGCGGGCCTATTTGAGCGAACGAGACACGTTATGAGTCACGACTGGAACGATCCCGACCGCCGAGGAGGCGCGGACGATTCCACCCGCGAGCGCTTGCCCACCTTCGGCGACGGTGCGTTGCCGCCGGACGCCGAATCCGAACTGGTCCGTCTGCGCGACTTGTTCCAGTCGGTCTCTCCGCCGGAAGTTGAGGAGGGCGCGTGGTCGGCAACGCTGACGCGCATCCACGCGGACATTCGCACCGTGAAACCGCACCGTCGTTCGCCGCGTCCGGTGTGGGCGTTTGTCGGGCTGGCCGCCGCCGCGGCCGTGGTCGCCGTGCTGCTGGCGCGCTCCTGGTGGGTGCAAACGCCGTCGCCGTCGCCAACGCCGGAGGAGCCGTTTCCGGTGGCCACCGCCGAGGACGTGGACATTCTGAGCATCGACGCGCGCGACGTGGCCGCCCTGGTCGTCGGCGAGCCGCCCGTTTCCGGCGAGTTGATCTTCGCCAGTATGGACGATGTGCGCGTCCTGAAGTGCGAGTGCTGTCCCAAGAGCGGAAACAGAGCCAAATTGGAACGGGGCGAGGTGCCGATGTTGGTGACGATCGTCGCGCGGGTGGACGAATGATATTGATGAGTTCAGATTGATGATTGAGGATTGGAAATCCGTCTTTCAATCATCAATCTGAACTCATCAATCTAAAGAGGGGGATTTTTCATGTCGCCTGGTGCTGTCCGGCATCTGTGCGCGGGTCTCATCATCCTTACGCTCGTGGCCGCCGGCCCGCTGGCGAGCGAGGAGCGGAAGGAAGCGCAGGAAGAGAAGGAAACCGTTCAGGTTTCGGTGATCGCCATTCTCGCCACGGAGCGTAACAGCGACATCGATCCCAAACTGGCGTGCATCGCCCGTGAGGTGTGCAAGACGCACAAGAAACTGACCGGCTTTCATCTGGCCACCACCTCGCGCAAGTCGCTGGCCATCGGCGTTCGGGAGATGTTCGAGGTGGTTGGCGATCAGAAGGTTGCCGTCACGGTGAAGGAAAGCGCCGACGAGAAAAACCGCGTGCAGGTGAAGGTCGGCCCGCCGCAGATGGGCGAGATCACCTACGATACCTGCTGCGGCAAGTTTCTGCCCATCGTCACGCCGGTCTCCCTGAAGAACAAAGATCTGCTCATCATCGCCGTGCGCGTGCAGCCCTGCCACCACAAATGAACGACTAGCCGGGAGCGCCGGCGACGGGGCGCCGCGGCCCCATCGCCGGCGCTCCGCGCTGGCGATAACGACGGTAGCACCTTTCGCGGAGGCGGCAAGCATGAGACAACACATTCTGGCATGGTCTCTGACAGCAATGCTCGTGTCGTCGGGGGCGCAGGCTCAATCGTCGGCGTCGAAGGCTGCCGACGAAGAACGATCCGCCCGCATCACCGAGGCGGCGCGCCAGGCATGGGCCATCACGGATGTAGTACTGGAAAAAGACATCGATCCGCCGGCCCGACAGCAGATGCTCTTGCACGGTCTTAAGGCCGTGTTGACTCGGAAATCGGCGAAAATCCCGGCCAACCTGGCCGGTCGCGTCTCCGCCGTGACGACGCCCGAACAGTTCGCCGTCTTGTTGGCCGAGGTTTGGCCGGCGGACGACGCCGAGGCGAAGCGCGGCGACACACGCGAAGCGCGGCTGTTCGAGGGGTTGTTCGGTTGGCAATCGGCGGAAGAACATGGACGATTCTACCTATCGCCCCGTGACGTCAAGGCCCACGAAGCACTCATCGGCAACCGCTATGTCGGCACCGGCATCCAGGTCCGCAAAAACGACAAGGAGAAGATGCCGCAGATTGTCATTCCTTTCCCCGGCGGTCCGGCGCGCAAGGCCGGCGCTCGTCCCGGCGATCTGATCGTCGAGGTGGACGGCAAGAGCATGGCCGGACGGTCGCTGCGCGAAGTCGTCGAGCACGTGCAAGGCGAGGAAGGCACCAAGGTCAGCATGACGGTGCGGCAGCCGGGTGAGAGTAAAACGCGGCGGCTGGCGATGATCCGCTCCATCATTCCCTTCACCTCGGTGCAGGGCTATCGACGCACCGGCGAGGAAAGCTGGTCGTTTGTCCGCGCAGCGAAATCGCCGGTCGGCTATCTGTCCTTTGACGACATCAAGAGCAGCACGCTGCTGGAACTGCGCAAAATCGAGCCGCTGGTGCGGGCCGAAGGCGTGCGAGCGGTAGTGCTGGATCTGCGTTTCACCCGCGGCGAGGATCTGCGCCATGCCGCCCTAGTCGCCGATGGCTTGCTCGACGGCGGCGTTCTGTGGCGCGTGCGCGACGTCCGCGGCCGGCTCCGGGAATACAAGGCGGATCGCGATTGCCTGTTCCGTGACATGCCGATGGTCGTGCTGGTCGGAGAACACACGAGCGCCCTGTCGGCGATTGTGGCGGCGGCGCTTCAGGATCGCGGCCGGGCCGTTGTCGTGGGCGAAATGCCGAAGACGGAATTGATTGTGACCGGCCTGGTAAACTTGCCGGAGGAACGCGGCGCCCTACGACTGCGGACGGGACGCGTCGAGCGAATCGAACGTGCGGAGGCCAGCGAGCAACAGCGGTTGGCCGCCGCCGCGAATCGCCTCTGGCCCGACCACCTCGTTGCCATCGAACGGAAGGAGATGGGAGCGGTACTGGAGTGGAGGCAGAAGCAGCACTCTCCCGAACCCAAGACCGACGCCAAGCCGCCCTCCGATCCGCAACTGGACAAGGCGATCGACTTGCTGCGCGCGGCCCTGACTTCGCAAGAGAAAAAAGACAAGAAGTGAGCAAGCGATGAAGCGCCTCGTTCTTTCGATGGCGATTCCGCTCCTCGCCGCCGGTCTGATGGACGGTAGGTGCCGCGAGCCGAACGGCACTGTTCCCGACGGCAAGGCGGCGGAGGCACGACTCCGTCGGCCGGTGGCCGTGGTGGCGACCGAGAACGGCCGACGGCTTTTCGTCGCCAACCGCCGCGCCGGCAGCGTCTCGGTGATTGATAGCGATGGCGGCCGGGTGATCGCCGAGGCGACGGTTGGCCGGCTGCTCGCCGATCTGACCGACGGCGGCGACGGTCGGCTGCTGGCGGTGGATGAGAAATCCGGCGAACTGCTTGTGCTGGATCGGAGGCGAGAGCTGCTCGCGGTCGTCGGCCGGGTACGGGTCGGCGATTCTCCGGTGAGCGTCTGCCGCCTGGCCCGCAGCCGGGCGGGCGTGACCTGCCTATGGCCGCGACAACTCGCCGTCGTCGATGTCTCCGCGGCCGACCGGCCGCGCGTTCGGAAGACGATCGCCTTGCCGTTCGCCCCGCGCTGTCAATTGGCGCTGCCGGGCGGTGAGAAGCTTGTCGTCGCCGACGCCTTCGGCGGGCGGCTGGCCGTAGTGGATACGGAGCGCGGCGTCGTGGACTCCGGGTGTTCCTTACCGGGGCACAATATCCGCGGCCTGGCCCTCAGCGGCGACGGCAAACAACTCTTGCTGACGCAGCAAGTGCTGGCCGAGGACACGCCGACCCGAACGGATGACATTCGCTGGGGCAACGTCATCACCAACGGCGTACGGTTTCTGTCGCTGGAGGATGTGTTGCGGCCGGATGCGGACTTATTGCGCCACAGCCACTTTCACCTGCTGGGCGAATTCCGTCGCGGCGCCGCGGACCCCAGCGGGCTGGCCGTCGTCGCCGGCAAGACCATCGTGGCCCTGGCCGGCACCGGCGAGATCGCCATCGGTGCCCAACCGCGCGGCGACTGGCCGCGCCTGCGTATCGGCCGCAGGCCCACCGCGCTCGCCAGCGCCGGCCGCCGCCTCTTCGTCGCCGACACCTTCGACGACACGGTGACAGTGATTGACAGCGAGAAGGGCGAGAAAGTGGCGACGATTTCGCTGGGTCCGACGCCGGAGGCTGGCCCAGCCGAGCGCGGCGAAATGCTGTTCTTCGATGCTCGTCTGTCGGTGGAAGGCTGGATGAGTTGCCACAGTTGCCATAGCGACGGTCACACCAACGGTTTGCGCAGCGACACGCTCGGCGACGGTTCTTACGGGGCGCCCAAGCGCGTCCCGACTCTCCTGGGTGTCGGTGATACGGCTCCGTGGGCCTGGAACGGCCGCATCGCCCGGCTGGAGGACCAGGTGCGCCAGTCGATCCAGTCCACCATGCACGGATCGCGTCCGACGCCGCGAGAGGTGGCCGATCTGACGGCGTACTTGCGAACACTGGCCCCACCGCCGCCGCGGGCCAAGGCCAGCGACGCTTCGCGCCGCGGCGAGATCGTCTTCCGCACGCGCGGCTGCGCCCGCTGCCATGCTCCACCAACTTATACGACTTCACGTACCTTTGAAGTGGGTTTAACGGATGAGGCCGGCACGACGGCGTTCAACCCTCCCTCGTTGCGCGGGGTCGGGCACGGCACCGCCTTCTTTCACGACGGGCGGACTACCCTTCTCGAAGAGGTCTTCACCCGGCATCGCCATCAAGTGCCGGCGGACATGCCGCGCAAGGAAGTGGACGATTTGCTCGCCTTCTTGCGCAACTTGTAAGTTTAGCCGCGACGCGCAGCGGAGCGCGGGATCAATCCCGCGCTCCGCTGCGCGTCGCGGCTAAACGATTCCCTAATACTTCGCCAGCACCGCGTCCGCCGTCGCCGTCGTCTCCGCGTCATCGTTGTCGGATAGGGCGGCCAGGCACTGCTTGATGCGCCGGTTCGACAATCGCAGGAAATAGCGCCCCACGGCGACATCGCGGGCCACCTCGTCGGCGTGTCCGTTGCCCACCGTCAGCAGCGAATCCAGCCGCGCCAGCGCACAGCTCGACGCATACAGTTCGCAGGCCGCATCCGCCAGCCGTTCCTGCACGTATTGACGGAACAGGATATTTTCACGGTGCTTGAGGAGCATCGACTGCACGGCGGCGCTGAAGTCGCGCACGCGCCGGCCGAGTTCCGAGGCGTGCTCGCGCAGTTGACCGCTCTGCACCGGCACGTCCGGCGTCGTGTAGCGCGCCCGCAACTGCTTGCCGCCGAAGCTCAACAACGCGCCGAAATCGCGGAAGGGGTGTTCGAGTGCCTGCTTCGCCGTCAAGAACTGATCGGCCACCGGCTTGATGCCGACCATGGCGATGAACGCCCGCAGCACATCGTTGGCCCCTTCGCCGATCGTGTTGATGCGCGCGTCGCGCATCCAGCGCTCATACGGCTCGTCGGTGAAGTACGCCTTGCCGCCGAAAATCTGAATGGTGTCGTTGACCATCTGCCATAGCGCCTCGGTGGACCACACCTTGAGCATGGCCGTTTCGAGCATGTAGTCCTCGAAGCCGCTGTCGATGAAGTGAGCGCATTCGCTGGTGGTCGCCTCCATGGCGAAGGCGTGAGCGGCCATCCAGGCGATCTTCTTCTTGACCAGCTCGAAGTCGGCGATGGGCTGCTCGAACTGCACGCGTTTCTTGGCGTGCGTGGCGGCGGCGCGGACGCAGGCTTTCGCCGCTCCGGTGCAGCAGGCGCCGAAGGTCGTGCGGCCGAAGTCGAGCACGGTCAGCGCGATGCGCAGTCCTTTGCCGACTTGCCCCAGCACGTTCTCGGCCGGCACGACCACGTTCTCGAAGGCGAGTCGGCCGGTGGCGGTGCCGCGAATGCCGGTCTTGGCCATGCGCGCTTCCAGCACTTTGAAACCGGGCATGTCCGGCGTCACCAGAAAAGCGGTGATCTCCTTTTTCTTGTCGGAGCCGGCCCCCGGCGTGCGGGCGATGACGGTAAGCACCGAGGCGATGCCGCCGTTGGTGATCCAGCGCTTCGTGCCGTTCAGCACATACGCCTTGCCGTCGGGGGTGGGCGTGGCGGTGGTCTGCACGTTGCTGGCGTCGGAGCCGGCCTCCGGTTCGGTCAGAGCGAAGGCGGCGAGCTGATCGCCGCGCACCAGCGGCGGCAGCCAGCGGCGTTTCTGCTCTTCCGTGCCGAACAGCAGCAAGGCGCGGATGCCGATGCTGTGATGGGCATTGACGAAGACACCGACGCCCGCATCGTGTCCGCCGATGACTTCCATGATGCGGCAGTTGGCCAGCTGCGACAGACCCAACCCACCGTACTCCGCCGGCGCCGTCGCGCCCAGCACGCCGAGATGTCCCAGCCCCGAAACAACTTCGGTCGGAATTTCGGCGTTGCGGTCGATGGCGACGGCGTCGATGTGCTCCTCGGCGTAGTGCCGCACTTCATCGACTTTTTCGTTGACGCGCGATTGTTCGTCGAGCCGGAGCTGCGGATAGGGGTTAAGCAGGCCGGCGTTGTAATGGCCGAAGAAAAGTCCCTTGGCGAAGCCCATCGCCTGGGGGCCGGAGAAGAGCAGTTCCTCGGCTTGCTGTTTTTGCTGTTCGATCTGTGCCGCGGTCAGGGCCATGAATACCTCCCGAAGCAGGGGGAGAACACCTCACGCGGCGTCTTGCGCGGCGTGGGACGGATGCTTCTGTTATTATTCTATCCTGATGGGCAATTCAGAGCATCGCCGAGTCTGAGCAACCGGCAGAAAGCGACGGATGCCTGCGTGGGGACGCAGCGCTTTTGCGGTTCACGCCAGGGATAACGAATACCTCCTAGGGTCTACGGACCTCATCTCACTCGTAATCGCGCCCTCCCCGGCCATCATCTCTTCATCCCCGAATGGCGCCAGCCAGTTTCTTTGCTTGGTCGAAAAAAATCTGGAATTTTCTTGCAAAGGTTCGGGGGGGAGTAGAATGTCAAGATGGTAAAGGCGAAATGTCTTTACTTCTACCCTGGCACTGGCGGGGCACATCTCAACGAGGAGTGATTGCCGATGAGCGATTGCCGATGCGCTGTAAACTGCCGTACTCCTGGGTTTCTCACATCCTGGCTCTGTTGCTGTTGGTAGCTGCGGGGCTGAAGCTCAACGGACTGGCCGTTGATCCGGTCGGCCGCATGGGCCTATTCAGCATGCCCGTCTTCCAGATCGCCATCGTCGAGTTTGAGATTTTTCTGGCCGCCTGGCTCCTGTGGGGCAGACAGCCGCTCGGTTCCTGGGCGACGGCGCTGGGCGCCTTCAGCATCTTCGCGGCTGTCAGCGCCTACCAGGGCTGGATCGGCCGCGCTTCCTGCGGGTGTTTCGGCCGGCTCTCAGTTAGCCCTTGGTCTGCCTTCGGCATCGACCTCGCCGTCTTGCTCGCCTTGGTCGTTGGCCGCCCCGACCTGGCGGCGGTGCGACAGCATCCACGACGAATCCTGACGAACATTCTCCCGGCCGCGTATGGCTTGAGCGGGGCAGCCGTAGTGCTGGGAGTACTCGCGGCCCTGGCTTCCTTGCTCTTCGGTTCTCCCGATGCCGCTTTGGCCCATCTCCGCGGCGAACGGATCTCTCTTTACCCGCGACTGGTCGATGTCGGCACGGGCGCAGCCGTTTGCTACTGTAGGTGGACTATAGTCTATCCTACCAACGTCTGTAACTGCTGGATAAAGCCTCAATGACTTATCAAAGACATCGATAACCGTTGAGGGTCCGAAGACAGCCTCGCCTGAGAAGATCATCTTCGGGCTCTCTTCTCATTTGAGAGGTGTCCATGACTTCGCGTTCTTTGTGCCTCGCAGTCATTTCCTTTGCGTTGCATGAGGGGATTTTGCACGCGCAAGAGGATTCAGTGGCGGACTTCAAAACTAGGGCCATTTCGGAATGGACTCTGCTTTCCGAAAAAAACACTTCTATGCGCGGTGAGGTAACGCGGGAAAGTTTTTTTTCGCAAAACCGCCAGCCATTGTGGTTAAGAGGCCGACACAATTACAAATATGGTTTTCTGCAGGACGCCGGAATGTTCACTGAGCTTGAGATCGAGGATTTTGACGAGAAGGGTGTCTCGACGGGGAAATACCACCTGTTGAACATTGCTAAGTAGATCGTCGAATGTTCTTTCGCAAAAACGCCGGAATTTCCGGGTGTTTTCGCATACACCTTTGAAAGAACTTTTGTCCTTCTACTTAATAAGGACTACAGCGCTGAGCTAACCTGGAAAAAAGGAGGCGAGGGATGGTCGTTGACCAATCTCAAAATGGGGAGTGACAGGGACGCTCTCAAGCAATTCCGCGATACAACTGCGCTTCCGTGGCTGGCGATCTGCGACAATGTGTCGGTCCCAGAGTTGATACGGGATCCCAGCTTTGTCATTCTACGTATCGAAAAACTGGCCGGTACCCCCGGCAGTCAACCCCTGAGGATCCAATTCCGGAATGAGGGATGGCGGCAACAGCCGAAGAGCGCAACCCAGTGCGTCCAGTCTGGATTCATCGATTTTGACGCCGGCCACTCTTACCGGATAATGGGTTATGAGGTTCACTGGAAGGACCAAATTTCCGAAGGGGATCGGAAGGGTGTCCTGGATTATGAGGAGGACAAGGGGATACCCCTCCTGAAGAGCATGGAGCAGGAATGGCCCGAACAACACAGTAAGAAACGTGGCCTGATTTCCTCCAAGAATACTACTTCTTTGAAATACACCTATAATTCTGGACCTTCTGATGAGGAATTCCGTCTGTCGCATTATGGCCTGCCGGAGCCGATAGGCGTCAAGCCGCCGGAGCGGCCGCACACCTGGCTCTGGTTGCTGATTGCCGCCGTCGTTATGGCCGGGCTGGGGCTCTTCTTCGCATACCTCAAACGCCAGCGAGTCTCCGCCGCCCACGCGAGAGCCCCGGCACCATCCCACCGAGGTCTGTCGTGAAGCCACGCTTTCACACCATCCTATGCGGGTGCTTGCTGATTCTCGGTCTGCTCCTCGCCGCCGGGTGGTTCTATTGGGACACGAAAGCCCCGCCGGATGCCTGGGTCCTCGATCTGTCGGAGCAGATCCTCTCTGGTATCTCCCCCGACCAGGAAGTGAGCGCCTCTTTCCACCTGAAAAACACGTCCCGACGTTCCCTCCGCATTCTCGGCGGCTCGGCGTGCTGAGGCGCGAAGATGAGTTTCGGTTCGAAACTCGATCATTTCTCCAGGGAGTGTGCGCCCGGCGAAGAAGTCGTCATTACCGTGGAGTTCGTCGCCGGCAACAGCGACGAAGAACGGGATTTGGTTGTCTTCGTCGAAGAGGCGACGGGCGTCCGTCGGCTAGAGTTCCAGGTGAAAACCACTTTGGCGATTTCGTCCCCATGAAACCGTTCTCTCCATCCGACCCGGACAGGCAAGCCTTTACTCTGCTCGAATTGCTGGTCGTCCTCGCCATCGTCGGTGTGCTGATGGGATTGCTGCTTCCGGCGGTGCAGCGGACGCGCGACGCTGCCGCACGTGTTTCATGTGCCAACAACCTGCATCAACTCGGCCTAGCGGCGCATCAATATCACGATATGATGGGCAGCCTCCCGCCCGGCATGCGCTCGCCGGCCATCCGCAATCAATCCTATCCCTACGCCAGCTGGCTGACGATGCTGTTGCCCTATGTCGAACAGGGCAACTTGTGGAACGCAACCGTGGCCGCGTATCGACAATCGCGCTCGCCGTACAAGAACCCGCCGCACATCGGCCTGGCTAGCATCGTGCCGACCTTCGCCTGTCCCGCCGACCCGCGTTCGCGGCAAGTGCAGTTCGCCCCGCGCGACAAGTTCTACGTGGCCCTGACCAGCTACCTGGGCGTCGAGGGGCAGGATCTCTACAGCCGCGACGGCGTCCTCTTCCGCGATTCGGCGATTCGCTTCGCCGATATCAGCGACGGCACCAGCAACACGCTGCTGGCCGGCGAGCGTCCGGCCAGCGCGGACTTGCAGTTCGGTTGGTGGTACGCCGGAGCCGGGCAGCGCTTCAGCGGCTCAGCGGAGATGGTGCTGGGCGTGCGCGAGCCGAACCTCCTGCCGGTGACAAAGGGTTCGTGCCCGCCGGGCACCTACTCCTTCGCTCCCGGCCGTCTCGGCAACCAGTGCGACATGTTTCACTTTTGGAGTCCGCACATCGGCGGCGCCTTCTTCCTGTTCGCCGACGGCTCAGCTCATTTCCTTGGCTACGACGCGGCCGCCGTCCTGCCCGCCCTCGCCAGCCGTGCCGGCGGCGAAGCCGCTAACTTGCCCAATTGACCGAAAAAAAGTGTGCGCTTCGGCGACCTTCCGGGAAGATAGTGGAGTGGCAACCATCCCCGTCCGCGCCTTCGAGGAGTGACGGCATGCTTTCTCCCGCTCAAACTCTGCTTCACCATCTGCGGCGGCTGACCTGCCCGCCGATCGGCGATGCCGTCCTGCTGTCGCGCTGGATCGCCCGCCGCGACGAGGACGCTTTCGCCGCCCTGATCGCTCGACACGGGCCGATGGTGTTCGGCGTCTGCCGGCGCGTTCTCGGCGATGGACCCGACGCGGAGGACGCTTTTCAGGCGACTTGCCTCATCCTTGCCCGCAAGGCCGCTTCGCTGCGCCGGCCGGAGGCGCTGGCTGGGTGGCTGCACGGTGTTGCTTCTCGGCTCGCCTGGAAGGCCCGCGCCGCGCGCCGCCGTGACGTGCCTTCGCGCCCGCTCGCCGTGGAACCCGCCGACTCGCGGCCGGACCCGCTCGATCTCGTCACCGTCCGCGAACTGCTCGCCCTGGTCGATCGCGAGATCGGCGAGTTGCCGGAGGTTTATCGGCTGCCGGTGGTGCTGTGCGATCTGGAAGGACGGACCCATGCGGCAGCGGCCGAGATGCTCGGCTGGACGCTCGGCTCCGTGCGCGGCCGGCTGCTGCGCGGACGGACGCGGCTGAAGAAACGCCTGGCGCGCCGGGGTCTGGCGCTGCCGGCGGGGATTCTTCTGCCCCTGATCCCGGCGACGCTGGCGGCGTCCGGACAGGTAGCCGTTGCCGTTCTCGCGCCGCCGGCCATCGCGGATGTGAGCCGACGTGCCGTCCTCTTCTCGGCTGATCCGGCGGCGGCGCAAGTTTCCGCGCGAGCGGCCGAACTGGCGCGGGATGGACTGCGCGTCCTGATGCTGAGCAAAGTAAGAATCGCGGCGGTGGTCGTGATGATGAGCGTCTGCCTCGCGGGGGCCGGTTTGCTTACGATGGGGATGCGCGAAGCGAATCCCGCCGAGGAGAAGCGCGAGGACAAAAAGCCGACGGCCGCGAATCCGATTGCGAAGCCAGCGGAGAAGAAACCGCAAGCGCGTCTCGATCTTTACGGTGATCCGCTGCCCCAAGGCGGGTTGGCGCGGCTGGGTACGGTGCGTTGGCGGCACGGTGGGGAAGTTCGCTCCGTGGCCTTCTCTCCCGATGGCAAGATGTTGGCCTCGGGCGGTCAGGACAACGCGGTTCGCATTTGGGACATCACCACCGGCAAGGAACTTCGGCGTTTCACGCCCTCGATGGGGCAGGGAGCGGAAAACGCCTGGGTCCAGGGCATCGCTTTTTCTCCCGATGGCAAATTTCTCGCGGCGGGGACGAACAACGGCACGGCCGATCTGGTGATATGGGAAGCGGCGACGGGCAAGGAAGTGCGGCGATTCGAGGGTCTTCGTCGGCCGTTGGCTTCCGTCGCCTTCGCTCCCGACAGCAAAACGCTCGCGGCTAGCGAGGTCGCCGGACTGATCCGCTTATGGACCGTCGCGGACGGCAAGTTGCGGCACGAACTCAAGGGCCATGAGGGTTGGGTCGAGTCCATCGCCTTCGCACCGGACGGCAAGACGTTGGCCTCAGCGAGTCTCGACAAAACCATTCGGCTGTGGGATACGAGAACGGGACGCGAGTTGCGCCAACTTACGGGACATACGAACATAGTTCTCGCTGTTGCCTTCGCGCCCGATGGCAAGACGTTGGCATCGGGTAGTCAGGACAACACCATCCGCTTATGGGATGTAGCCGCCGGCAAGGAACTCCACGTTCTCAAAGGTCATCGGGGACAAGTTCCCACAGTAGCCTTTTTTCCCGACGGCAAGACGTTGGCTTCGGGAAGTTGGGATTGGAGTATCCGTCTTTGGGACACGAGCAGCGGCAAGGAACTGCGACAGATGCAAGGGCATCTAGGGCCGGTTCAATCGCTCGCCGTCTCGCCAGATGGCAAGACCATCGCCTCAGGCGGTGAGGATCGAACCGTGCGCGTTTGGGATGCGATCGAAGGCAAAGAGCTTCGCACGACAGAGGGACATCACAGCGTCCTACAGGCGGTCGCTGTTTCTCCCAATGACAAACAAATCGTCACCGGAGATTATATGGGAAAAATCCGGCTATGGGACGCGGCCACGAGCAAAGAGATCCGCCTGCTCCAAGCCGAAGTTCCTTCCACGCCGCTCGGTATCGTCGATCGTCTGCTTTTCTCGCCCGACGGCAAAACCTTGCACGCGCGAACGTGGAATTCCGGGTTGTATCGCTGGGAGTGAGGTGGACCCCATTGTCTAGACCAAAAAAGTGCCTTCCTTAACTACAGAAGTGGAGAACTCCGCTCTCGCACGTCGCTGCTGTCCCTCGGCCTTGATCCAAGGCATTCTTTTGGCCCCGCCCTCCCTTCACCCCGGCT
>DATBGU010000380.1:0-10813 GCA_036557825.1 Gemmataceae bacterium
GAACCTCTCCGTAATCTCCATTGCGCAGCCCGAATAAATACCATTCCCCGAGCGCCCTGAGCGAAACTTGAACTCCGTACACCCCTTGAACTCACTCTTATCGTCTGGGGGGTAATGGCAGAATTCCACCTCGATCCAGCCAGTATCCGATTCCGCAATATGCTCCTCGGCAAAACGGGCTTCCAGGTCGCCCAGGACATCCCATCGACGCTCGTCAGCAGGAGACACCTCAAAGAAGCAAGAAACGCGATCGGGCTCGTGTACGGCGAGCTTCGTTCTCCGCGGAGACAAACTTGCGGTCACGTGCTTCATCGCTGCTTCGATCTTTTGGAGATCAAGCCGATTCCAGGGCAGCGTATAGCGGTTCTCCCAGCCCAAGGCTTGTCCCTCCTGGTGCCGAACGCCAAAGCTCAGCGGCCGGCTCACGCGGGGAAGGACGCTGAAGCTCGAAGAAACCTCATTCGCATGGCCGGTCCGCTGCAGCGATTTGTTCGGCGTTCTTCCTCACCCACTCGAAACGCAATTCTGGCCCCCACGGCACCGACACTACGAGGCCGGAACTGCTGACACACTGGGCTGCGTTGAACGGCTCCGGTCCGAGCCGCCGATCCCCGATCAGGCACACGAACCGAGATGGCCCAGCCAGTCCGCTACCCGACACTGCCAGGAACCCGTCTGGGCCGACTTCATCCCAGCCGTACCGGCTCAGGCGGGGCGGGCTATCCAACCCCTCCCGCCAGCCGATGCTCTTACACACCGCTACTCGCCACAGACACTCGGCCACCTCGTCGAAGTCGTCATACGGCCGGCTGTCATCCTCCAAGCAATCGAGGCGGAGCAATACCGGGTATACTGCCAGCAGCGCCTCCCGAAATTTGGCTACCAAATCCGTGTCCGTCAAGCCGACGAGCTTCTCCGAGGCATCTCCCACGCAACGCTCCCTTCTTCGCCGAACAACCAGCTCAGCAGCCGGCTCACGCGGGGTGAGGCGTGGCGCCACGAAGAATCGTTATTCGCGTGGCCGGTCTGCTGCAGCGCCTGGTTCGGCGGCGTTTCCTTTTGCCAGCGACCGGGACCAGCGGTTCTGAACATCCCGATCACCCCACTACGTTACTCACGTTTGCGAATGGTTGTGCGGCCCTCGGGGAATCCGAAGCACCACCATGTCCCAGCCGGTGCGGGAGCCAGCGACCCTTGGATCAGGCTGATGATCGCCCTGCCCAGTTCCACGACGGGGGCAGTCGATACCTCTACCGCCCCTCGCGGATAGATGCGCAGGTCGTCAACCATCGGCCAGGACACAATCTCCTTCGCGGCGATCTTCTCCCATGCCTCCAAGATTGTACACGCTTGGCGGACGAGGTCACTGAATGTGGCCATCTGTTCGGCGGTCCAGGATTCCTCGATCCAGAGCCCGTAAAGGACGGCACCGATGCGCCACGAGTGGGCGGCTTCTGTTAACCAGGACAGGCTTGGCTTCCCAGCGCACGCCTCGGCAAGATCAGCCAAATGCTTTAGCAGAATGCCCTGAGCGACATCGTATGCCCAGAACCCATCACCGCGATACTGGATGTAATGCGTCTTCGTCATAACAACGAACAGGGTTGATCGAGCTGCCGAACGACACAGCTCAGCAGCCG
Organism: Gemmataceae bacterium; assembly: GCA_036557825.1. Taxonomy (GTDB): domain Bacteria; phylum Planctomycetota; class Planctomycetia; order Gemmatales; family Gemmataceae; genus JAJPHU01. The sequence goes on from DATBGU010000380.1 coordinate 1,641, forward strand.
GGCGGCCGGGCTGAGCGTGATGTCACGAAAAGCCGCAATGGCCGCCCGGTCTGCTGCAGCGATTTGTTCGGCGCGATTACGTCCGCCCGTAGCGCAATGCCACAGACTCCGGGGCGTGCTTACCCACGGCCTTGAGGGCCGCCGACTCCGCGACGAACCGGCGGAACGCGGCCAACTCGTCCGGTGACGCGCACCACCGGCTGCTGCCCTGGCCCGCAGCGGCCCCCACCGACGGCTCGTACCGGAACCGAAGGTCGAGCTGCTGCGGCTCCTCGTCCTCGTCGTCGGCCACGATGAGTTGACGGACGATACTGACCTCGAAGGCCGGGCCATCGCCCCAGTCGTGGGTGCCCCACTGGAACAGGAGCATGTCCCCGTCCTCGTCGAGGACACACCCGTCGGCCCGCTCGTCCGCGTAGTACGCCAGCATAGCCTCGACGCCAGCGGCCGGCGTCAGGGCGTCGAGCGACAGCCTAGCCGCCTCCAGCCGCTCAAGGAACCGCGTCTTCGCCGCGCGGGGCTCCATCGGTCGAGTACCTCCTTCGCCGAACAACCAGCTCAGCAGCCGGCTCACGCGGAAATTAGCGTAGTGTCGCGCTGAACCTTGTGTCGCGTGGCCGGTCTGCTGCAGCGCCTGGTTCGGCGTTCACTTCCTCAGGCACGTCCTTGCTGTTGAAGACGGCTGTACCGTCCCCACAAGTACTCGCCGCCCTCATAGCCATAGGCGTGCCGGCGTCCCGTTCCAGGATCCCATACTTCCAGCCGGCACCTCGCCACCTCTTCCGGCTCTGCCAGCAGGCAAGCCGTCAACTCCGTGAGTACCTGTCCCGCATTCGGACCTACGCAGCAGATAGCTACACCCATCCAATCTGCCTGGATTTGGACGCTACCGAGCTGCGTGCGGTCACGATCGAACACGAGGAAGTCAAGATGAAACACGCCGCCATCAACTTGCTGGTCAGTGGTACGCCCCGGCAGACCACTCGTTAGTCGCGCCAGGCGCGCCGCAACCCACGAGGCGACGGGAGCACCGGCAAGTTCCGGAAGCCGCCCGGACTCAGCCAAACGCTTATCAAAGTCATCCTCAATGCCGGGTCCATCTTCCCAGCGTATATCCGCAACCGCGTCGTCGAGCAAAAACCAGTAGCTTTCTGTCGCGAAGGCGTCTGTCACCGGAGTGACCTCCTTCTTCGCCGAACATCAAGCTCACGTGCCGGGGCCGCCTTCTATACCGTGATGCCGCGCAAAACCAAGATGGCGGCCCCGGTCACGTGCAGCGCCTTGTTCGGCCCGACCGCCATCCTGGTCGCCGCGCTACTTCGGCGGTCGTCGGCCGTATCGCTTGGCTTGGGCCTCATCCTCCCGGCGGAGGTCGCGGCGGACTTTGAGCACGAACAGCCCGGCGACGAGACCCAGCACGACGAAGAAACCGACGAAGCCGAGGGCCACCGGATCGCCCTCGGTCAACCGGCTGAAGAACTCCACCAGCGCCCCACCCCGGTTCCCGCGCATCGGCCACCTCACTCCCGGTTACGCAGGTGTGTGCGGACCCCCAGCACGATGAACACCAAGCCGCCCAGCCAGAAGAGGCCGGCGGCCGTCCACTTCCCGCCAATGTAGTACAGGACGGCGATGAGCCAGTGGACGCGCCCACCCCGGCTCGATCCCTCGATCATGGTCAGCAGCAGGAACACCCCGACCCCGAAGGCGATGAGCCCCAGCCCGTACTTCAGCCCCTGGCCCAGCGTCACCTCGCCTTCCGAGTCATCGTCGCTCGCCATGACTCCACCCCTCGGATGGTCACCTGCAAAGGCCGAACAAGTTATTCTACAGCTTTCAGCTGTCTAGTTTGTTCAGCTCTTGAGCAGAGGTCAAGCAAAAAGTTCTCATCTTTTCCAACGCACCGTCGCCTCTATCGGAGCGATGCCCGACGCAAATTACTGAGCCTGTCTCTTTTGCGCCGTCTACTGCTTTTTCCTCCTTATCGACCCGTTTTCTCCTTGACTGTTCCCTTGTCCTCTTGTATAAATCCGTTCACTTGGAAGATGCCCGAGCTAGACAGCTGGCAGCCGTATAGCACAATAAATCTAGCTACCAACTACATAAACAAACCAGGAACCGAGGGAGGTCGGCGACACAATCTTCATCCACTTGAGGCGTTACGTCGCTCGGTAAAGCAATAAATCCAGCGGCGAACACCAGCGGAGGAATTTGGGATGAAACTCCTCGAAGAAGTCCGCCAGGCTCTCCGCGTCAAGCGCTATTCCTATCGCACCGAGCAGTGCTATCTGCGGTGGATCGAACAGTACATCCGCTTCCACAAGGCGGCTGAGGGTTTTCGTCACCCGGCCTTGCTCGGCGCCGCGGAGGTGGAAGGGTTCCTCACCTATCTGGCGGTCGAACGGCACGTCTCGGCCAGCACGCAAAACCAGGCGTTGGGGGCGCTCTTGTTTTTGTACCGCGATGTGCTGCGCCTGGAGCTATCGGGACTCGATGCGGTGCGGGCGCGGCGGACGCAGCGGCTGCCGGTAGTGCTGTCGCGTGAGGAGGTGGCCCTGGTCCTCGACGCCATCGACCGCTTGCCGACCGAGGAGCCTTATGGCCTGATGACGCGGCTCATGTATGGGGCCGGGCTGCGCTTGATGGAGTGCTGCCGGCTGCGCGTCAAGGACGTGGATTTCGTGCGTTTGCAAATCGTGGTGCGGCAGGGCAAGGGCGACAAGGATCGCATCGTCATGCTGCCGTTGGGCGTGCGCGAGCGCTTGGCGGAGCAGGTTCGGCAGCGTCAACTGCTCCACCAGCGCGACCTGGCTCGGGGACTGGGGCGGGTCGCTTTGCCGGATGCGTTGGCGGTTAAGTATCCGTCAGCCCCCACGTTGCTGGAATGGCAGTTCTTGTTCGCCTCGCGGCAATTGTCGCGCGATCCGCGCAGCGGCGAACCGCGGCGCCATCACGTCTTCGAGGGAGCCGTACAGCGAGGTGTGACGACGGCGGTCCGCGGCCTGAAACTCAACAAGCGCATCAGCTGCCATACGCTGCGGCACAGCTTCGCCACCCATCTGCTGGAGTTGGGCTACGACATCCGTACCGTGCAAGAGTTGCTCGGCCATGCCGATGTCAGCACGACGATGATCTACACGCACGTCAGTCAGCAGGGCGTGAGCGGCGTGTGCAGCCCCCTCGACGCGCTCGGTCTGCCACCGGGCCAGCCTCCGCTCAACTCCCCTTCAGCGAACTGAACACCAGACCGCTGAGCAATTTCGGATAGAAATACGTCGATTTGGGCGGCATCTTTTCGAGGTTGCCGGCGATGTCCTCGACGTGCCGCATCGTCGCCGGCGGCACCAGCGCCGCCAACTTGCACTCCTTCCGTGCCGTCGCCTCGTTGACCTCACGCAGCAGATGCACGAACTTGCACGTCGGTTGACTGCCCAGCGTCTGCGGCAGCAGATGATCGAGCACGGCCACGTGCAGGATGCTCACCGCCAGGCCGCGCCAGGCGGGGCTGTGGTTGGCGGCGCGCTCGGCCATCAGCGGCGGCGAACGGAACCGCGCCGTCTGCCAAACGTCGTCGGCCGTCGTGCCGAAACCGAGCAAGTCTTGACCGCCGTCCGCCTCGATGCGCTCCCACGCCTCGCAGGCGCCTTGCTCGCCCTGGCCGACGCGCTCGAGTTGGAAGTGCGGGCCAAGAACGGTGGCGAGGCGTTCGGCCGTCACGTCGGGGATGCCGGAGACGAGACGATGTGTCGGCAGGATGGTCAGGCCGGGATCGCTCATGCCGACCAGCATCATCAGGGTGAAGTTGGCCGGCGCCTCGTCGTCGCGCACCTCGCCGGCGGCGCGGCGCTCGTCGAGGTAGCGCAGACTGGTTTCGTAGCGATGGTGGCCGTCGGCGATGAAGACCGGCTTGGGACCGAGGAGGCCGGTGATGGTGCTGACGAGGTGCTGATCCGTCACCGGCCATAGGCGGCTGACGACGCCGAGATGATCGGTCGCCTGGATCGGCAGCGTGCGGCGGACGTGGGCGTCGAGCTGTTTCATCACCGCGTCGTCGGAGTCGGGATAGAGTCCGAAAATCGGACTGAGGTTCATGCCGGTGGCGTGGAACAGTTTCAGACGGTCGGCCTTGGGACCAGGCATCGTCTCCTCGTGAGCGTAGATGCGTCCGGCGCCGAACGGTTCCAGGCGCACGCGGGACAGGAAACCGCGGCGCGTGTAACGGCGGCCCTCGACCTCGAAGTCCTGATAGTAGACGTACAGGCCGCGAGCGGAATCCTGCACCAGCACATCGTCGCGCTGCCAATCGCGCAGGAAGGCGGCGGCGCGGCTGTAGCGGTTCTCCGTCTCGTTGTCGGCCGGCTCCTCCTTGTTGAGTTCCAGGCGGACGACGTTGTAGGGGCTGCGATCGTAGAGTGTCTGTTGCAGAGCGGGGTCGATCACGTCGTAGGGTGGGGCGATGACGTCGCTGAGGTTGCCGACGCGGCCCAGGTCGTAACGGAAAGCGCGGAAGGCGCGGATGTCAGCCATGAGAAGAAATTCCTTTGCCAGCCCGCAGCGCCAGCAAGGGCAACCCTTGCTGGCGCTGCGGGCTGGTAATGTACCCATTGCCTTTACGGTCCCAAGTGCGGGAGTTATCCTAGCGGGCGACGTGCAGGCAGGCCATCGGAGGGAGAGACGCATCGTGAACAATACCTCGCTCTCGGAAACGCTGGGGCGGCGACTCGCCGCCGTGGAGGACCGCCTGACCGCCGCTTGCCGGCGCGCGGGCCGATCGCGCAGCGAGGTCATGCTCATTGGCGTCACCAAAACCGTCTCCGCCGAAATCGCCGCCCTCTTGCCCAGCCTGGGCGTGTGCGACCTCGGCGAGAGCCGGCCCCAAGAGTTGTGGCGCAAAGCGGCCGTCGTTCCGATGGCCCGCTGGCACCTCATCGGTCATTTACAGCGCAACAAGATCGAACGCACGCTGCCGCTTCTGTCGCGCCTTCATTCCGTGGATAGCCTGCGCCTGCTCCGCGCCCTGGAGACGGCGGCAGAGTCGCTGGCCGGTCCCAGGCCGCTGCCGGCGCTGCTGGAGATCAATGTCAGTCGCGAGGCCGGCAAGCACGGCTTCGCGCCGGAAGAGGTGGACGACCTCGCCGCGGCGCTGGCGGTCCTGAAGCACATTCGCGTGGATGGACTGATGACGATGGCCGCCTACGAGGACGATCCCGAACGCACGCGGCCGACGTTCGCGGCGCTGCGCCAACTGCGCGACCGTCTCGCCGCCGCCTTGTGCCGGCCGCTGCCGCAGCTGTCGATGGGCATGAGCAACGATTTCGAGATCGCCGTCGAGGAAGGCGCGACAATGGTTCGCCTGGGCACGGTGTTGTTCGAGGGCATCGCCGAATGATCGCCGTCACCGACCACGCCGAAGGTTGTGTGCTACCGGTGCGTGCCCAGCCGGGAGCGCGGCGGGCCGGCGTGCAGGGCGAGCAGGCCGGAGCGCTCAAGATCGCCGTCACGGCGCCGCCGCAAGACGGCCGGGCCAATCAAGCCCTCGTCGAGGAATTGCGCAAGGCGCTGGGGATCAAGCGCTCGCAGGTGGAACTGATCGGCGGACAAACCAGCCGCGACAAGCGTTTCCTCATCCGCGGACTCTCGCGGTCCGAGTTGGAATCGCGTTTGCTCGCTCTGCTTGAGAAGTAAGTCGCTTTTCTTCTCGTTATTCTTCCTCGGACGACCCCGGCTTGAGAAACGCGTTGTCGTCGGAGCGATGGTGCGGGGGGCCGGTGATGTCGGTCTCGGCGTCCGAGGGGAGGCGCGGGATCGGCTTGCCGATCTTCGGGGAGCGGAAACTCGGCGCGTACACGCCCCGGACGAAGGAGCAAATCAGTCCCGCGAGCAGGCCGGGGATGGTGCCGAGCAGACAGTGATCCGCCCCCAACAGGATGCCGGCGAGGAAGGAACCAAGCAGGCCGCCGGCGAAGACCCAGATGACGGCCCAGACGCCGTTGCGCGCCATGCCGTAAGCCAGCACGCCGAAGAACGCCGCCGTGCCGACCAGCAGCGTGCTGGCCAGCGCCGCCATACCCAGCCAGCGCGGATCGGCATGACCCACCGTGGCCGCCAGCACCCCGGCGAGCATTCCGACGATGCCCAGGAAGAGAAAGCCATCCGCCGCCCCGGTGATCGCCGCGCGTCGAACCGGCGAGACTTCCTCCTCCGCCGTGCGCGCGAAGGCGTCCGCCACTCGGCGGCCAAAGCCGGTGCCGGCCGCGCCGCCGCTCTGCGCGTACAGCGCCCCCGTCAGGGCGCCGAATGCGCCGCCGAGGACGGACCCCAGACCGCCGCCGCTCACCATCCACAAACAGAGGCGCAGCCGCTCGTCCATGTCGTTTCCTCCGCGAGCATTGTACCGGACGCCGCGGCGAAGATTAACAGCATCGCGGCGGCCGAAGGGAAGCAAGATGAGCGAAAGTTTATCCCGCGTTCACGCTCATTTCAGCCGCGGCGCGTATGCTATTGTCGATGGCCCGCCGCGTTGGCGGCGCCGTCGAATTCAACCTTCCCATCAGGAGAGCACGATGCAGCAAATGCGCGGTTGGCTGGTGGCGGGTGTCGTCCTGGGCGCGCTGGCCGGCATGACGGCGCGGGCGGATGAGGCGAAGGAAGAGAAAGTGCCCCTGGACAAGGTGCCCAAGGCCGTCCTCGATGCCGTGAAGGCCAAGTTCAAGGACGCGGAATTGGTCGGCGCCGAAAAGGAGAACGAGAAAGGCAAGGTCGTCTACGAAATCAACCTCAAGGTCAAGGGCCAGACGATCGAGGTGTCGGCGACGCCCGACGGCAAGATCGTCTCCATTGAGAAGACCATCGCCGTCAAGGATCTGCCCAAGGCGGTGGCCGAGGCGCTGGACAGCAAGTATCCCAAGGCCACGATCAAGATCGTGGAAGAAATCACGCACGGCGAGAAGTTGAGCTATGAGGTGCTGCTGGTGACCGCCGACAAGAAGACGCTCGAAGTCGTGTTCGATCCGGCGGGGAAAGTCCTGGAAGAAGAGAAGAAAGACAAGAAGGAAGAGAAGAAGGATTGAGCGATCCCTGAACGCTGCTGAAACGGATGGTACAACGGCAGTCGTTGGCCATCCGTTTCTCTTTTCCGCCGTCGCTCGTGGGCCTCCTTCGTCGGCCCACCCTACCAACGTGGTCTGCCGGGAAACGATTCCTTCCGCGAACAATTCCTGAAGCTGCCCCCGTCCGATGGGCGATGAATGGGGAGAGCCTTGAGCCTGCTTCCTGCCCTTTCCCCAATCATCACCGGAGTCCGCCCCTCCTGAACGCTCGGAGGAGGAAAGGCGGTCCCTCTTCGCGGGAAGTCGCCGATGCAAGGACTTGTTGCCCGGTTGTGGCGGCCGGTGGCGGCCGCCGCGCTCGTCCATCTGCTGTTTTTGGCCGTGTACCTCGGCAAGTTCCACGGCGATCCGTCCGTACTGGTTTGCGCCGGCGCGCGGCGAACGGGGTTTCCTCCCTACGAATACGTTACCCGCACGGTCGGCCCTTCCGGTCACGACGGGCAGTTCTATTACAGTCTGGCGCGGGCGCCCTGGCGTCGTCACGGGGCGGACATCGACGCACCGGCGGGGCGACATCTGCGCATCGGCTATCCGGTCGTCTGCTGGCTGATGAGCGCGGGACAACCTCGGTTGCTGTTCTACGTCATGCCGGCGGTGAACTTTGTCGCCATCGTGCTGCTGACCGCGCTGGCCGCCTGGTTGGCGGTGCGGCAAGGACGCAGTCCGTGGTGGGGCTTCGTTCTGCCGCTGGGAGCGAACCTCGGCCTGTCGCTGCTGCACGATTTCACCGATGTCATCTCCACCGCGGCGGTGTTCGCCCTGCTGTCCGCCTGGCTGCTGGATGCGCGCTGGCACTGGATCGCCCTGGCCGCGCTGCTGGCCCTGTTCAGCCGCGAGCAGAATCTGGCCTTGGTGGGACTGGTCGCCCTGGCCGCACCCTTCCGCGGCCGTCTGCGCACCGCCGCCGCCATCGCCGGTGTGCTAACCCTGTGGGGCGCCTGGGTGTGCCTGCTGCGCGTGCAGTACGGTCAGTGGCCGTTTATCACCGATTCGGGACAGTTTGAAGCGCCGTTCGCCGGCATGTGGTATCGCTGGAGCCATCTCGGCGGCAACGAAGGGTTCTCGCGGCGGCTGGCGATCATCCACGCCGCCAGCCTGGTTCACCTGATTCTGTTGTTGGGCGTGGCCCTCGTGCTGGCGTGGCGGCAGCGCAACCGCGTGCTGGCCGTGGCGACGCTTGGCGGCGTGGCCCTGGCCGTGCTGGCCGGTCACAATATCTACATGGATTTCTGGAGCTACAACCGCGTCTTCGCTTGGGTGCCGCTCGGCGTCTGGCTCGGCGGCCTGCAAACGGGGCAGCGATGGTCGCTGTGCTGTCTCGCTCCCGGCTTTCTGTGGTCCGGCGTCGCCGCCCTCAATTACGTCTGAGCGCGCACGGCACGCACATACGCCTCGAAGTTGGCGACCGGCGTGGCGCGATCCACGCCGTGATTCAGATTGACGATGTGCCGTCGTCCGCCGCCGGCGGCGATGCAGGCGCGCGTCGCGGCCGTCACCTGCTCCGGCGTGCCCGAACGCAAAATCTCCTCATCGACGTTGCCCTGAAACACCAGATGCGGATACTCGCGCCGCGCCGCCGCCAAGTCGTGCCGCACCCCCAGCGAGATCACGTCCGCCCCCGACGCCGCCATGAGCGGCAGATACGGACCTTCCTTGACGAACAGGATGCGCGGCACGCCCGCCGCCTCGCGGAAGATCGCCTCGTGCCGCCGCTGCGCCCACATCTCGTATTCCTCGCGCTCCAGCAATCCCGCCCACGAATCGAAAAGCTGATACACGTCGGCCCCGTCGCCGATCAGGGTACGCAGGAAGTGGACCGTCGCGCCGGTGAGCCGATCGAGCAGGGCGTCCCAGACGCGCGGCTGCTCGGCGGCGAAACGGCGTGTTGCGGCGATGTCCTTGCCGGTGCCGATACTGTACGTCGCCACGGTGAACGGCGCCCCGGCGAAGACCAGCACCGGCAACTCGCCACGCAATTCTTCGCGAACCAATCTTAACAGATCGCGTATGTGCTGGAAGCATCGCGGATCGGGCTGCACTTCCAATTGCTCCACGTCGGCGAGC
>DATBGU010000381.1:0-15948 GCA_036557825.1 Gemmataceae bacterium
TTCCGAGGTCCGGACGGCACGGCCGTCTCCGAGGAAACCGGCCTGCCGACGAAGTGGAGCGAGACGGAGAACGTCCGCTGGAAGGCGGAGCTGCCCGGCCGCGGCGTGTCCGGTGCGGTGATCGCCGGCGGCCGCGTTTACGTCACCGCCGGCTCCGGCTACCGCGAACGGCGGCTGCATGTGTTGTGCTTCGACGCCGGCACGGGCAAGAAACTCTGGGAGCGCCAGGTTGCCTCGACGGGCAGTACCATGTGCCATCCCAAAACGTCCATGGCCGGACCAACGCCGGTGACGGACGGCCGTAACGTCTACGCCCTGTTCGCCACCGGCGATCTTGCCGCCTTCGACCGCGACGGCGATTTGCTGTGGTATCGCGCGCTCCAGCGCGATTATCCCGAGATCTCCAACCAGGTCGGCATGGCCGCCTCGCCGGTGTTGGCCGGCGATACGCTGCTGTTGCCGCTGGAGAACGCCGGCGATTCGTTCGCGCTGGCCGTGGACGCGAAGACCGGCCGCAATCGCTGGAAGGTGCCGCGGCGACGCGACATCAACTGGGTCACGCCGATCGTCACACGCTTCCGCGGCAAGACCGCCGCCCTGTTTCAGACCTCCGGCGAGATCACCGCCTACGACGTGAGCGAAGGCGAGGTCCTGTGGAGCTACAAGGGCAGACAGCTGGGTTCGGTGCCCTCGCCGGCGGTCGTAGACGATCTGGTAATCGTGCCGGGCGGTCCCGGTCCTTCCGTCGCCCTGCGCGTGTCGGAGGGCGACAAACCGGAAGTGGTGTGGAAGAGCCGCAAGCTCGCCGCGGCGTATGCGTCGCCGGTCGCGTACAAGGGCCGCATTTACGCCACGACCGGCGTCGGCGTGATTTGCCTGGACGCAGCCACCGGCGAGGAGATCTGGCGCGAGCGTCTGGGCACCGGTTTCTCCGCCTCGCCGGTCGTCGGCGACGGCAAGTTGTACGTCGCCAAGGAGGGTGGCGCTACCTCCGTCGTCCAGCTCGGCGACAAGCCGAAGATCCTCGCCAACAACGTGCTGAAGGGGGAGTTGCTCGCCACGCCGGCCATCGCCAACGGAGCGATCTACCTGCGGACGGACAAGCATCTGTACTGCATCGCGACGAAGAAATAGAAGCCGCGTTCAACATCGCTTGACCAAGGTTTGCCGTGGTCTACACGGAGAGTACCACAAGAGGCGGTAACTTGTTGGCGAGCCGGTAGCGTAAGCGACCGGAGTGCTCCAGTCGCTTACGCTCCCGGCTCGCCATTCTGGTAGTGCCTCGAAGGAGATTCCTATGAAGGTTGGAACCAAATATGCGACGTCGGGACTTGTCGCGTTGGCGACTCTCTTACTTTCACTGTCCGTCGGGAACGCCGAGGACAAGGGCAACAAGGTGACGACGGTTCCGGCTCCCGATCGCGGGCAACCCGTGGTGGCCCGGACCGATACGGAGGGAACGATTCACCTCCTCTACGATACCGCGGATGGCCCACAGTACGTAAAGTCACTCGATAAGGGCAAGACGTTTTGCGCAGCCATTCCCGTGGTGGACAAAGGATCGCGAAAACCGGGACTGGAGTTTCACGGCTCGGACATGGTTGTGGGCCAAGGAGGGCGCATTCATGTGGCGATGAGCACCAATGCGTGGAAACTGAAGCTGCCCGAAAAGCAGTGGGGCTTCTATTATGCGCGCATCGAACCTGGGGCGAAAACCTTTTCGCAGGTGCGGAACATCAACAACAAGCCCAGCGAAGGCTTCTCGCTGGCCGCCGACGAAAAGGGCAATGTTACAGCCTGCTGGTTATCGGACAAGCTGTTCGCCAATGTCTCGCACGACAACGGCAAGACGTTCGGCCCCAACGTGGAAATCAACCCTGCTTATGATCCTTGCAACTGTTGCACCACCAGCGCTGCCTATGGAACCGACGGCAAGCTGGCCATACTGTATCGTGAGGAAACGAAGAACGAGCGCGATATGTATCTCGTCCTCTGGGATCAAGCACGGAGTCAAACGTCGCGGACTCGGATCAGCACTACTTTGTGGAAAATCGATGCCTGTCCCATGACTTACTACACGGTATCTCGTGCCGCGGGCGGTTTTGTGGCGGTGTGGCCTACCGGAAACAAATATGACATCTATTTTGCTCGACTGGACCAAAAGGGTAACCTTTTACCGCCGGGAGAGATCAAGACCCCTGGAAAAGCCGGCCATCGCACCGGCATGACCGCGTTGAGCGCGCCCGACGGCAGCACATTGGTGACCTGGTCAACAGACAACCAGCTGGGCTGGCAGCTTTACGACACGAAAGGCCAGCCTTCGGGACCAGCCGGTTCCGCGAAAAGCTCCGGCAATGGCGTTGCCGGCGTTGTGGACAAGGCAGGCCGCTTCATCCTCTTCCGATAGCACCGAATCGGTCCGACTTTGCCTATAATTCTCTATTTCCACTCTCACTTATGGGCAAATCAATCGCGGGAACAAACACGGCTAGCTATCTCTGCGGCTTGGCCAGCGCTTCCTCGGTTCGCTTGAGCAAGTCTTCGAGCCAGGCGGTGCCGTCCCGGCGCGGGCCATGACCCGTGAAGACGTGGACCGGTTTCCGCGGCAGCACCTTCGTTCGCACCACCTTCGTTACCACGAGGGCCTTGTCGCGGTCTCCCCAGCAGCGGTGCAGAATGTGGGAGCCGCCTTCAAAGCCGAGATCGCCGGTGAACAAGATCCGCTTGCCGTTCAGCTCCATCGAGTACAGTACGAGGTCGAAGCTGTGGCCCGGAACGAAAGTCGCTCGAATCGGTAGACCACAAAGCGTGATCTCCGTCTCATCGCCGGCGCGTTTCAAAGACAACGGCTTGTCGATCGGCGACGGCGGCCAGATGCCGTAATCGCTCCAGGTCGGCATGAGCCACGTCACCGGAAGGGCGGCCGTCGCCGGCGCGACGATCTTCGCTCCCTGCGTCCGCCACAGATACAGGCCGCCCGAATGGTCGCCGTGCGAATGGCTGAGAAGCACGTAGCGAACCTCCTTCGGATCGACGCCCGCCGCCTTCAGTCGCCGCCAGGTCAGCGGGACGGCGGACGTGCCGGCCGAATCGACCAGGATGCCGCCCTTCTTCGTTTTGATGAGCCAGATATCGCCGACGTAGGCGTGTTCGCTCCCCACCCGGCCGACCGAGTAGATCGGCACATCCTCGAAGATCGGCTTCAGCGGTTCTTTCAGCGGTGGCACTTCCGCGATCGGAAGCGTGGTCTTCCAGCGCACCTTGGCGTCGGCATCCAGGCTCCAAACTTCGCCCGCGGCGGTGCCGGCGACGGCGAACCGCCCGTCGGTGCTCCAGCAAACGCGCGCCGTCTCGCCGACGTCGAGGGTTTCCTGGACGCTTCCGTCCCGGCGCACAAGATAGAGCTTGTTGTCCCAGCAAGCGACCAGAGCGCGCTTGCCGTCTGGATGAAGGGCCAGGTCGCTAACGACGTCCGGGAAGCGCCAGCTCGCCGTCCAGGCCCGGCGGCGCACATCGTAGAGGAAAATCGTGTTCGCATCGGGATCGGTTGGCAGCCAGGACCGGCCGGCCAGTCCGCGCGCGAACCAGCTTTGCGGCACGCACCAGAGCATGTCGCCGTCGGGATTCATTTTCACGTCGAATAGCCCCTTGACGGGCAGTTGCGCTCGGGCCAATTCGCGCCCGAACGAGTCAAAGACGCGGAGCCAGCCGCGTTGGCGCGGACAGAAGGCGACGGGGTGGTCCGGGTTCCAGCTGCCGATGCCGCGCGCGCGTTTGACGCGCAGCCAGCCGCCGTACTCGGTCAGGGCGACGCGGGAGCCGTCACCGTTGAGCGCCACCGAGGCAGTGGTGCGAAAAGGCGCGTGCGTCAGCGGCTTCATGTTGAAGTCCTCGGCCATGGCGGGAAATTCGTCGGACGGCTCGGGCGGCCGAGGCACCGCCTCCGCATCGGTCATGGGGTCAACCTTCCACAGCTCGGCAGCCGTCAACGTATTGCTCACCGTCAACAGCGCCGGCGGCAGACGCAATCGTTTGCGCGCGCCTTCGTCCAGATCCTTGGCCGAGGGAACAAGGTAGCCAAAGCCGACCACGTGGCCGTCGCCGCTGGAACTCATGCGGAAGGGACGCTGGTACATGAGCGGAAAGCGGAGACGGCTGCCGTCCGGATGCCACTGCCACGAGCCGTCGTGCGAAGCGACCGTGAGGACGGAATTATGTGTTCGCACCAGGAGATCGCCGATCAGGCTGGCCGGCCAACCGGTGCGCCGGTCGCCGTCGCCGTAGCGCAGCCAACCCATGTCCCAAAAGGCATCGACGAGCGCGGCTTCCTCCGACTTCTCCCCCTGAAAAAGCGAGATCGTGGGGTTGGGTTCGGTGAAACGCGAGTAAGCGAGTCCCACCCCGACGCCCTTGCCGTCCGGCAACACTGCCGCCTGGAACGGCGCCCACGGCTGCACGTAACGGCCCCACTGCACCTTGCCGTCCTGGGAAAGGAGCCAGAAATTGCGATCGTGGCGGAACGCCATCGTCGTCACGCCGATGAAACGGCCGTCGGCGCTCACGTCGAGTGCGGAGACGCTTTGCGGCTTGAGAAAGGTTCCCTGACGCCAGGCATCGGGAACGGCGCTTTGCTTCACGGCGGTCCCAATCGCAACCGCCTTCGATGTGGCGGGGACAGGCGGCGGAGCGGGGTTGTTCTTCGGTGTGACGACCAGGCGCACCTCGGCGAGGAGCCGATCGTTCGGACTCGCTTTTTCACCGGCGAGTCCGACACGCAACCACGCCAGGCCAGGCTTTAAGGATGCCGGCAAGGTAAGCGTGGCCCGTCCCGGTTCCGCCGCTTCGATCGTCAGCGCGGACCAGCCGGCTTTGTCGTCGGCTGCGACAGGAGCTTGTTGAACGAAGGCCGTCAACTTCACGTCCTTGATCTCGGCGAGTCCCTTGGTCCCCCGCCAGCGCCAGCGAACCGGAACCCGGTCTCCGGCTTGGACGACATCCGAGTCGAGCGCCAGGTGCAGAACGCGCTCATGCTCCTTGCCTCCGGGTTTGTGGTATTCCGGCCGATCGACGAGAAAAATGTGATGGCGGAACGGAGCGATCTCGTCCGCGGAGACCTTCCATTCGTGCAGCTCCGTGCGAAAGCGCCAGGCAGTCTTGCCAAGCGGCAACGTCGCGTGATTCGTTATTCGCGTGCGTGGATCCCAGTTGCCGACACGCCAGTTCAGCGGCGGCGTCCGTTTCGATTCGTCCTCGCCATACAGTCCGAACGCCAGACCCTTGGGAGGTTGGTCGATCAATAAGACCCCGGTGACGCGCCAGCCGGCGGCCGATTGCTCCGTTTTGAGAGGCGCTTGCTGGGCGTTAGCGGGCGACATCCAGCCGAGCACGCAGATCCAGGCCAGCAAACGTAGTTCTCGGATGCGCATGGAACACTCCGAAGGGACGCCCTGTGATTCCAACACCGAGGCATCGGCTTTCAACGAGTCCAAACCGCGAACATTCTATCCCGACCGACACCACCTGTCCTTGCGACGGCGTCTCGGGTGCGAGGCAAGTCACGGATCGAGACATCCGCTCCGGGATGATGGTCGATACAATGGACGCACGGCTCGCTCAACACCAAAGTGGACTCGCCTTCCCGATAGTTCTTCCGGAGTGGACCCCATGCCGTCACCCTCCCAAGGCGCACGCCGCCGACCGTTTGCCGTGTCGGCGTTGACGCTAACGGTCGTGGCCGGGTTCGTCGCGTGGCTCGCTTGCATCGCGGCGGAACCTCGACCGGCGAAATCCGTTCGTACACCCTGGACGACCTCCCGTGTCGTGGGATCGCCGGACCCACCGCCGCCCTTCAAGGTGGTTCGAGCATTCCCCAATTTGAAGTTCAATCACCCCCTGCTCCTCGCGCGCTGTCCGGGGAGCGATCGGCTCTTCCTCGGCGAGCAGGCCGGCGTACTGTATTCGTTCCCCAACAAGCCGGACGCCAAGGCGGACGTCTTTTTCGATCTGCGCAAGGAACTCAAGACGATTCACCTGCACGCGGAGGCGAAACAGGTCGAGGCGGTCTACGGGCTGGCCTTCCACCCGGACTTTGAGAAAAATCGCCAGTGCTTCGTCTGTTACACCCTTCTGGGCAAGAAGCCCCGCCAGCAGAACCTGAGGGACGGGACACGAGTGTCTCGGTTCACCGTCACCAAAGCCGATCCGCCACGGATCGACCCGTCGAGCGAGGAGATCGTGCTCACCTTCCTGCAAGGTGGGCACAACGGCGGCGACATCCACTTCGGACCCGACGGTATGCTCTACATCTCCACCGGCGACGCCGGCACTCCGAACCCGCCCGATCCGTTCAACTCGGGGCAGGACATCTCCGATCTCCTCTGCTCCATCCTGCGGATCGACGTGGACCGGAAAGACGAGGGAAAAAACTACGCCGTCCCGAAAGACAATCCGTTCGTCGCGATGAAGGAAGCGCGGCCGGAGGTATGGGCCTACGGTTTCCGCAACCCCTGGCGGATGAGCTTCGATGGCCGAACCGGCGAGTTGTTCGTCGGCGACGTGGGCTGGGAGCTTTGGGAGTCGGTGCATCGCGTCGAGAAGGGCGGCAACTACGGCTGGGCGGCGATGGAAGGACCGCAGCCCATCAAGCCGGAGAAGGTCGGACCGACACCGATCCATCCGCCGCTGATCGCACTGCCGCACACGATCGCGTGCAGCGTCACCGGCGGCCGCGTCTACCGCGGCAAGAAGTTCCCCGAGCTGCGCGGAGCCTATGTCTTCGGTGACTGGGAAACTCGCCGGCTATGGGGCGCTCGCTTTGAGGGCGACCGTACGAAGGAAATGCCGGAGATCGCGCGGCCCTCGGTACGCATCGTCGCCTTCGGCGAGGACAAGGAAGGCGAACTGTACTTCCTCGACCACGATGGCGGTACGCTGCACACCATCGAGCGCAACGCCGGAGCCGCCAAGAACGTCGATTTCCCGACGAAGCTGTCCGAGACAGGCTTGTTCGCGTCGGTAAAGGACCAGACGCCGAGCGCCGGCGTGGTTCCTTTCGCGGTGAACAGCCGGCAATGGCAGGACGGGGCGACGGCGCAACACTGGGCCGCCTTTCCGGGAGTATCGTCCGCCGCCCTCCACGCCGCCGGCAAGCCGATTCCCGGCAATGTGAACTGGCATCTCTTCCGCATGCACTTCCCGAAGGATGCAGTGCTGGTGAAGACCATCTCCCTGGGCGCTCGGCGGCTGGAGACACAACTGTTGCACTTCGACGGCGTGGACTGGCACGCTTATACGTTCGCGTGGCGGGACGATCAGTCGGATGCCGACCTCGTTCCCGGTGAGGGCGCCGAAAAGGAAGTGCGTGACGGGAAACAAAAGCGCGTGTGGCAGTTCCACAGCCGCAGCCAGTGCATGTTGTGCCACAGCAGTTGGTCGGAATATGCCTTGGCGTTCCAGCCCGAGCAGTTGAACCGGCCGGCGGCCGACGGACGCAATCAACTCGTCTCCTTCACGGAATCGGGACTGATCCGCCGGGCCGGAAAGGACGGAAAGCCGCTCGCGCCGTTCGACGCCGCTTCCGTTATGCGAGAACGAAAGCTCGCCGACCCCGCAGACGCCGGCCAGCCGCTGGAGGCGCGGGCGCGCGCCTACCTCCACGCCAACTGCGGTCACTGTCATACCTTTGGCGGCGGCGGCTCCGTCGATCTGCGGCTACAGTTTCCGGCCTCGGTCGCCGAGATGAAGGCGGTCGGTGTCCGTCCCACACGCGGCGAATTCGGTCTGCCGGCGGCGTGCATCCTCAAGCCGGGCGAACCGTACAACAGCACTCTCTACTTTCGCATGGCCAAGTTCGGCCGCGATCGGATGCCGCACATCGGCTCCGAACGGCCGGACGAAGTTGGACTGAAGCTCATCGAGGACTGGATCGCCGGCATGAGTGGAGGCGCGGCAAAGACGAAACCTCCACGGGAAAGCGGTGCGCCGGAGAAGTTGCTGGCCAGTCCGAAGTCCGCGCTGTTTGCCGCGCGCAAGCTGGGGCGCGGCGAGATGAAGCCTGCGGAGCGGGACGAGTTGCTGGCCGCGGCGGCCAAGCTCTCGGCCGGCCCGGTTCGCGATCTGTTCGAGGGCTATCTTCCCTCCGACGAAAAGGCGGGGCGAAAGCTCGGCTCCAATCCTCGGCCCCAAACCATTTTGGCCCTGAAAGGCGACTCTGGTCGGGGTGAGAAGTTGTTCTGGTCGGAGGCGGCCGCCTGCGGCAACTGCCACAAGGTCGGCGACCGAGGCAAGCCGGTCGGGCCGGACCTATCCAGCATCGGCAAAATGCGTCCGCGTGAGGAGCTGTTGGAAAGCATCCTGGAGCCGTCGCGCCGAATCGAACCGAAGTATGCCACCTATGTCGCGCAGACAGCCGACGGCCGTTCGACGATCGGTCTCTTGGTAAAGCGGGACGCGAAGGAAGTCGTGCTGCGCGATGGCCAGAACCAGGAGATCATTCTCGCGGCCAAAAACGTGGAGTCGCTGCAGCCGTCTCGGACGTCGCTGATGCCCGACGGACAGCTGACGTCCTTGACCGCCCAGGAAGCGGCCGACCTGCTCGAATACCTCGCTACCCGCAAATGAGTTAAATCGGATAGCCTAGACCTGCGGTCCGGACGCCCCCGATCAGGAGCGGAATCCCAACCTACGGGGCGGATGCGGCCCCGCTCGTCAAACAGGCGCAGTTCCCGCGCTCGACTACGGACCTTCCTCGGCCTCGACGAAAAGGCGGCCCACCTGATCGAGCCACGCCGGAAACAGCTTGCCTTCGAGCTTCATGCTACCGCGACGGTGTGGGTTGGCTGCTGTGCTTCCACCGTGAATTGTTCCCAGCCCTTGACTTAGTGTCCGCAACACACTAACATAGTGTAGATGAGACACTAAGGAGTCGGGCATGACCGCCGCCTACGAATACCCCCGACCGGCGCTGACGGTGGACGCCATCGTCTTCGGCCTGGACGACGAGGATCTCAAGGTCCTGCTCATCCGTCGCGATCTGGAACCCTTTCAGGGCAAATGGGCACTGCCCGGCGGCTTTGTTCGCATCGAAGAATCCCTCGAAGATGCGGTCCGCCGGGAATTGCAGGAGGAAACCGGCATCGCCCAACTCTTCCTCGAACAACTTTACACCTTCGGCGCCGTGGACCGCGACCCGCGCGAGCGAGTCGTGACCGTCGCCTATTACGCGCTAGTCAAACTCAGCGACCATCGCATCAAGGCCGCCACCGATGCGCGCGACGCCGCCTGGTTTGCCGTGTCTGAGGCACGCGGCCTGGCGTTCGATCACGATCGCATCCTGGCGACGGCCCTGGAGCGCCTCAAGGGCAAGGTCCGCTATCAGCCGATCGGCTTCGAGTTGCTACCGCCGCAGTTCACCTTGTCCCAGCTGCAACGGCTGTACGAGACGGTCCTGGAGAAACCGCTCGACAAGCGCAACTTCCGCAAAAAGATCCTAGGCATGGACTTCCTCGTCGCGCTTGAGGAGGTGCAGAAGGACGTGGCACACCGGGCCGCCCGGCTGTACCGCTTCGATCGGAAGAAGTACCAGCGGCTGCAGAAGCGCGGGTTCAATTTCGAGATCTGAGGGCGCCCCAATGAAGCCATTCGCTTCCGTGCTGTCCTGGCTTTGCGACGGCTACTGGCCGACCGCTGACAGGCACGAAGAGCTGATCGTCCGCGTCGAGGATGTGCGGCACCGCTACGCGCCTCTACGTCTACTTGCTTCCGGCGACGCGGCGGACATTCATCTCGCCGCGACTGCGGGAGAATCCCACACCACCACGGCGACGCTTTATCTCCTGAAGGTAGCGCGCGTTCCGCACGGCAATGCCCATCTGAACATCGAGCGGAAGACCCTCACGACGCTGTTGGGTGTTGCGGGCAATACCACCTATCGAAACTACCTGCCCGCGCTGGTGGATTCGTTTCCGACCACCGGCCGATTCCCGCGACGAATCAACGTGTTCCAATGGGAGCCTGGATTCCACACCCTCGAACAGGTCCACGAGCAGCATCCCGCGCTGGATGGCCGGCACCTGGCCTGGATCTTTAAGCGACTCCTGACCGTGCTGGGATTCAGCCATCGCCAGAAGATTATCCACGGGGCGGTCCTCCCCTGTCATGCCTTGATCCATGTCGCCGGCCACGGCTTACAGCTGGTCGGCTGGGGTCGCAGCGTCGCCGTGGGCCAGCGCCTCAGGACCGTTCCCGCGCGCTACCAAGATTGGTATCCCGCAGAAGTGCAACACCAGTGGCCCGCGAGCCCGGCGACCGACCTGTTCCTGGCCGCGCGCTGCCTGGTTTATCTGGCAGGCGGGGATCCGGTCACCAACCGGATGCCGGAAGCCGTGCCGCCGCCGATGCGGCGGTTCCTCAAGACGTGCCTCCTGGAAAGCCCCTCCATGCGTCCGGACGACGCCTGGGCGCTGATGGAGGACTTTGATGAGCTGCTGCACGCGCTGTACGGCCCCCCGAAGTTTCACGAACTCACCCTGACCTAAGGAGGCAACGATGGGCAGTACCCGTTGGTCCGACGACCACTACCGCGACCGGGCAAAACTCCGAGCGCGCACCGGCAAGGACGCCTTCGAGTACGACCACGCCATCCGCACCGGCGCGGTCGAGTCTGCTGTCCATCCGAAAATGAATCCCCGCGGCGTAAAGGTCCGCGAGTCCCGCGACAGCGATGCGCACCCGCGGAGTCATGCCGTGGCCGTTCTCTTCGACGTGACCGGCAGCATGGGGGGAGTTCCGCGCATCCTGCAAGCCCATCTGCCGAAGCTCATGGGCCTGCTCATCCGCAAGGGCTACCTGGACCACCCGCAAATTCTGATCGGCGCCGTTGGCGACGCCACCTGCGACGCGGTGCCGTTGCAAGTCGGCCAGTTCGAGTCGGGCATCGAAATCGAGGAGGATCTCGGCAAGCTCTACCTGGAAGGGGGCGGCGGCGGCCACATCACCGAGTCCTACGAACTGGCGCTGTACTTCATGGCCCGGCACACCGCGATCGACTGCTACGAGAAGCGCGGTCAGCGCGGCTACCTGTTCGTCATCGGCGACGAAATCTCCTACGCGAAGGTCAAGCGAAAGGAGGTTGGAGCGATCGTCGGCGACGGACTGCAAACCAGTATCCCGGTCGAGGAAGTGGTCGCCGAGTTGCAGCGGACCTACGACGTCTACCATGTGCTGCCGAAGATGACCAACCACTGGAACAACCCGGTGGTGCATCGCCGCTGGGTCGAACTCCTGGGCCAGAACGCGCTCCGCCTGGAGGAACCGGCAGCCATCTGTGAGTTGATCGCCTCGACGATTGGTGTCGCCGAGGGCAAGGTGGACCTGGAACATTTGACAGACGACCTGCGGGAAGCCGGTTCGTCCGCCGCCGTGGCGCGGGCGGTGAGAAACACTCTCGTCGAGGTGGGGGAATAACGGTTTCCCAACCAGCGCGGAGCGCCGGCGACGGGCCAACGCCCCCGTCGCTGGCACTCCGGACTGGTTAGAGGAGCAGTCATGAAGCATGCCATCATCACCGTCGGCCTGGGCTTCGGCGACGAGGGCAAAGGCGCCACTGTCGATTTCCTGGCCCGCCGATTGGAAGCCGACCTCGTCGTCCGCTATTGCGGCGGCAGCCAGGCCGGACACAACGTCCAACTACCCGACGGTCGCCGACACACCTTCTCGCAGTTCGGGGCCGGCACCTTGGCGACGGACTCTGATCCTCCCCGCACCTATCTTGGTCCCCACGTCGTCATCGACCCGCTGGCACTGGTCCGGGAAGCCCGCTATCTGACCGAACTGGGCGTTCACGATCCGACCCGGCTCCTGACGATCCACCCGCGCTGCCTGGTCGCCACACCTTGGCTCCAGATCCTCAACCGGCTGCGCGAGCTGTCGCGCGGCGATGCCAAGCATGGCACCTGCGGACAGGGGATCGCGGAAGCCCGCTCGTACTGGCTCAAGTACGGCGAGGACGCGGTATTTGCCGCGGACCTTCGCCATCTCGATCGACTCCGGCACAAGCTCGAAGTGCAGCGCCAGCGGACCTTGCTGGATTTGCAAGGCTTCATCGACCGGATCAATGCCGACGCCCTTCAGGAGTTTGACCTGTGGGAACGGAACGCCGAGTCCGTCGCCTGGGATTTGTACGAGACGCTCCCGGACGATCTTGTCCTTGACGCCGCCGTGCCGGCATTTCGGACGGCCATCTTCGAGGGAGCGCAGGGAGTCCTGCTCGACGAGTACCGCGGCTTCCATCCCTACACCACCTGGAGCACGGTCACGCCGCATCACGCCTGGGAACTGGTTCATGCGATGGGCGTCGAAGCCGTTGCCGTGCTCGGCATCACACGGGCCTACACGACCCGCCACGGAGAAGGCCCACTGCCGACCTTCTCCGCCGAGTTGACGAACCGGTTGCAGGATGCCGGCAATCCCTGGAACCGCTGGCAGGGCGGCTTGCGTTGTGGCTGGCTGGACCTGCCGCTCGTCCGTTATGCCGCCGCTGTCGCTGGCCCGCTCGACGGCATCGTCGTGAATCACCTCGACCAGGTCCGCCAGGTCGATTGCCACGTTTGCGACGCCTATCGGAATGTCACGCTGACTCCCTCCGCGGCGCCGCAACTTTCCTTGCAGGGTCGCTTGACCCAGGACTTGTACCGTGCCGAGCCTGTTCTGTCCCCGGCCACGCCGGACCGCATCGTAGGCGCATTGAGCGAACTTGCCCCGGTGGTGATTACGAGCACCGGCCCGATGTACGAACAGCGCGAGCTTGTCAAGCTACCGTTCCGCAAACGGAAGTGAATCCGTTCGCCATGTTGCGAGTGCTTCTCAGGATTGACGCCTCCTCAACCAGGGAGACAACTTACGGCGAAGAACCCTGGCCGGGGAGCAACCCTAGCTGGGGTTCTTCGTTTTAGAGGAACTGTTCCATCAGGGCAGCCGACTCGCGTCTCATCCTCGGCAGGACGTGTCCGTAGGTCCGCCAGATCATCTCCGGCGAACTATGACCGAGCCGGTCGGCGATTGAGTTCACATTGTCGCCGGCCAGCAGCAGCAGCGTGGCACACGTATGCCGAAGATCGTGGAAGCGGAACTTTCTCATCTCTGCTCGTTTGAGAGCCGGCTGCCAGTAATCCCGGTGGAAGTTCGAGCAACGGAGCCAGTTTCCATCCACGTTTGGGAATATGATCCGTGACTGATGATACTTGGCTTCGTTGTTCATCATGTGGCAGTGGTGTTCGAGAGCCGCGGCAGTCCGATCCGACACAACCACACGTCTCCTACTTGCCCGCGTCTTCGGTTCCTTCAGTCGGAGAACCCCCTTGTGATCCTCGACCGCTTTCGAGAAGGACAGCTCCCGTGTCTCTGGGTTCCAGTCGGTCCACTCCAGGGCGAACAATTCTCCCTGCCTGGCTCCAGTGTCCGCGGCCACGACGTAGAGATCGTCGAGCCGGTCGCCGACGTTCGCGGTCAAGAACCTCTTGAGTTGCTCCGGCGTCATGGGATGCACGTCGGATTTGTGGAAACGTGGGGGTGGCAACCCGTCCGCGGGCGAGCGGGCCAGGAACCCCAAGCGGACGGCGAGCGTGAGAATCCGCCGGAGAGCCTTCGCCCCCTTATGACGCTGATATGCGGTCAGTCCATCCAGCTCCATCCGCGTGTACGCTTGCAAGATAGAGGCCGGCAGAATCTCGCCTAGCGGCAGCTGGCCGAGGTACGGGGCGACATAGCCATAGTCAAGGACGTAGCGGTCGTAGGTCCGGCCGGTGATCCGTTGCTTGACGGTCGGATACCAGTAGCCTTCCACGAAACCTTCGAGGGTCAGCCGCGGCGAGAGATTGGTGCCCGCCTCGGTCGGGTTCCTTTGGTGATCCTCTTTCAGCTTTTCCAGCTTCGCGAACACTTCCTGGTCTGAGGCTCCGTAGGCGGTCTTGATGATCGATTGGCCGAGGGCGTCTTTTCCGACGATGATTCGGCCTTCCCATCGGCCGTCCGAGCGGAGGCGGACGGTTCCTGATCCTCGCGGGCGTCTGCTCATGGCTGTTCTCTGGTGAGATTTGGTTGACTGTCCAGGAGCATTTTAGTGAAGCGGCTGACTGGTAGTCAAGTGGTCATAAGTGGTCAGAAAGTGGTAACATCAGCGGGTGTGCATAATAAAAGAACCCCTGATCTCCCTAAGTCTAGGAGGATCAGGGGCTTCCTTATTAGCGGCGGCTGGGATCGAACCAGCGACACGCGGCTTATGAAGCCGCTGCTCTAACCTCTGAGCTACGCCGCCCCAAATAGCAGGCGTTTCCAAGCATTTCGTTGGCCATGTGCCCCTCTTCAGCAGACACAATTTTAGGAGCGATGTTCGCTCCCAGCAAGAGGCACACGGCCGAACAACGCCCCCCTTTCCTTGAAGCCGTCCACCGGCTATGATGGCATGACTTGGGCCTCGTGAACCGGGCCGTGGCCTCGATGCGCTCCGCATCATCCCCATCCCCTTCCCTGTCCCACGTAAGGAGCCCATAAGCTTTTCGCGGGGTTGGGTCGCTCCCCTGGAGCTTGGCCTTCCTCGTCGGATGAGCGGGGGTGTTTTGTTTCTGTCGCGCGACAACGGCGACAACCGACAACACCTGTTACCAACCGTCGGTGCGCGGCCACGGCCGGCCCGCCGACCGAGACTTACCAGGAGATCATCGCGTCATGGTGAATCGCAACCTGCTCCGCCAGTTCGATCCGACCGAGGACGACTTGCATCGGGAGTTGGAAGCCCTCTTCAATAGCGCCGACGGCGCCGATTGGCTGCCGCCGGAGGAGCAGGAGTTCCAGGACAACAAACTCGTGACCGGCCGCGTCCGCAAGGTCACCGCCGACGAGGTCTGGGTGGACGTCGGCTACAAAAGCGAGGGCGCCATCGACCTGCGCGAATGGCTCGACGAGGCCACCGGACAACTCGTTCCGCCTCAACCCGGCGATCAGGTCGAGGTCTTGTTGGAGGCCGTCGAGGACGAGGGCGGCGCCATCCTCCTCAGTTACCGCAAGGCCAAGCGGCAGAAGGAGTGGGAGGACGTCATCGCCAGGCACAAGGAGGGCGACGTCGTCTCCGGCCTGGTGACGCGCAAAATCAAGGGTGGACTGCTCGTCAACATCGGCGTCAACGTCTTCCTGCCCGCCAGCCAGGTGGACATCCGCCGACCGCCCGACATGGGTCTATACCTGGGCAAGACCATCGAGTGCAAGATCCTCACCATCGACCAGGTCCGCCGCAACATCGTCGTCAGCCGCCGCAAGCTGCTGGAAGATCAGCGCGAGGAGATGAAGACGAAGCTCTTGGGCGAAATCGAGGTCGGCCAAATCCGCAAGGGCGTCGTCAAGAACATCGCCCAGTTCGGTGCCTTCGTCGATCTGGGCGGCATCGACGGCCTGCTGCACGTCAGCGACATGAGCTGGGCGCGGGTCAACAATCCGCACGACGTGGTGCAGATCGATCAGGAGTTGGAAGTCTTCATCATCAAGGTGGAGCGCGACAAGGAGAAGATCGCGCTGGGGCTGAAACAGAAGACGCCCAGTCCGTGGGCCGGCGCCGCCGAGAAATACGCGCCGGGCAGCCGTCACACCGGCGAAGTGGTCAACGTGATGAGCTACGGCACCTTCGTCAAGTTGGAGCCGGGCATCGAAGGCCTGGTCCACATCAGCGAGATGAGCTGGACCAAGCGCATCAACCACCCCAGCGAACTCGTCGCCATCGGCGATCAGATCGAAGTCCAAGTCCTCAACATCAACAAGGAGAAGCAAGAGATCTCGCTGGGCATCAAGCAGGTGCAGCCCAATCCCTGGGACAAGGTGGCCGAACGCTATCCCACCGGAACCGTCGTCAGCGGCGTCGTCCGCAACCTCACCAACTACGGCGCCTTCATCGAAATCGAGGAG
>DATBGU010000382.1:0-27871 GCA_036557825.1 Gemmataceae bacterium
CTGAACGTTCGAGAGTCCCTCAAAGATCATATTCAGGTTGGCGGACAACCAACCCCGCACGATGAACAGCGCATCTTGCGCCATCGCGTCGAAGGGGTTGGACAAGTTGAGCACGAAGCCGTCGGCGGAGACGGAAGGAGAAGGCGACGCGTTACCGCCCGGAGGGCCGAAGAGCGGCTGGCCCGACAGCGCCGCCACGATGCGGTCGGCATAGGGACTGCCGCGCCCGGTCACCAGATCATAGCCGGGACCGGCCCAATATTGCGGAGCGCCGAAGTTGTTGCCGCTAACGATGTCGTGGAAGTCCGAGCTGGGCAGCTGGTACAGCATGGGCAGCAGCTGAGTGCGTCCGTTGAGCGTGCCCAACCCCTTCAGAGCGCGGCCCTGGTTGGCGATGGCGATGAGAGCGGCCCATTGCGGCACCCCGGCGCTGGTGCCGCCCATCAAGATCCACGGCGCGGAAGCGGAATTGCCGTAACTGCTGTAGACCGCGAAGCCGGTGCCCGGGTTGGCGTCGTAGGCCACGTCCGGACTGGTGCGGTTGCTCTGCGGGACGATGCCGTTCTGGTAGGACGGTCTGGCCTCGATAGTGCTGATGCCGCCGCTGCCGAAGGTCCAGGCCGATTCGCTGCCGTAGCTCGATCCGTTGAGGCTCAGGGTGGTCCCTCCGACGCCCAGCACGTTGGGCGAGACGGCCGGATAGAGGGGTGCCGCTCCCGTGTCGCCCGCCGAGGCGACGAACGACACGCCTTGATGGCCGGACGGCGTGGTGAACGTGTTGTCGTTGCTCGCCTCGCCGGAGAACTCCGCGGTGCCCCAGCTCATCGACACCACCGAGACGCCCGGCTGCCGGGCGGCGTACTGGACACCTTGGAACAGATCGGAGTTGCCGGAACTGTTAGCCTCCACGAGCAGAATCTTGGCGCCCGGCGCCATGGCGTGCGCCCACTCGACATCGAGGGCGGTTTCGTTGGCCCAGCTGAGGTTGGCGACGGGCATGGTGCTGCCGCCGGTCTGATTGACCTTGGTGAACCCCGGATCGGGCAGGCCGAACGCCACGTCGAACTGGTGCAGGTCGCTGGCGATGGTGGGGTCATCGTAGGCGGTAACGATGGCGATGGTCTGACCGCTGCCGTCGCCCTTGACGGCGCCGTTGTTGAAATAGATCTGACTGAAGCCGTAGGCATGGGCGATCTGGGCGGGGGTGTAGCCGATCGGTCCCGGCGTGGACTGCGGCGTGGCCGAGCCGGTCGCCGGTTCGAGAAGGGAAAGCGGGTTGACGGTCGTCAACAGATCGCGACATTCGAGACGTTCGACCGTGAGGACCGTTCGGCCGGAGGGGGAGGAGCGATCGCGGCGCGGCTTCTCAACCTTCCGCCGATTCCATCGGCGCCAAAATGCGAAAAGCATGAGGGGTTCTTCTCACTTCCCTGTGGTGAAAGAAAGGATTGCCCGTCGAGAACTTTCCATAGTTGCTCGGAGAACGCTGGATTGTAGGGGGGCATCTCCGAATGTAGCCGGAAAGATCATTTCGGGGCAAGCCCAAGGACAAAGCATCCCCGGCCCCGGACGCCTCAGCCTCTGCAGGGATCAGGGGAGGCGGCCGGAGAAATGCCGGTCGCGGCCGGCGTCCCTCTCCGGGACAGGCCGTCGCCAACAGCGCGAACCCGTGCATGAGAGCGCGCTGCGGGCCGGACCGGTGCATCGGTACCCGGTCGGATAACGCAGGATGGGCGGGGGCTAACGGAGGGAAAGACAGGGTGTGAGCAGAACACCTTTCTCCGATCAGACTATTTTAGGAAATAGGAACGAGTGTCAAGGTGCTCCAATAAAAGTATGTGACTGAGTAAGAGCCGCTTGCGGCTGAGCCACAGAACCCGCTAAGCCGCAAGCGACTCTTACGGCGCGGCGTGGGGAGAGGGGAACGGTTCAGATCACGGTTCCGTCGGGTATCACCGCGCCGTTGGGGATGACGACGATGCCGTCGCGGATGACGTAATTGTCGCCGTCGGCGTGCTGGAGATTGCGGCGGTTGACGATCTGCACGTTGGCGCCGATGCGGCAATCCTTGTCGAGAATAGCGCGCTCGACGATCGAGTTGGCGCCGACGCCGAGGTCCGGCTGGCCGTGTCGTCGATTGAGCAGACGGTCGCGTTCCAGTTCGATGCGGTCGGCGCCGTTGATGACCGTATCGCGCAGGGTGACGTGCGGGCCGAGATGGGTGCGGACGCCGATCACGCAGCGCTCGATGCGCGAGCCGCTGCCGATGGTGCAGCCGTCGCTGAGAAGACACTGATGCAGCTGAGCGTTGTGAATGCGCGAGGCCGGCAGATTGCGCATGCGCGTGTAGACGATGCCCTCCGGGCTGTGGAAGTCGAAGGGCGGCGTCGGCCCGGCCAGGGCGAGGTTTGCCTCGTGATACGATTTGATGCTGCCCAGATCCTCCCAGTAGCCGTGAAACAGGTACGCCTGCATGGAGCGCGTCCGCAGGTTGCCGACGAGCAGCTCTGTCACCAAATCGACGGCCCGCGGCTGCGCGTCGAGCAGGTCCAGCAGCACCTGCCGATCGAAGACGTAAATGCCCATGTTCGCCAGGTAATCCTGTCCGCGTCCGGCCAATCCGCGGCGCTGCAACCAGGCCGGCGGCGCGCGCAGGGCGTCGAACTGCTCGGCCACGGTCGGCTTCTCGACCAGCTCAAGGATGCGGTTTTGCTCGTCGAGGCGGACGACGCCGAGGCGCGTCGCTTGATGGCGATGCACCGGCGCCACGGCCAGGGTGACGTGAGCGCGGCTGGCGCGATGCGACTGGATCAGTTCGCGGAGGTCCATGCGGTACAGCTGATCGGCGGACAGGATGAGGACGTGATCGGCGTCGTCGCTTTGCAGATAGCGAAGGTTTTGGCGGACGGCGTCGGCGGTGCCGCGATACCACTGGGCCGTCTCGTTGGTCTGCTGGGCGGCGAGGATTTCGACGAACCCGCTGGTGAAGGGATCGAACTTGTAGGTGTTGGTGATGTGGCGGTGCAGGCTGACGCTGAGAAACTGCGTGACGACGTAGAGGCGTTTGAGTCCGCTGTTGATGCAGTTGCTGAGCGGGATGTCGATGAGGCGGTATTTGCCGGCGATGGGCACGGCCGGCTCGCTGCGGTGCTTGGTCAGCGGATAGAGGGGAGCGCCGCGGCCCCCGCCGAGGATGAGGCTGACAACGTCCTGCATGAGATCGGCCCCGCGTTAAGGCTTCGTCTGTTCCGCTCCACCGCTTGTTCTCCCATGTATCGCACTCCCTGGGGCGGCAAGCAAGAGAAAATAGAGACCGGAGGCAAACGCCGGCACTCGCCCTTGCCCGCCGCACGGCACCTGTGCTAGAAGGCGAAGCCGCGCCGCGATCGACCGCCGAGCGTCCCGCTGGTCCCAGACTCGTGAAGACATGAAAAATTTTCTCCGCGCGCTCCGTCATGCGTTCCCCTATCGCCGGCGGTTGGCCCTTTCCATCTTCTGCGCCATGTGCGCCGCCGTTCTGTGGGGAGCCAATTTTTCCTCCATCTATCCCGTCCTCAAGCTGCTGCACACGAAGCAAAGCCCGCACGAATGGGTGGACGAGCAGATCGCCGAGATCCAGAAGAACGTCGCGGACTACACGCGCCAGATCGACGAAAAAACCGCGGAGCTGGAGAAGGTCAAGAAGAAACAGGATGAGGAAGGCTCCTCGGGCTACCTCGAGCAGCAAATCCGCGACTGCAACCGCGATCTGTCCAAGCTGGATGCGAAATTGTCGCCGGCGCGCAGCAGCCTGTATTGGCACCAGGTCGCTCGCAAGTACATCAATCGCTTTCTGCCGCCGGATTGCTTCCAAACGCTCGCCTGGGTGATCCTCGCCGTCCTCATCGGCGTCGTCATCAAATGCTTCTTTGAGTTTTGCCAGGAATCGCTGGTCGGCAGCGTGGTCAACCTGTCGCTGTACGACCTGCGCAATCGCTTTTATCGCAATGTCATCCACCTCGACGTGGAGCAGTTCGGCGAGCAGGGCACCAGCGAATTGATGGCCCGCTTCACCAACGACATGGAATCGCTGGGCACCGGCATCAAAACGCTGTTCGGCAAGGTGATAGTCGAGCCGCTGCGCGCCCTGGCCTGCGTGGTTATGGCCTGCTTCATCAGCTGGCAGCTGACGCTGATGTTCCTGATTTTGGTTCCCATCGCCGCCTTCATTCTGGCCCGCGTCGGCCGCGTGATGAAACAGGCGACGCGGCGTCTGCTGGAACGGATGTCGAGCATCTACAAGATTTTGCAGGAGTCGTTCCAGGGCATCCGTGTCGTCAAGGCCTTCACGATGGAGCCGTACGAGCGGCGGCGCTTCCGCCTGGCGACGAAGGACTACTATCACAAGGCGATGATGGTGGTGAACATCGACGCCATGGCCGACCCCATCATCGAGGTGCTGGGCGTGGCGGCGGTGGCGGCGGCGCTCTTGGCCGGCTGTCATCTGGTCTTGCAGAAGCAGACGGCCCTGTTCGGCATGCGCATGACGCAGCAGCCGTTGGAGTCGGAATCGCTGCTTCAGTTGTACATTCTGCTGGCCGCCATCGCCGATCCCGTACGCAAATTGTCCAGCGTGTTCACGCGCTTGCAGTCCGGCTGCGCGGCGGCCGACCGCATTTTCGATTTCGTCGATCGCCGGCCGCGCGTGAAGGCCAACAGCGACGGCCCGCGCCTCGCTCGCCCCAAACTTGCGACCGCGCCGCCGAAGAACGGGCGCTCCAACTACATAGAGTTCCGCGATGTGTGTTTTTCCTATCACCCCGGCCAGCAAGTTCTCTACGACATCCACCTCGGCGTCCGCGCCGGCGAAACCATCGCCCTGGTCGGCTCCAACGGTTGCGGCAAGACAACGCTGCTAAGCCTGCTGCCGCGCTTCTTCGATCCCGATCACGGCAGCGTCTTCATCGACGGCCGCGATCTCCGCACGGTCAACCTGCGCAGCCTGCGCCAGCAGATCGGCATCGTCACGCAGGACACGGTCCTGTTCGACGACACGATATACAACAACATCGCCTACGGCACGCGCGGCGCGAAGCAGGAGGACATCGAGGCGGCTGCCCGCCGCGCCTTCGCCCACGACTTCATCGTGCAGAAACCCAAGGGCTATCAGACGCGCATCGGCGAGGCGGGCGCCAGCCTGTCGGGCGGTCAGAAGCAGCGGCTGGCCCTGTCGCGGGCCATCCTCCGCAATCCCAACATTCTGATCCTGGACGAGTTCACCAGCGCCAACGACAGCGAGAGCGAGGCGCTGATCCATCGGGCGATGAAGGAGTTCATCGTCGGCCGCACCACGTTCCTCATCACGCACCGGCTGCACACGCTGGAGATCGCCGAGCGCATCGTGGTGCTGGACAACGGCCGCATCGCCGCCGTCGGCACGCACGCCGAACTGCTGGCCACTTGCGCGACGTATCAGCGTCTGCAAGAGGCGTACAACCAACGCAAAGTCGCGTGAATCGGGTGACAAGGTGAATGTCGGAGTTAAACTAGCCCGGAGCGCCGGCGACGGGCTTTCGGCCCGTCGCTGGCGCTCCGGGCTAGTTCACCTCGTTACCTTGTCTCTGCTCTGTTGGCTTCTCTTCTTCCACCGGCTCGCCGATCGCGATTTATGGAGTAGTCACGAGGCGCGCGCCGGCATGGACGCGCAGACCATCCTCGACGACGGCGTCTGGGGGTTGCCGCATCTGTTCGACGGCCGGCCCGAACTGCAAAAGCCTCCGCTGTATTACTGGCTAACGGCGTCGCTGGGCTGGTT
Organism: Gemmataceae bacterium; assembly: GCA_036557825.1. GTDB lineage: Bacteria > Planctomycetota > Planctomycetia > Gemmatales > Gemmataceae > JAJPHU01. Next base: position 5,795 of record DATBGU010000382.1, read on the forward strand.
GCGTGGCGGCCGCGTCGATGCCTGGGCGGTGCGGCTGCCGTCGGCCGGGGCGGCGGCGCTGATCGTTCTCGCCGTCCTCGCCGGGCTGGCATGGGGGAAGCGGCGCGCGGCGGCCGGATTGCTGGCGGCGCTGGTGCTGGCGACGGCGCTGCATTTCACCTGGCTGGCGCGCATCGGTCGCATTGACATGCCGTTGACACTGTGCATCACGCTCGCGCTGGGTTCGTTCCACCTCGCACGCGGCGGCGAACGCCGGATACGGCTGCCGCTGCTGGTCCTGGCGTACCTGGCGATCGCCGCCGGTGTGCTGCTCAAGGGACCGCTCGCCGTCGTCCTTCCGGTCGCGGTGATGATCGGCGATCGGCTCTCGGACGCCTGTACCCGTCGCTGGCGCTCCGGGCTTGTTCACCGTGTCACCGTGTCACCGTGTCACCGTGTCACTTCTCTGTGGTGGGGCGTGCCGCTCGTCGCCGCCTTGACGCTGCCGTGGTTTCTGTGGGTCAACGCGCACACGCACGGCGAGTTCTTCCGCGTCTTCCTGTGGCACCACAACATCGAACGCGGCCTCGGCGGCTCCAGCCTTCGCGCCAACCCCTGGTGGTTCTACGTCCCGCAGTTCTTCGCCGACTTCCTGCCCTGGAGTCCGCTGCTGCTGCCGGCGGTCTGGTGGTTATACCGTCGTGGATTGTGGCGCGAGGACGCCGACGCGCGCTTCGGCCTGACGTGGTTCCTCACCGTCCTGCTGCTGCTGTCCTGCTCGCGATTCAAGCGGGCGGATTATCTGTTGCCCGCCTATCCGGGCGCCGCCGTCTTCCTCGGCTGCGCCGGCCAGCGCTGGCTGCAAACGCTCGACGACAAACGCCGGCGGCTCGCCGTGGGCGGCATCACCGCGCTGGCCGGCGTCATGGTCGTCGTATGGCTAGCGCGCGTCGAATGGTGGCTGCCGAGGCACGAGCCGTATCGCGATTATCGGCGCTTCGCGGCCCGCATCCGCGAACTGTCGCCGCGACCCGACGAAGTGGTCCTTTTTCGCACCGAGGCCCATCCATTGGCCTTTCATCTGGGGCAGCCTCTCGCCGTTGTCGTACAATGGCGAGAACTGAACGCACGGCTGCGGCAACCGGGAACACATTACCTCGTGACGCCGCCGAATTGCGCCGAGGAATGTCCGCTCTACCTGCACGGCGTCCGCCTGGAGAACGTGGTGTCCAACACGGACCTATCCGACCGAGGGCACGAACACCCTCTCGTCCTGCTCCGTGCCGGCCCCTGAATTATGCCAGAACTCCCTCGCCTGCCGCCGATCGCCTCGCAGCCGCTCAGCGCGGTCCTGATCGCGCGCAACTCCGCCAATCATCTGGAGGCGGTCCTTGGCGATTGGATCACGTTCCTCAACGGTCTCGATCGCGAGTACGAGCTGATCCTGGTGGACGACGGCAGCACCGACGGCGGCGGCGATCTGGCCGAAAAGCTGGCGACGAATTTCCGCCGCGTGCGGGTGCTGCGACACACGACGGCGCGCGGCGAAGGCGCGGCGCTGCGCACCGCGCTGACGGTCGCCCAGCATCCGCTCCTGTTCTACACGCTCTGCGATCCCCACTATCAACCGGCCGACCTCGGCAAACTGCTGCGCAAACGCTCCGATCCGAACAAGCCGGATCTGGAACTCGATCAGGTCCACATCCTGTCGGCGTCGCGCGGCGGCCGGCCGACGCCGGGTCCGTGGCGCGTCCTGGGGCTCTTGTGGCGCATCTTCTGCCGCGTGCTGTTCACGCAAGCGCCCGATCGCCTGGCCGGCTGGCTGGGTTGGAAGCGCCACCTGGCGCGCACGCTGGTGCGCCTGCTGTTCGGCGTGCGCTATCACGACGTCGCCTGTCCGTTTCGCTTGCACCGCCGCGCCATCTTTTCGCGCATCCCCGTGCAGTCGGACGGCTCGTTCGTCCACGTCGAGATCTTGGCGAAGGCCAATGCGCTCGGTCTGATGATGGGTGAGGAAGTGCCGTTGGAGCCGGGCCACTACCCGCCGCTGAAGGACACCCTGGCCCGTGAAGAGTTCCGGCAGCTTCTCGCCGACGCGCGGCGGGTGATTCGTCATCCCGATTTCGGCCCGCCGCGACTGGACGCGCCGTCCTCGGAAGCAAGCACCGGTGGGGCGTCTGCCTCGGCGAGCGGGGGGCGTTAGCCCCCTGTTGACGGCGAAAACAGGGGGCTAACGCCCCCCGCTCGCCCATCTCAGCGCGGCGTCACGATGATTGTTCGACCGGCGGGCCGGCGATATTCGTAGTTTTGGGAAGAGGACTTGCGGTAGGGAGCGGCCGGATCGCTTTTGGACCGAATCGTCGGCTCCGGATAATAACCCGGCCGGTGCGGAGCGGCGCCGTGCTTGGCGGACCAGTCCTGGGGAGTGAGGCTGAGCAGCTGGTAAGCGATTTCCTGGACCGAATCAAAGCGCATGCGGCCCTGCCAGTACTTCAGCTCCTTCTCCGTCGGCGCACGGCCGCCGATATCGAGATAAAGCCTCCGGATGAGGCCGCTCTGTGTTCCTCCGGCGCGTTCGAGATATTCCTGGCTCGACAGGATGGTGGACAGCACTTGCTCGGGCGTGTAACCCATTTGCAAGTCGTGTATCCAATACAGAGCGCCGGGGTCCACTCCCCGACCGAGGTAGTGCTCGTACCAACCGGCCACCAGCCAGCGCGGATCGCTCGGCGCCTCGGAGGGGTAATAATAGTCATATTGCGCCTGCGCGAAACCGCCGAACGCCAGGATCGCCGGTAAAGCAAGAGCGAGGGTGCGTGCCATGTAGGTTCCTTTCCAGGTCTGGATGAACTGGAGTTTCATCGCTCGCGCTCAAGGATAGCATCTGTTCTGCTCAAGTGGCCGAGACGAATGGAAAAAACTCACCGAGGCGCAAGCGAAACGCCCGCTCGCCGAGAACTTTGGTTCTCGGCGAGCGGGCGTTTTCTTCATATCTCTGTCGGTCATCCGGGTGGCGTCACCCCGACCGTTGCCCGCACGGGCCGGCGATACTCGTAGTTGTGATACGAGGGATTGCGGAAGTACGGGGCGGCCCGATCGGCAGAGAGCGCACCCGTCGGCTCCGGATAATAGCCCGGATGGAAGGGCGCGGCCGGGCCGGGAGCGCCGGCCCCGTTCTGTCCAAAGAAGACCAGCACCTGATAAGCGACCTCCTTGCGCGAATCGAAGCGCATGCGGCCCATCCAGGAGGCAAACTCCTGCGCGGTCACCGGCCGGCCGGTGATGTCGAGGTAGAGTTGCCGGAGGAAGGCGGGCCGCGTTCCCCCGGCGCGGAGGAGGTATTCCTGGCTCGACAGGATGGTGGACAGCACTTGCTCGGGTGAGTTACCCGCCTGCAAGGAATTAACCCAGACGGCGGCGCCCGCATCCGGTTCCCGACCGAGGAAATGCTCGTACCAACCTTTCACCAGCAGCCGCGGATCGCCGGGCGCCGCGGCGGGATAGGAGTAGTCGTACTGGGCCTGCGCGAAACCGGCACAGGCCAGGATCGCGGGCAACACCTGAGCAATTCTGCGCGACATGGATGCTCCTTTTCGCCTCAGGCAAAGCGAGGTTTCAGCGCTCGTCGCGCCGGTCGGGCGGTAGTGGACGTTTGTCCGGCGCCGGGCGCTGTTCGCCGTCGCGCCCTGCGGGCGCTGCGGGATGCTTCGCGGCGGCGCGCATCAATTCCTCGCGTTCGATGTAGCCGTCGCGGTTGGCGTCGATTTCATCGAAGTCCTTGAGAATCTGCCCCTTGGCCTCGGCGCGGCTGATTCGGCCGTCGTTGTCGGCGTCCAGTTGCTTGAACAGCGTCTCGACGCGACTCCTCAGCAGGCGCGAGCGCTCGGCCTTCAGTTCGTCGGGATCGATCTTGCCGTCGCGGTTTTTATCGAGTTTGCGCAGGATGTCGTAGGCGCGCTGCACTTCCCCGGCGCTGTCGGCGTCGGCATCGCTCATCTCGATGAGCATGTAAATCACGTCGGAGGCATGGCGGCGCGGATGCAGATGGCCGATGCCGCGCGTCAGCTCCTCGCGGCTGATTTTGCCGTCCTGATTAGCGTCGATGCGGCCGAAGGAGTGCCGCAGTTCCGGCGGCAGTTCGTCGCGCTGAAGAACGCCGTCGCCGTTCTTGTCGAAGTCCTTGAAAAAGCGGTCGATGTCGAATTGAAGGGGTTTCCCTGGGGCTTTTTCCTTTTCTTTGGCGGGAGGCGGTCGTTGCTCGCGGTCCTGGGCTACGGCCAAGCCGACGGCGAGGATCGCCGCCAAAGCAACCGAAGCGATAAGCACACGCATGCAAGGCTCCTTTCTCGGCTGACGCCGGGGATGGCCCTCGCCGGAGACACCGTGCCCCGAGGAGGGGTCTCTCCTCCGCTAGGATAGCACTGGAAATGCCGAAGCCATTGGGAACGGATCGAGAATATCGAGGCCGCGCAGCGGGAAACGCCCGCTCGGCGAGGACCAGCCTCCGCCGAGCGGGCGTTCTTGTGGACCACCGTTGTTAGCCCTGCGAACCCAGAGGGAACGCACGCATGGGCCGGCGATACTGGTAATTGCTGAAGTACGGGCTTTTGAAGTAGGGGCCGCTCGGATCACGGAAATTCAGACTGGCCGGGTCGGGGAATCGACTCGATCCGACGCCGGGGTCGTAGTCCTTTCCAAGGCGGGGATCATAATTTCCCATCCAGCCCAGCGGCCGCACTTGCCGCAGTTCCAGAACCATCCCCTCGCGCGTCTGATAGGCCAGACGGCGCATCCAATAGGCGGACTCTTGCTCGGACGGTTCGCGGCCCAGCGTATTGACGAAGGTGCGCTGGATGAACGCCAGGGGAGCGAATTCCGGGTCGTTCGGCTCGCCGGACATGCTCTCTTGCGGGACGTGCCCTCGCGACGGCATACGGCTGGCGCGGCTCTCGTCGTCGGAACGATAGCGGGAGTTAATCAACCGCTGATAGTTCCGTTGCGGGCCGTTGCCGGTGTCGTACTGGGCCTGCGACAAGCCGGTGAAGGCCAGCAGGCCCGACAATGCGAATGCGACGCTGCGTGTCATGGTTCCTACCCCTTTCTTCTGAGGTCAACGCCTCTGTGGATTGAAGGAGCATACGCCGTGCCGAAATGGCTTGAACTCTCGATAATCGGAATCCGGCGAACCGGGAGGTTCGCGTTGTGGAGAACTGGCCCAACCGGGTAAGATGGCCGTACATCATGAACGACACCGCGACGGACTATTCCTCCGAGGTCCACGAGGCCGGTGCCGTGAGACAACCTCTCTTCCTGCTCAAGCTCCTCATCCAGACGGGCTTGGCTCGCTTGCTCCCCGGCGTCCAGCGCCGCCTCGGCGGCGGTGCGAACTTCCTGCGCTATTATAGTAATCGGCTGCTGACCTCGCCCTTGTGGGAACTGGAATGTGCCGCCGACAGCCTGGAAACGCAGGGCACGGACGTTCTCGATCTCGCCCAGGGCTTTCCGTGTTTCGATATGCTGCCCTCCGCCGGCACCAAGCTGCCCGCCGACCGCCGCGGTTGGCCTCCCTTCGCCGGCCTTCCGGAACTGCGAAGCGCCGTGGCCGAAAAGCTCCTCCGTGACAACGCCCTGGCCTTCAATCCCGCCGGCGAGGTCCACATCACGGCCGGCGCACTCGGCGCGGTGCAGACGGTGCTGGACGCCTTCGTCAATCGTGGCGATCGCGTCGTCCTGTTCGACCCCTGTTCGCCGCTGTATCCGCTGCTGGTCGGCGCGCGGCAGGCGCGCGTCCGATGGCTGTCCACCTGGACCGACAACGGCCGCACGCGCTTCCGAATCGAACATCTGGCCCAGGCGCTGCGCGGCGCGCGGCTGCTGGTGCTGAACTCGCCGGCCAATCCGACCGGCGGCGTCCTCACCCCGGAGGATCTCGAACAGATCGCCTGGTGGGCCGACCGCAACGACGTGCTGATTCTCAGCGACGAGGTCTTCGAGCGCTATCATCCGGACGGCCCCCGCGTGAGCATCGGCACGCTGCCGCGCGCCCGCCAGCGCACCCTGACGGCGGGCAGTGTCAGCCAGGGTTATGCCCTGGCCTCGGCGCGCGTCGGCTGGTTGGCCGCCTACCGCCATCTGCTGCGGCCGTGCCTGCTCACCGCCGCTCTGCGGTCGCCGTTCGTGCCGACCGTCAGCCAGCAAATCGCCCTGTCCGCCCTGCGTTGCGATCCCGCCGAGTTCGAGCCGATCCGCGCCGAGTTCGCCTCGCGCCGTCGCTACGGTTACGAGCGCCTGCGAGGGATGGAGCTGAACGTGGTGTGGCCGGCGGGCGGCTTTTTCCTGTGGGCGCCGGTATGGGAACGCGGCGTGAGCGGTCGCCGGTTCGCCGAGGGATTGCTGCACGATCACAAGGTCCGCGTCACGCCCGGCGATCTGTTCGGACCGAGCGGCGCCGGCTACATCCGCATTAGCTGCGCCATCGACGATGGTCGATTGCAGGAAGGATTGAACCGCCTCGCCGAGTATCTCCAGACCGCGTTCGGCGGCGCGGCGTCGCAGGTGCAGCCCGTGGCGGCGTAAGCTTGGTTCGCCCCGTCTGGGAGCGCGGGCGTCTCGCCCGCTTCTTCTGCGGGCGGGACGCCCGCGCTCCAGACGCGGCGGGCTGGCCGATTTATTTTTCTTTCTGTTCCAGCAACTCGACGGCGGCGCGCAGACCGCGATGGCTCTCGAAGAACCGCTGCGCCAGGCTGTCCATCAGCGTCAGAAACGACAGCAGATCGCTGACGCGGCGACGCCGGTCGGCCGCCTGCGGAACGTCCGCGGCGGAGCCGAGCGCCTCCGCCGACAAACCCTCGCGGCACTGGCGCAGCGTGTTGAGGATCGGATCAATCTCGCGCCGTTTGCGCTGGGCGGCCACCAGCGTGAACATCTCCCACACGTCGCTGAGCGATTCGTAGTAATCGCGGCGATCGCCGCGCTTGTGGACGCGGCGGATCAACCCCCATTCGGCCAACTTGCTTAGGTTCATGCTGACGTTGCCGCGCGAGATGCCCAGCCGGGCCATGATGTCGTCCATCGACAACGCCGCGCCGGTGATGTACAGCAGACCGTGAATCTCCGCCATGGTCGGACTGATGCCCCACAGCGAACTCATGCTCCGCCACAGCCCGACGAAGTCCTCTTCGATGGCGTCCAGCGTCCGTTCCAGATCCGCCCGGCGAGTTTTCATACGTTTTAGCCCCTTCAGGAATGGATGAAAGCATGGTAACTTGAAGGGGCGGGTCGAGCAAGGGTCCGCTAACCCCCAACTCCATGAGTGGCCTCCGATGTCGTACCATCTGCGCGTCAAAATTTGCGGCGTGACCAGTGAGATCGACGCTCGGCAAGCCGCGCAGCTCGGCGCCGACGCGGTCGGACTGAACTTCTACGAGGGTTCGCCGCGCTGCGTCGGAGCGGGCGCGGCGCAGTGCATCGTGCAAGAGTTGCCGCCGTTCGTCAGCGCCGTCGGCGTCTTCGTCGATCTGCCGATGCGCAAGGTGTTCGAGCATGTGCAGGCGCTGGGTCGGATCAACATCATTCAGTGGCACGGCAAGAACCGCGAATTGAGCGATTGTTCTCCCTATCACCTCATCGCGGCCTTCCCGGTGCGCGACGCGGCCGGCTTGCAGGCCATCCAGCGTTACGTCGAGATGTGTCGCGGCCTGGGACGGATGCCGGCGGCGCTGCTGCTCGACGGCCACGCTCCGGGCCAGCACGGAGGGACCGGCCAGACGGCGCCGTGGCACCTGCTCGAATCGTTTCGTCCGGGTGTTCCGATCATCCTGGCGGGCGGTTTGACGCCGGACAACATCGCCGAGGCGGTGCGCCTCGTTCGGCCCTACGGCGTCGATGTGGCCAGCGGCGTCGAGAGCGCTCCCGGCCGCAAGGACGCCGAGAAGATGCGGCGGTTCATCGCCAACGCCCGCGAAGCTGCGGCGCGGCTGTGACGATTACCAAGCCAGCCCGCAGCGCCAGCAAGGGTTGTCCTTGCCGGCGCGGCGGGCTGGTGAGGAAACCGCGTCCCAACGCATCACAGCAGCGGCGTCTTGCCGGGAATGGAGAGTGGAGCCTCCGGCTTGCTCATGTCCAGCGTCAGATCCTTGGGCATCAGGTCTTCCTTCGAGTTCAGCGCCTGCTCCCAGGACACTTCCTTGCCGGTGTACGCCGACATGCGGCCCATGATGGCCGTCAGCGTGCTCTCGGCCACCTGCTTCAGCTCGTTGAGCGGCTTGTCGCCGCGGATGCTGGCGATCAAGTCGGTGTGCTCCTGCACGTACGGCGTGAAGCCGCGCTTCACCCGCGGGGCGACGTTCCCCCCGTTGATCGTGTAAGCGTGCGGCACGCATTGGCCCTTGGTGCCGACGAGATATTCACCGATCTCATCGCGGCAATGGCTGATCTGCCGGCACATGCTCAGGGCATGAACGTCCTTGGGATACTTGTAGTCGATGGCGAAGAAGTCGTAGATGTGGCCGAACTTGGGATCGGTGCGGGTGCGGAAGCCCATGCCGACGGCGCTTTCGGGGTGCGCGCCGATGCCCCAGTTGAGCACGTCGAGGTTGTGGACGTGCTGCTCGACGATGTGATCGCCGCACAGCCAGGTGTGATTGTACCAGTTCCAGATTTGCCGGCCGACGTCGGTGGTGATCTCAGGATGGTTCTTCAGGTCGTCGATGCGCTGCCAGAGAATGCCCTGCATCCAGAAGCCGCGGCCGCCGACCACCTCGCCGATTTCGCCGTCGTGGACGCGCTTGATGGTTTCGATGTAGCGCGGATCGTGGCGGCGCTGCGTGCCGGCGGCGATGTGCAGCCCCTTCTTCTTGGCTTCCTCGTGGGCGTCGAGCACCTTGCGGATGCCGGGTCCGTCCACGCCGACCGGCTTCTCGGTGAAAATGTTCTTGCCGGCGGCGACGGCCGCTTGCAGGTGAATGGGCCGGAAGCCGGGCGTCGTGGCCAGGATGATGTAATTGGCGCCGCTGTCGATGACTTGCTTGTAGGCATCCAGGCCGCTGAAAACACGGCCTTCGACCTCGACGGTGTTGCCCAACTGCTGGACTTCGGGCTTCTCGGCGAAGTTGCGGATTCGGCCGCTGGCGCCGTCGGCCTGGAACTTGAAGACGTCGCCCAGCGCGTGAATGGTGACGCCCTTTGCGGAGCGAAGCACGTCTTCCGCGGCGCCGCCGCCGCGTCCGCCGCAGCCGACGAGTCCGACCTTGATGCGATCGCTGCCGGCCGCATGGACCGCCGGCGCCAGGCTCAGGTTGCTGACCACGGCGGCGCCGGCCGCGACCGTCGCCGTCTTGAGGAAATCGCGCCGCGAGGCGCTGGGCTTTGTGTTGTCGCTCATGTCACGTCTCTCCTGGTTCGAGTTACCAGCCCGAAGCGCTAGCGAGGGCCGCCCTCGATGGCCCTTCGGGCTAGGAAAGTCAATCGACCGGGCTTTGTCTTGTGATCTTGGAACGGAACCCCTTCAAATTGTCCTGTTCCTCGACGGCGCGCACAACTCGAAAACCGACAAAATCCGCATCGGTCAGCCACCAGATACTGCGCGGCCGTTGCGGGTCTTGCGCCATCCAGTCCAGATTGGAGGCCAGGCGAGCGGCGCTGCGGCAGTCCTTGGCCTCGTCGCCCCACGAGCCGCCGCGCGCCACGCGCGGAAACACTTTCTCGCCCGGCAGCACCACCGGCGACAGCGTTGCCTTGTCCAGCGAGCAGGCGGCGTAGGCTTTTTCCTTGTACTCGTCCAGGCACCACTCGGTGACGTTGCCGTACATGTCGTGCAGGCCCCACGGGTTCGGCTTCTTGGTGCCGATCTTGTGCGTCTTATCGTCGGCGTTGTCGGCGAACCAGGCGTAATCGCCGAGCTTGGCAGGATCGTCGCCGAAGAAGTACGCCGTCTTGGTGCCGGCCCGGCAAGCGTACTCCCATTCGGCCTCGGTCGGCAGGCGATAAACCTTGCCGGTCTTCAGCGATAGCCAGCGACAATACTGCATGGCCGCGTGCCAGGTGATACACAGCACCGGATGCCCTTCGCGGCCCTTCTTGAACGTCTCGTCGGCGTAGGGCGGCGTCGGCCGCGTCACGGCATCGGCGTCCTTGGGCTTCTCCGGCTCCTTGTCCTCTTTCTGACCCGGCCGTGCGCGCCAGAACAGATCGAATTCGTCCCAGGTCACTTCGCACTTGCCCATCCAGAAGGGCTGAATCTTCACCGGATGCTGCGGTCCCTCATCGGCCTTGCGCTCCTTCTCGCCCGCCGGGCTGCCCATCGTGAACTCGCCGCCGCGAATGGGCACCATGTCGAACTTGACCTTCGTGCCGGGGATGGTTTCGGTGTACGCCTTGTGTTCCTTGGCCGGACCCTCGGCGCGGGCGGTCACCGTCTCGGGAGCGTCGCCCAGCTGCCAGAGCGCCAGCATCAGCAGGCACGCGCCGCCGAGAACGGAAAACTGTAACAGTCGCCTCATCTGTGATAAGCTCCACAAAGTTGTCTGAGATTGTCGTTCGGAGGTTCGCGCCATGCGTCGGCGTCTATTTCTGGTTCTGGCCGTCCTGCCGCTGGGCGGCGCGGAACCGGCTCTGTCGCGCTACAGTTTCACGCAGCCGCACATGGGCACGCGCTTTCAAATCCTCGTGTACGCGCCCGACGAGGGCGCGGCGGACAAGGCCCAGAAGGACGCCTTCGCTCGCATCGCTGCTCTCAACGCGATCATGAGCGACTACGATGAAACCAGCGAATTGATGCGTCTGTGCGCCAGGGCCGGAGGGCCGCCGGTGCCGGTCAGCGCGGAACTGTTCTTTGTTTTATCCCGTGCGCAAGAAGTGTCTCGACAATCCGCCGGCGCCTTCGACGTGACGGTCGGTCCGATCGTCAAACTGTGGCGCAAGGCCCGCAAGCTCAAGAAGCTCCCCGATCCCGAAAAATTGGCCGCTGCCCGCGCCCTCGTCGGCTGGCAAAACGTCCGCCTCGACGAGAAGAAACGCACGGTGCAGCTGCTCAAGAGGGGAATGCAGCTCGATCTCGGCGGCATCGCCAAGGGCTACGCGGCCGACGAGGCGCTGGCGGTGCTGAAGACGCACGGCATCGATCGCGCCCTCGTCGCCGCCGGCGGCGACATCGCCGTCAGCGGCCCGCCGCCCGGCGCGGAAGGCTGGAAGATCGCCATCGCTCGGCTGCCCAGCGAGAAGGACGCCGGCCGGCTCATCCTGCACCACGCCGCCGTCTCCACCTCCGGCGACGCCGAGCAGTTCGTCGAGATCGACGGCAAGCGCTATTCGCACATCGTCGATCCGCGCACCGGTATCGGGCTGCTCGGCCGGATGAGCGTGACGGTGGTAGCGCGCAAGGGCATCGAGTCCGACAGCTTGACGAAGGTCGCCGCCGTGCTCGGTCCCGAAAAGGGGGTGCCGATCATCGAGTCCACCGAAGGCGCCAGCGCCCGCATGGTCCGCAAGAAGGGCGACGAGTTCGAGACGATCGTGTCGAAGAATTTCCCGAAATTGCATCCCGCCGAGAAATGAGCGCTGACATGCCGCAACCCAAAAACGTCGCCGCCGTCGTCACCGTGTACACGCACTGGTCGCACGCCGACGTCATCGTCGGCAAGATCCTCGAAGGGTTCAACTACGACGGCGGCGACGGGCCGAACCTGAAACTCGTGTCGCTGTACGTCGATCAGAGGCCCGAAAAGGACATGAGCCGCGACCTGGCGAAGAAGCACGGCTTCACCATTTACCCCACCATCGAGGGCGCCCTGACGCGCGGCGGCAAGGAATTGGCCGTGGACGGCGTCCTCTGTATCGGCGAGCACGGCGACTATCCGAAGAACGACAAGGGGCAAGTTCTTTACCCGCGCCGCCGCTTCTTCGAGGCGGTGTGCAAGGTCTTCGAGAAGTCGAAAAAGTCGGTGCCGGTCTTCAGTGACAAGCACCTGTCCGCGACGTGGACCGACGCCAAATGGATGTACGACCGATCGCGCGAACTGTTCGTGCCGCTCATGGCTGGCTCGTCGGTGCCGCTGGCATGGCGGCGTCCGCCTCTGAAATTGCCGAAGAATTGCGCGCTCGTCGAGGCGGTGCAGATCGGCTACGGACCGTTCGAGGGCTACGGCTTTCACGCTCTGGAGGGATTGCAGTGCATGGCCGAGCGCCGCAAGGGCGGTGAAACCGGCGTCAAGGCGGTGCAATGTCTGCAAGGCGCGGCCATGTGGGAGGCGCTCGACAAGGGTCGCTGGTCGAAGACGCTGCTCGACGCCGCCCTCGCCCGTGTGCCGGCCCATGCCCAGGCCGACATCCGCGAAGCCACGGCCAAGGACAAGGACGCCGGACTGTTCCTCATCGAGTACCGCGACGGATTTCAGGCGGCGGTGGCCATGCCCAACGGTTGGATTCACGAAGGCGACGGGTGCGGCTTCACCTTCGCCGGCCGTCTCAAGGGCGAGGACAAACCGCTCTCGACGCACTTCTATTTGCAGCAGCCCGACCCGTTCGCTCACTTCGCCTATCTGGTCAAGGCCATCGACTCGATGATGCAGACCGGTCACGCGCCCTATCCCGTCGAGCGCACGCTGCTGACGACGGGCATCCTCGACGCGGTGATGACGAGCAAGGCCGACAAGCATCGCCGCGTCGAGACGCCGCACCTGGCGATCAAGTATCAGCCGACCGATTGGCCGTTCGCCACGGACCCGGTGCCGAAGACGATCAAGCGGTGAGCGCACCTTTTGGAACGATTGAGGAAATCATGATTTGGATCTGTCCTCGGTGTGCGGCTCATGTCAAATTGGATGAGACCGCCTGTCCTGTTTGTTCGGCATCTCGCTCCGAACGATCCGCGTCACAACATTCCCCTGCCCCTGCACATGATGCAGGTTGTGAAGATTTGGATGTTTTGGTTCCAGAACGGAAAAAGCCGATCGCGTGGCTTCCATCGTTCGGCGACCGAAGCATTATCAAGGGGGCAAGACTATTTCACTTCGGTACTCAAGTGGCCGGCCTGTTAATCATCGCTGTGATGGTCCTCGCTGTTTTAGCCGCAATGGGAATTTCCACCCCTGCTTCCAATGGGTTGGCTATCTTCTTCGCCCTGATAGTCTGGATGTGGTTTATGGGACTTCTCATTTGGTTTATGTTCGGCTCCCTCATGCGGAAGATTGCTGGCACAACTCAACCGCAGACGGACAATGACGACGTCGAGGATACTCTCGCGAAAGAGGTTTCCTCTCTCGATTTCTCAAATTCCTATTCCATCCAGGCAGAGAGCGACGATGTCCAGCTTGCACCGGAAAGTCTCAAAAATGAGTTAGATACCAAATCAGAAGACACGGGGACTTGAAAATCGGTCGCTCCGGCGGCGCGAAGATTCGTGGAGACATTTCCTCATGTGGCGATGTGAGAATTGTGGAGCGAGCGTCCCCAGCGAGACCAAGGGGTAGCCTCTGGCACGGCGGTTGCCTGTCTGCAAGAAGTGGACAGAGGCTTGCTGACCATGAACAGGCCGCATAACCTAACTGCGGCAAGGTTTTGCCGTGAAATCGAGGAAGTCCGATTGGAGTGGACTGGCGCAAGACTTGCCGTTGAAGGAAGCAACGAAGCCCCTGAAAGAACCGTGACACGGTTCCGGGGCTTCTTCTTTTCCCCGTCATGTCCGGAGGGTTGACCCATGACGGAACGGACTCAATCCGCCTCTTCCTTGCGAGACAACCCCGAAGAGCAGTACCGCCTGCTGACGGAGAATGTCAAGGACTTTGCTATTTTCCTACTCGACACGGGCGGGAAGATAGCGACCTGGAATACCGGGGCCGAGCGCATCACGGGGTTCAAGGAAGCCGAGGCCATCGAGCAACCGTTTGCGTTGCTCTTCCGACCGCAGGACATCATCAACCGTGAACCGGAAAAGGAACTGCGGATAGCTGCGGAGACGGGCCGATCCGAGGATGAGCGCTGGCACATCCGCAAGAACGGAGGCCAGTTTTGGGCTATGGGTGTCGTAACCCCGTTGTGGGATGACAACGGCAAACTCCGGGGTTACGCCAAGATCATGCGGGACATCACCGACCGCAAGAGGGCAGAGACGGAACTAGCCGAGGCCAACCGCCGCAAGGATGACTTCCTGGCGATGCTGGCGCACGAGTTACGCAACCCGCTTGCGCCCGTCTTGAACGGGCTTCAAATCCTGCGCCTGGAACAGAAGGTAAGCCCCGGCGGGCAAGAGGCCATCGGCATCATCGACCGGCAGGCGAGGCACTTGGCACGGCTTGTTGATGACCTGTTGGACATCTCCCGGATTACGACGGGCAAGGTCAGTCTGCGCAAGGAACGAGGCAAATTGCATACCGTCGTCAACCATGCCGTTGAAACCGTCCGGCCCCTAATGGAGTCCCGCAAGCATCAGCTCTCGGTGTCCCTGCCGTCCGAAGCCGTCTGGCTTGAAGCGGACCCGGCCCGGCTAACGCAAGTGCTGGCCAACCTGCTGAACAACGCGGCGAAGTACACGGAACCGGGCGGGCATGTCCAGCTCTCAGCCGAGAGGGAAGGGTCGGAGGTAATCGTCCGGTTCCGGGACACGGGCATAGGCATCTTGCCGGAGATGCTGCCTCGCATTTTTGAATCCTTCGTGCAAGGGGATCGGTCGATAGACCGGACGCAAGGGGGCCTGGGCATCGGCCTGACGCTGGCGAAAAGCCTTGTCGAGATGCACGGGGGCAAGATCGAAGCCCATAGCCCCGGCGTAGGCAAGGGCAGCGAATTTATCGTCCGGTTGCCCGCGGTTCCCGAAGTGAAGCCGCTCGAGCCGGAAGCCGTCGAAAAGAGACAGGCGACGAAAACCCCTCCCCTGCGCCTGTTGGTAGTCGATGACAACCCGGACACGGTAGAAAGCCTGGCCATGCTCCTGCGGATGTACGGCCATGACGTGATGACGGCCGATTCGGGACCGGCGGGGCTGGAAGCGGCGCTTGCCCATGACCGGAATGCTATCTTGCTGGACATCGGCTTGCCGAGCATCGACGGCTATGAAGTTGCCCGGCGCATCCGGGCGCATACGGCGAAGCCCGTGCTAATTGCCATGACGGGATACGGGCAGCCGGAAGACCGGCAGAAGAGCAAAGAGGCAGGCTTTGACCACCACCTCACGAAGCCGGTTGATCCGGACAGGCTTCAAGACCTACTAGCCAAGATCGGCCAGCAACGATGAAAGGGCAGAAAGCCCGGCCCCAACAAGCCGCCCGTTGCGCTGCCCGATCAAGATGCCTTGAAAGATTAATCAATCCTATGTCCAGTCTGCCGCTGAATCTCCGAAGATTATTCATGGAGATATTTCCTCATGTGGCGATGTGAGAGTTGCGGAGTGAATGTTCCCGGTGGTGCCGTCTGCACGGCGTGCGGACGACCACTCGACGACGCCGTGGCCGAGATCGGTCAAAAAGTGCGGCGCTTGCGCGTCTTCAGCGAGGTCAGCCGGCGATGGACACGGCGCGGGGCAGTGATTGGCTTTCTTGCGGGTATCGTCCTCGCGCCCGCGATCGCCGTGACCTGGATCACGCGCTGCCTCTCGAGATCCAGTGGCGCACTCGAACTCGCGGATACCGCTGGTAATCTCGCGGTCATCTTTATCGCGACGCCAATCTTGATGCCGCTGCTTTTCGGCTGCGTTGCCTTGATGCTGGCCACGGTGGTCCGGCCCGTGTGCGTGGCCATGTTTTGCAGCGTCGAGCGCTTCGAGCAGGAATTCGGACCGACGAGGACGAAGTGACCACGACCCCCTCACCCCTCTCCCCTCTCCCCCGAAGCGGGGGAGAGGGGAGAACACGCTTGCCCTTGCGTTACTTCCGCCGACCGCTGGTCAGTTCGTCGGCCAGTTCGTCGGCATCATAGACCTTGCGCAGCGCCTCGATGATGCCGGCCGAATGCACCGACAAGGCGCGGGCCTGCTCATCGCTGTAGGCGAAATCCAGCGCCAACGATTGGATGTTGCCGTCGAAGATCAACCCCACCACCTCGGCCTGCCGGTTGATGACCGGACTGCCGGAGTTGCCGCCGATAATGTCGGCCGTGCAGACGAAGTTGAGCGGCGTTTTGAGATTCAACTTGTCCTTTTTCTCGACCCAGCGCGGCGGCAGATCGAAGGGCGGCCGATTGTTCATCTCCTTGGCCCGCTGATACAGGCCGGCGTAGGTCGTCTCGAACGGCACCTGCTTGCCGTCCTCCTCGTAGCCCTTGACCTGCCCGAACGCCAAGCGCAGCGTGAACGTGGCGTCGGGATAGGTGCTGGTGCCTTCCAGGGCGAACTTAACCTTGGCGATGTCGCCGTACGCCTGGCGCTGCGCTTCCTCAACCTGGCTCTCGACGATCTTGCGTACCGCCCGTGCCGCCGGATCGACGAGCCGGGCCAGTTCGATCATCGGATCCTTCGCGTCCTTGACGGCCTTCTTGCCGCCCTCATAGAGCTTCTTGCGCGTTTCGACATCCTTCAATTTCGTACCGCTGACGAGTTGGTACGCGCGCTCGGAGGGCGATTTGCCGGCCAGCACCTTCTTGACCAGTTCGTTGTCGCGGCCCAGCTCGGCGCACAGGAAGGTCAGGGCGTCTGTGAGCTTGACCTTCTCGTAGTCGGCGTAGATGGGAGCGCCGGAAAAGAGCTGAAATTTCAGCGATTCGAGGTTCGATTCGCGGAACTCGCGCAGGCGCTCGCTGTTCTTTTTGGGCAGTTCGTCGCCGGCGCGGAGCAGCGTGCGGGCGATGGTGAAAAGCTGGCTGTTGAAGCCGGCGGCGGCTTCCAGCATCGTGTATTTGCGGATGCTGGCGGCGCGGACCTTTTGCGCCTTGGCGATGCGGTCCCAGGCGGTGCGCGCGTCCTTGAGCGATTCATCCTCGTCGGCCTTGGCCCGCAGCTTCTTCTCCTGCTCCTTCTTGCGTGCCATCAGGTCGGGATCGAGCAGGGCGGCCAGCCCGCCGACGCGCGCCTTGCGGCTGTTCTGCACGCCGAACAGCAGCTCCTTGGCCTGCCGGGCGTTCTCCTCACTGCGGCCGCTGAACGCCGACAGCAGCACTTCCCAACGATTGAGCCGTTGCAGCAGGAAGGGAAAGCCGGTGTCGCGCAGATAGTCCAACTCGGCCAACGTCGCCAGGCGGTCGGTGCGGCCGGGGTGGCCGGTGACGAACACCAGCTCGCCCTCCTTCGCGCCGGCCTTGCTCCATTTCAGGTAATGCTCGATTTTGGCCGGTTTGCCGTTCTCCCAGACGCGGAAGAAGCACACGTCGAGGTCGAAACGCGGATACTCGAAGTTGTCCGGATCGCCGCCGTAAAAGGCGATCTGCTGCTCTGGAGCGAAAACAAGCCGAACGTCGGTGTACTTCTTGAAGCGATAGAGATGATACTGTCCGCCTTGATAGAGCGTGATGACATCGCTGCGCAGGCCGGTCTTGTCGGTAGATTCCTTCTCGATCTCGGCCATGACGGCGCGGCGGGCGGCGAACGCCTTGTCCGGCGTCATGTCCGCCTTGACCGCCGCCTTGACGCGCTCGGTCACGTCCTCGATGCTCATAAGGACATTCAACTCCAGATCGTCGCACTTGCGTTCGTCGGCCAGGGTGCGAGCGTGGAAGCCGTCGCGGTAGTAATTGTGTTCTTTGTCGCCCATCTTTTGCAGGCAGTCGGCGCCGACGTGGTGATTGGTCATCACCAGGCCGTCGGCCGAGACGAACGAGCCGGAGCCGCCGCTGTTGAAACGCACCGAGGATTTCTGGACGTGTTCGAGCCAGTCGGGGGTGGCGTCGAAGTCGTATTTTTTCTTGAGATGTTCGCGCGGCGGGTTGGTGAACAGCCACATGCCCTCATCGCCGTACACGACAGGCGCGGCAGCGAGGGGCAGAACTAACGCGATCAGGATCATCAGCAACAGGAACTTCATGGCAATGGTCCTCGTTCAAAGGGATTCGTCGTCTCAGTCTCTTGCGGCGTCTTTCGCGCTCCCACCCATAGCAAAATCGCCGCCAGGATCACGAACATCATCAGCGCCGCGATCTTCGGATTGACCGCGGCGACCAGTCCGCTGAGGTCCAGGGCGTCGTTGAAGCGCTTCGGTAGAAACACAAAGAAAGCGATAATCAGTCCGCACAGTGTTCCACCGGCGATGTAGCCGCTGGACAGCAGCACGCCCGGACTGGTTTCCGTCTCGGACTCGGATGCCGGTTTGCCGCGCAGGCGGTCCGACAGCCAGCGGAGCATACCGCCGACGAAGATCGGCGACGAGGCGCTCAGGGGCAGATACATGCCGACCGCGAACGGCAGCGCCGCCACGCCCGCCAGTTCCATCACCAGAGCGATCAGCACGCCTAGGATCACAAGTCCCCATTCGAGCTTGCCGCCGAGAATGCCCTCGATCAGCAGGGCGAACAGCTGCGGCTGCGGGGCCGCGAACGGGTCGGGCGCTTTCTGGCCGTTGTCCATGTCCGGCGCCTGCCGGTTGATGGGCACGTCGGTGAAATACGTCGGCGTGCCGTCTTCCTCGACGAGATAACGGCCCGGCTTCACGCCGGGGTTAAGATCGTCCTCTTTGCGGACGTGGACGACGCGGTATTCGTTGGGGTCGTCCTTGTGCGGCTTGCCGGCCCGTTCGCGCGGGGCGTCCGGCGGCACCACCAACTTGCGATCGGGCAGGGCGTTCTTGTTGTTGGTGTAGTGGGTGCCGGCCGCGTTGAGGAGAAGCATGGTGACGCCAATAAACAGGGCGGAGGTCAGCGCCCCGACCAGGATGGCCCATTGCTGCTTACGCGGCGTCGCACCGACGAGGTAGCCGGTTTTCAAATCCTGCGAGGTGGTGCCGCCGTTGGACGAGGCGATGCACACCACCGCCGCCACGGTCAGGGCCGTCAGCATCGCCGACGGCCCGATGCGGCCCAGCGCCCAGAAAATCAGGCACGTCATCAGCAGTGTGGCGATGGTCATGCCGGAGATCGGGTTCGACGACGAACCGACCTCGCCGGTCAAGCGCGACGACACGGTGACGAACAGGAAGCCGAACAGCAAAATCATCAGCGCGCCGAGCAGTCCCTGGAAGCCGAATCCCAGTCCCAGGGCGGGCACGAGCATCATGATGACGACGAGGCCGAGGCTACCGAAGAGGACGACATTCATGGACAGATCGCGCTCGGTGCGGGCGACGACCTCGACGCCGGCGGTACGGCTGGCACGCAGGTCGCGCAGGCCGGAGACGATGGAACTGAGGATCAACGGCAGCGCCCGCATCATGCTGATGATGCCGCCCGCGGCGACGGCGCCGGCGCCGATATAGCGCAGATAATTGGCCTTCAAGGCGCCGGGGTCCATGTCGTGGATCAGCGTCTTCTCGGCCGGCGCCACCGGCACCGCCAACTTGTCGCCGAAGGCGGCGATGAGCGGGCCGAGCACGAAGTACGACAGGAGCGCTCCGGCGATCATCAGCGAGGCGATGCGCGGGCCGATCAGGTAGCCGACACCGAGCAGTTCCGGGGCCAACTCGCCGCTGATCTCCGCGCCGGGCAGGCCGGATTTGACTCCCTCCTTGACCGTGTACAGATGCTCGGCCGGCTCGTCCGCCCACAGCTTGCACGCCTTGGTGAGAAACTTGTGGACGGCTGCGATGCCGAAGCCGATGAACACCATGCGCGCCGTCGCTCCGCCCTTCTCGCCGGCCACCAGCACCTCGGCGCAGGCGGTGCCTTCGGGATAGGGCAGCTTGCCGTGCTGCTTGACGATGAACGCGCGCCGCAGTGGAATCATCATCAAAATGCCGAGCAGGCCGCCCAGCACCGACACCGTCATCACATTTATCCAGTGCATCTCGAAGCCGAGCAAGAGCAGCGCCGGCATGGTGACGCCGACGCCGAAGGCGATGGATTCGCCGGCCGAGCCGGTCGTCTGCACGATGTTGTTTTCCAGGATCGTCGCCCGGCGGATGCCGAAGGCGCGCGAGAAGGCGCGAAACAGCGTGATCGACAGCACGGCGATGGGCACCGACGCCGATACGGTCATGCCGACCTTGAGCAGCAGATACAGCGAGGACGCGCCGAAGAGGATGCCGAGGAACGCGCCGAGCAGCACGGACGGCCAGGTGAACTCGTGCATGTTCGCGCTGTCCGGCACGTACGGTTCATGTTGGGGCGTCTCCGGCGTCACAGCCATTGGAGGAGAGGGAGGCTCGTTAGTGATGCTGTCCGGCTCCGCCATCGCATCGGCTCCGCTGGGGTTGGGTTGGCGCGGTAATCCAGGTAGATTGACGGGTCGGAAGGGGGATTTCAAGCCCCCACGCAGGATTTCGCGTCGCTGGTGCCGGCGGCCGCGGCGGATGGACCACGGTTCGTCCCGAAAAATAATTTTCGATTCCTGTCCCCTGCCGGCGAGTCCGTTCGTCATGTCCACGAAGGGCCGGCCGCGAGGTGCGGCTGGACTGGCCGCCAAGGCAACACGCCCGAAAGGAATGTGTCCATGACCAAGTTCCTGTTTATCTACCGCCTTAAACGCGACAACTACGACACCATGTCGCCCGAAATGATGCAGCAGCACCATCAGAAGTGGGAAACCTGGATGGCCGAGGGGTTCCAGAAAGGCTGGATGCTCGACGGGGGCAACGGTCTGAAGAATGAAGGGCACGTCGTCAACGGTCAGAAAATCGTCACCGACGGACCGTTCGTCGAAGCCAAGGAGATGATCGGCGGCTACTCGATCGTCCAGGCCGACACCCTCGACGCCGCCGCCGAGCTGGCCAAGGGCTGTCCGGTCTTGCTGCGGGGCGGCTCGGTCGAGGTCCGTCCTTTCTGGGATTGGAAGAAGTGAACCCGGCCATGTCGTCGAGCCAACCGGAACCGGTCGCTCCGCTGGTGGAGCATTTCTTTCGCCACGAGGCGGGGCGGCTGGTGTCCGTGCTGACGCGCCTCTTCGGTTGGCGCAACTTCGACCTCGTCGAGGATATGGTGCAAGCCACCCTTCTGGACGCCCTGCAATCGTGGCACGTCCGCGGCGTTCCGGACAATCCCGCAGGATGGGTCCATCGCATCGCCAAGAACAAGATCCTCGATGCGCTGCGGCGCAACAAGATCGGCCAGCGCGCCCTGGCGGAGTGGGCCGCCGCTCACCCTCCGTGCGAAGAAGGACTCGACGAACTGTTTCTCGACGCCGAGATCGAGGACAGCCAACTGCGGATGATGTTCGCCTGCTGTCATCCACGGCTGGCCCGCGAGAACCAGCTGGCCCTGACCTTGAAGGCCCTGGGCGGCTTCGGCAACGCGGAAATCGCCCGCGCCCTGCTGGTGAGCGAAGAAGCGATCAAGAAGCGCCTTCAACGCGCCACGCGCGACCTGATCGACCATCAAATCGCTCTCGATCCGCCGGCGGCCGACGAGCTGGCGGAACGGCTCGACGCCGTGCATCAGGTGCTTTACCTGCTCTTCAACGAAGGCCACAGCGCTTCGGAGGGCGAAACGGCCATTCGCGCCGATCTGTGCGAGGAGGCGGCCCGGCTGTGCCATTTGCTCTGCTGCCATCCGCGCTTCCGCACCCCGCCGACGCGCGCCCTCATGGCCCTGATGCTGTTCCACGCCGCCCGCCTCGACGCCCGACTCGATCCTCGCGGTTCCTTCTTGCTGATGGAGGAACAAGATCGCGCCCAGTGGGACCAGGAACTAATCCGCCGGGCTCAGGAGTTTCTCAACGAGTCGGCCGAGGGCACGGTCATCTCCTCGTTTCATCTGGAAGCGGGCATCGCCTGTCTGCACTGCACGGCGAAGAGCTACGCCGACACCGATTGGCCGGCGATCCTGCGCCTGTACGACGCGCTGCTGACCATTCAGCGCTCGCCGGTGTACCTGCTCAACCGCGCAATTGTCGTGGCCCAGATCGACGGCTCGCAGGCCGGCATTCGGGCGCTCGATGAAGCCGGCCGCGATCCCGCTCTGCGGCGCTATCACCTCTTCGACGCCACGCTCGGCGAGTTCTATCATCGGGCTGGCGATGCGATCCGCGCCCGCCGCCATCTCGAAGCGGCCCGGCGGAAAACGAACTCGCCGTTCGATCGCGAACTCCTCGACCGC
>DATBGU010000383.1:0-15588 GCA_036557825.1 Gemmataceae bacterium
TGCCGAGGAAGTCGCGCCGGGCAACCCCTGGCTGGGCGTGATGCTGCCGTACACCCCGCTGCATCATCTCCTCTTGCGGGCTGTGGAAGGCATTCCGCTCGTCATGACCAGTGGCAACCGCTCCGACGAACCCATCGTCTACCGCGAGGACGCCTGGCATAAACTGGCCGGCATCGCCGACCTGTTCCTGGTCCACAATCGGCCGATCCACGTCCGCTGCGACGACTCGGTCACGCGCGTGGTCGATGAGGTCGAGTTGCCGCTGCGACGTTCGCGCGGTTACGCCCCGCGGCCCCTCGCTCTGCCGTTGGAGTGCCCGCGCCCCCTCCTGGCCGTGGGCGGACAGATGAAAGGGACGTTCGCCCTGGGGCGCGGCGCGCAGGCCATTCTCAGCCATCACCTCGGCGACCTCGATTATTACGACGCCTACCAGGCGTTCGAGCAGGACACCGCCCTTTACCAGCAACTCTTCGCCGTCACTCCGGAAGTGCTGGTTCATGACCTACATCCCGATTACGTCACGACACGCTACGCCCAAAAGAGAGCGGATGAGGAGGGTACGGATCTGTACGCCGTCCAGCACCACCACGCGCACATGGCCGGCTGCATGGCGGAACACGGCCTGACGGAGCCGGTAATAGGCGTCACCTTCGACGGCACGGGCTTCGGAACCGACGGCATGGTCTGGGGCGGCGAGTTTCTTGTCGGCGACCTGCGGCAATTCCGTCGGGCGGCGCATCTGCGCTACGTCGCCATGCCAGGCGGCGAGCGGGCCATCCGCGAGCCGTGGCGCATGGCCCTGGCCCATCTCATCGACGCGGGGGTGGAGTTGGCTCCCCTGACCCCTCGCCTCTTGGCATCCGAGTTGAAGATGGTACAACAAATGGTCGAGCGGCGTCTCAACAGCCCCTTCACTTCCAGCATGGGACGCCTCTTTGATGCCGTTGCGGCCCTGGCCGGCGTTCGCGATCGCGTTAGCTATGAAGGGCAGGCGGCGGTGGAGTTGGAATGGCTGGCCGGGGGAGTGCTCCCCGATCGGAGCTATCCGTTTGCGTTCGATCCGCCTCGTCAGGGACAGACCACCGCGGAGGCACCCCTCGTTGTCGATACCCGCCCTCTCATTCGGGCGGTCGCGGAAGAGATAAGACAGGGGATCGAGGCCGCGCGCATCGCTCGACGATTCCATTCGACCGTGATCGAGCTTATCCGCGCGATTTGCCGTCAGCTTCGGCTGGCCACCGGCATCGCAGCCGTGGTCCTCAGCGGCGGCGTTTTCCAGAGCGCGCTGCTCACTCACGAGGCCGGCGCGCGACTCCGCAACGATGGCTTCCGCGTCTATCGTCATCACCTCGTGCCGCCCAACGACGGCGGCCTTAGTCTCGGTCAGCTGGCCGTCGCCGCCGCACAAATGAAACCCGAAATCCGAAATCCGAAATCCGAAAGAAATTCAAAATCAGAATCTCAAAATCCAAGACAACAGAGCGACAGGTTTTGAAATTGGATATTCCGATTTGGATTTCTTTCGGATTTCGGATTTCGAGTTTCGGATTTGGAGGAAGTATGTGCCTGGGCATCCCCGGTAAAGTGCTCGAAACCTACCGCGAAAACGACGTCCTCATGGGCAAGGTCGATTTCAGCGGCATCCGCAAAGGCGTTTGCCTGGAGCATGTGCCCGCGGCTCGGCCGGGCGATTACGTCCTCGTTCACGTCGGCTTCGCGCTGTCGGTCCTCGATGAGGAGGAAGCGGGACGCGTGTTCGCGTTTCTCGAAGAGATGAATCAGCTTGAAGAACTTAAGGTGCCGCCGCCATGAAATACGTGGATGAATATCGGGACAGCGAGGCGGCCGGTAAGTTGGCCGCTGCCGTCGCCCGCGCCGTCACGCGGACGTGGACCATCATGGAAGTCTGCGGCGGACAGACGCACACCATTGTCAAGTACGGCATCGACCGCGTCCTGCCGCCGGAGATTGAACTGGTGCATGGTCCCGGATGCCCTGTGTGTGTCACCTCGCTGGAAATGATCGATCGGGCGCACGCTATTGCCTCGCGGCCGGAAGTGATCTTCTGCTCGTTCGGCGACATGCTGCGCGTTCCCGGCTCACGCGGCGATTTGCTGCAACTCAAATCGCAAGGCAGCAACGTGCGCGTCGTCTACTCGCCGCTCGACGCCGTCAACCTGGCGGCGGCGAACCCGACATGCCGGGTGGTGTTCTTCGCCATCGGATTCGAGACGACGGCTCCGCCCAACGCCATGGCCGTGTGGATGGCACGCAAGCGACGCCTGACGAACTTCAGCGTCCTCGTGTCGCACGTCCTCGTGCCTCCCATGATTACCGCCATCTTGCAAGCGCCAGGCAATCGCGTGCAGGCGTTCCTCGGGCCGGGCCACGTCTGCACCGTGATGGGCTGCGGCGAGTACGAGCCGATCGCGCACCGTTACCGAGTGCCCATCGTCATCACCGGCTTCGAGCCGCTCGATCTGCTCGAAGGTGTCCTGCGCACGGTGCGGCAACTCGAAGCCGGCCGGGCGGAAGTCGAGAACCAGTACGCCCGCGCCGTGCGGCCCGAGGGCAATCCGGCGTCGCGACGGCTCATCGAGGACGTCTTCGAGGTCTGCGACCGTAAGTGGCGCGGCGTCGGTCTGATTCCCAAGAGCGGTTTCAAGCTGCGCTACGAGTACCGCGATCACGATGCCGAGCGTCTGTTCGAGGTCGATGACATCGAGACGCAGGAATCGCCGTTGTGCATCAGCGGACAAGTACTCAAGGGGCTGAAGAAGCCACACGATTGTCCGGCGTTCGGCAAGCAGTGTACGCCGCAAACCCCGTTGGGCGCGACGATGGTTTCCGCCGAGGGAGCCTGCGCCGCGTACTTCGCCTATGGAAGACATCTGGAGATGGCGAGCGGCCGGCGTCAGCTGGCTGTTACGGACCTAACAGCCGGCTGACGCCGGCCGCTCGCCCCGTAGGGAGGTCGCCAATGTCCGAACCCACCCTGCGTGATGCGATCTTGCGCAAATGCCGCGAGAGCATGACCACGAAGGAACAATTCTTCGCGGACAACGCCGATCGCATTGTCGCCTGCTGCACCGCCCTGGCCAAGTCCTTCGATGCCGGCGGCCGGCTGTTCGTCATGGGCAACGGCGGCTCGTCGTGCGACGCCGCCCACGTCTCCGTCGAGTTCATGCATCCGATCATCGAGAAGCGGCCGGCCCTGCCGGCGCTGGCACTGACCACCGACACGGCCATTCTGACCGCCATCGGCAACGATCAAGACTTCGCCCTCGCCTTCACGCAGCAGATTAAAATGCTCGGCAAGCGCGGCGACATGGCGCTGGGCATCTCGACGAGCGGCAAATCGGCCAACATCAATCGCGCCTTGCAGGCGGCGCGCGACCTCGGCATGGTGACGATCGGTTTCTCCGGCCGCGACGGCGGACGCATGCCCGAGCACTGCGATTTCTGCTTTACCGTGCCCAGTTTCAGCATCCACCGCATCCAGGAAACGCACGAAACGCTGCTGCACGTCGTCTGGGATCTGATCCACGTAATCCGCGGCGAAGAGGATGTGATCTGACATGGCCGATACCGACGCTTCGTTGACGGTTCTCTCTTTCGGGGCGTGTCCTGTACCGAAATCGCGCTACGAGCACATTCTGCTCGGCCACGGCAGCGGCGGACAATTGACCGCGGACCTGATCCAGCGGCTCTTCGTACCGGCCTTTGCCAACGACGTGCTGGGAGCGCTGGAGGACCAGGCCACATTGCGTATTCCCCTCGCTGGCGCTTCGGGCTTGTTCGGCGACAACGGCGCGAAGATGCCGCGGATCGCTTTCACGACGGACTCGTTCGTGGTCCGTCCGCTGTTCTTCCCTGGCGGCGACATCGGCCAACTGGCGGTCCACGGCACCGTGAACGACTTGGCGGTCGGCGGCGCTCGGCCGCTATTCCTCTCGGCGGCCTTCATCCTTGAAGAAGGCTTGCCGCTGACCGACCTTCAGCGCATTGTCGCCTCGATGCGGAGGGCATGCGACGAGGCGGGCGTCGCTCTCGTCACCGGCGATACCAAAGTTGTCGATCGCGGCAAGGGTGATGGTGTGTTCATCACCACTAGCGGCATCGGCCTGGTGCCGGAGGGGAATTCGCTGTCGATTCACCATGCACGGCCCGGCGATTGCATAATCCTTTCGGGAACACTCGGCGATCATGGCATCGCCATCATGTCGGTGCGCGAGGGACTGGAGTTCGAGACGGTCCTGGAGAGCGACACCGCCCCACTGACCGACCTGGCCCAGGCGATTCTGGGCTCCTGCCCGCGCACGCGCTGCATGCGCGATCCGACGCGCGGCGGCCTGTCGGCATCTCTCAACGAGATGGCCGCCGCTTCCGGTGTGGGTGTCGTGCTGGACGAGGCGGCGATCCCGATCCGTCCCGAAGTTCGCGGCGCCTGTGAGATGCTCGGACTCGATCCCCTCTATGTCGCCAACGAGGGGAAGTTGATGGCTGTCGTGCCGCCGGAGGACGCCGATCGCGTGCTGGAAGCGATGCGAGCGCAGCCGCTGGGGAAGAACGCCGCCATCATCGGTGAGGTCGTGGAAAAACATGCCGGCATAGTGATTTTGCGCTCGCTGGTCGGCGGCGAGCGCGTGGTGACGATGTTGGCGGGAGAGCAGTTGCCGAGGATTTGTTGATACCTGGGAAGCAGTGAGCGACTCCACACGCCCCGCTGAACTGCGAGCCGCTCCAGAAAGGAGCCGAACGATGGCGGAAGCAACCGTGCCCTACGGGAGGAGAACGCAGAAGGAACCGGCTGTCAAAGAGGTGCACGTTCTGTGGATCACTGCCGGGTTGAGTTGCGACGGGGACTCGGTGTCCGTGACCGCCGCCAGCCAGCCCAGCATCGAAGACATCGTGATGGGCGCCATTCCCGGTCTGCCCAAGGTTCACCTGCACAACCCCGTACTCGCCTACGAGGTCGGCGACGACTTCATGAAGTACTGGCATCTCGCCGACGAAGACCGGCTCGGCGCTCCGTTCGTCCTCGTCATCGAGGGGTCGATCCCCAACGAGGAGATCAAGAGCGAAGGCTACTGGGCCGCCCTGGGCACGGATAAACGCACCGGCCAACCCATCACTACAAGCGAATGGATTGACCGGCTCGCTCCCAAAGCGTTCGCGGTGGTGGCGGCCGGCACTTGCGCCACCTACGGCGGCATCCACGCCATGGCCGGCAATCCCACCGGCGCGATGGGACTGGCCGATTACCTCGGCTGGAACTGGCGCTCCAAGGCCGGCCTGCCCATCGTCAACGTGCCGGGCTGTCCGGTGCAGCCGGATAACATGACAGAAACGCTCCTTTATCTCCTCTATCACGCGGCGGGGCTGGCTCCCATCATTCCGCTGGACGAACAGTTGCGGCCGACCTGGCTGTTCGGCAAAACTGTCCACGAGGGGTGCGACCGGGGCAGTTACTACGAGCAGGCCGACTTCGCCAACGAGTATGGCTCGCCCAAGTGCCTGGTGAAGCTCGGCTGCTGGGGCCCGGTGGTCAATTGCAATGTCACCAAGCGCGGCTGGATGGCCGGTATCGGCGGTTGTCCCAACGTCGGCGGTATTTGTATCGCCTGCACCATGCCTGGCTTCCCCGACAAGTTCATGCCCTTCATGGACGAACCCCCCGGCGCCTCGGTCTCGTCGATGCTGATCGGCATGTACGGCCGAGTCATCCGCAAATTGCGCGGCATCACCAACACCACGGTCAACAAGGAGCCGAAGTGGCGGCATCGCGGCCGCGAGCTGACCACCGGCTACCACCCCACGACCTACGGGCCGGCCGGCTCTCGGCCGGTGACCCGGATGGAGAACAGACAGCCGGTCGGCGACAGCCGTTGACGAACAGACAATCACCAACGCAGGAGCGACACCATGTCTACCGTGACCACGCCCGGCCGTGAGACCACGGCCGGAACGCGGAAACTGGTCGAAATGTCCTGGGATCCGATCACGCGCATCGTCGGCAGCCTGGGCATCTACACCACGATCGACTTCGCCAACCGCCAGGTGGCCGAATGCCACAGCACGTCGTCCATCTTTCGCGGCTACAGCATTTTCATGAAGGGCAAAGATCCGCGCGACGCCCACTTCATCACCAGCCGCATTTGCGGCATCTGCGGCGACAACCACGCCACCTGTGCCTGCTACGCCCAGAACATGGCCTTCGGCGTCAAACCGCCGCCCATGGGAGAATGGATCGTCAACCTCGGCGAAGCCGCCGAGTACATGTTCGATCACAACATTTTCCAGGACAATCTCGTCGGGGTCGATTTCTGCGAGCAGATGGTCAAGGAAACCAATCCCAGCGTTTGGGACAAGGCCCAGCGCAAGGCGTCGCCGCACGCCAACTTGCACGGCTACGACACCATCGCCGACATCATGACGGCGCTGAACCCCTTCACCGGCGAGTTCTACCGCGAAGCGCTGGTGATGAGCCGCATGACGCGCGAGATGTTCTGCCTCATGGAAGGACGCCATGTCCATCCCTCGACGCTGTATCCGGGCGGCGTCGGCACCGTACCCACGCAGCAGCTTTTCACCGACTACCTCGTCCGCCTCATGAAGTACGTCGAGTTCATGAAGAAGGTCGTGCCGCTGCACGACGACCTGTTCGACTTCTTCTACGAGGCGCTGCCCGGCTACGAGAAGGTGGGCCAACGCCGCGTTTTGTTGGGGTGCTGGGGTTCGTTCAACGACCCGGACGTATGCGATTACACCTACCGGCGCATGAACGAATGGGGCAAGGCGATGTACGTCACGCCCGGCATCATCGTGGACGGTCAAGCGGTCACGCACGACCTCATCGACATCAACCTCGGTATCCGCATCTTGCTCGGCTCGTCCTACTACGACGATTGGCAGCAGGGCGAAACCTTCGTGCCGCACGATCCGCTCGGCAACCCGGTCGATAAGCGCCATCCGTGGAACCAGACGACGACGCCTCGGCCGCAGAAGCGTAACTTCCAGGACAAATACACCTGGGTTATGTCGCCGCGCTGGTTCGACAAGCGAACGGGAGACCACCTCGCCCTGGACACCGGCGGCGGGCCGATCGCTCGGCTGTGGTCCACGGCGCTGGCGGGGTTGGTGGACATCGGCTACATCAAGGCGACCGGCCACAGCGTCCAAATCTACCTTCCCAAGACGGCGATGCTGCCGGAGGTCGAGTTCGAGTGGAAGATTCCCAAGTGGAGCAACGCCATCGAGCGCGACCGCTCGCGCACCTACTTCCAGGCTTATGCCGCGGCCTGCGCTCTGTACTTCGCCGAGAAGGCGATGAAAGAGTTGCACGCCGGCCGCAGCCGGACGTGGAGCGAGTTCAAGGTGCCCGACGAAGCCATCGGCTGCGGCTTCCATGAGGCGGTGCGCGGCGTGCTCTCGCACCACGTCGTCATTCGCGACGGCAAGATCGCCAACTATCACCCCTATCCACCGACGCCGTGGAACGCCAGCCCGCGCGACATCTACGGTACGCCCGGACCCTACGAGGACGCCGTGCAGAACACACCTATCTTCGAGGAGAACGGGCCGGATAAGTTCAAGGGCATCGACATCATGCGCGCCGTGCGCAGTTTCGATCCATGCCTGCCGTGCGGCGTGCATATGTACCACGGCGGCGGCAAGCTGCTCGACGTGCAGCATGTGCCCATGTTCGGTGTTTAGCATCGTGGGAGGGATGATGACGGCCTCATTCGATCCCAAGGAGTTTCAGGCGCGCTTGCAGCGTCTCGATGCTCTGCTGCAAGAAGTGGAGCGCTGGCCCAATGCCGCGGCGCAGGCGCATGCCCGTGAGATTGTGCAAGCTGTCCTCGACCTGCACGGGGCTGGACTGGAGCGCATCCTCGGCCATCTAAGCGCGGCTGGCGAGGCCGGCGCCGCGGTCCTCGATGCCTGCGCCCGCGACGAAGTGGCGGCGGGCCTGCTTCTCCTCCACGGACTGCATCCCCTGGAGTTGGAAACGCGTGTGCGCCAGGCTCTTGAGGAGGTGCGGCCCCGCTTGCATTCGCACGGCGGCGATGTCGAACTGCTCGACGCCCGCGACGGCATCGTCCGCCTGCGCTTGGAAGGCAACTGCAACGGCTGTCTGTCGTCGGCCGCGACGATGAGACAGACGGTCGAGGAAGCGATCCTCGGCAAAGCTCCCGACGTCACGGCGATTGAGGTTGAGGGGCTGGCGGAGAAAGCGTCGCCGCCGAGAGGCGATCGGCCGCTGGTTGCCCTGCCGATGGTGTGATCTCCGATCGAATTCAAAGGAGGACTGAACATGGCCAGGCGCGAAGTGACCCCCGATCTGCCCGCGCACACGCCGGGGACGCCCAAGGGAGAGGAGCGCGTCCAGCGTGAAGGCCGCGAGCCGGGCCGCGAGAACGCAAAGCTCGGCCGCACGGCGCGTGATGCGACCAGCATCAACCCCAAGGAGCGCGACCCCATCGACCCGCGGATGCCGCACCTTCCGCCGGCGTAACGAAGGAGCGCACCCAACCATGAGCGCCGACGCGAAAGGGGACAGACTCGGGCTGACCGCCCTGGCCTCCCTCCGCCGCTTCGCGCGGCCGCGGGCCGCGCAGGAGCGGTGCGAGCTGTGTGACACCGGACTGGCGGACGAGCATGCCCATTTAGTCGAGTTGGCCAGTCGGCGGCTCGTTTGCGCCTGCGACGCCTGCGCCATCCTGTTCGACAAGCAGGGCGCCGCGAAGTACCGGCGCGTGCCACGGCGCGTCCGCTTCTTGCCGGACTTTCGCCTGCCGGACGCGGCGTGGGAGAGCCTGCATTTGCCGATCGACCTGGCCTTCTTCCTGCACAGCACACCGGCGGGCCGCGTCATCTCCCTCTATCCAAGTCCCGCGGGAGCTACGGAATCGCTGGTGCCGCTCGACGCCTGGCAAACACTGATGGAGGACAACCCGATCCTGCGCGACTTCGAGCCGGACGTAGAAGCGCTGTTGGTGAACCGCACGAGAGAAGCACGCGAGTGCTACCGCGTCGGGATCGACGAATCTTACAAGCTGGTCGGCCTCATACGCACGCACTGGCGCGGCCTGTCCGGCGGGACGGCGGTATGGGACGAAATCCATCGCTTTTTCGCCAACCTGAAGGAGCGCTCGGGTTCTCAAGGAGGTATGGCGCATGCCTGACCTGAACTTCCAGGTGGAGGGAGCAGAACCCCAGCGTTTCGCGGCAGCGCCGATCCTGTTGTTCAAACTGCACATCGCCGAAGCCGTACCGGCGGGCCGGCAACCTACGCCGATCCACGCGATCGCGCTGCGCTGTCAGGTACGCATCGAGCCGGCCCGCCGGCGCTACAGTACCGCGGAGCAGGAGCGACTCCTCGACCTGTTCGGCACGCCGGAGCGCTGGGGCCAGACGCTGCGCCCCATGCTGTGGACGCACGTTAGCGCCGTCGTGCCGCCGTTCACCGGCGCCGGTGGCGTCGAGCTGCCGGTGCCGTGCAGTTACGATTTCAGCCTGGCGGCAACCAAGTATTTCGACGCCTTGCAAGAAGACGGCATCCCGCTGTGCTTTCTCTTCAGCGGGACCATTTTTCACCGGACGGCGGAGGACACCTTGCAGGTAGCGCAGATTTCCTGGGAGAAAGAAGCGTACTTCCGTCTGCCGGCCGCGACGTGGCGCAGCCTGATGGATCTGTATTACCCCAACAGTGCCTGGTTGTGCCTGCGCAAGGACGTATTCGATCGGCTCAACGAGTACCGGAGCCATCACGGTCTGCCGAACTGGGAACAGGCGCTGGGACGGCTGCTGACCGCGGCCGAGGAGGCGGGGAAACCATGAACCGCGCGCTGGTCGATCCCATTGCCGACACCGTTCTGTATGAGGGATATATCCTCTATCCCTATCGTCCATCGGTCAAAAATCGGCAGCGCTGGACCTTTGGGGGGCTCTATCCCGAAGCATACTGCCGAGAGCATAGCGACGAAGCATCCGCGAATCAGACGGAGGTCCTGGTGCGCGGGACAGCAGCGACATCTATCGAAGCGGTTGTGCGCTTCCTGCACCTAACTCAACGCATTGTCGGCGCTACCAATCCGCCGCTGCCAAAGCGGTCGAGAGGCGGAGAACTCCCGTTCCGTCCCGTCGAGACGCTGCGTCTGGGCGAGCAGACTTTGCAAACCTGGCAGGAGGCGGAAGAACGCGAAGTCGCCGTCGAGGAAGTGACGGTGGGCGAACTATCGAGCCGTCCGCGGCTCGTGTCTTTCACGTTTCCGGGTGGTCGCCTCTCGGAGCCGATCCACCACGGACTGGCCGGTGAAGTTGCCGCCCTCCTGATCCGCGTGCAACAGGCTATCGCGGGGAGCATCGAGATTCAGGCGACGCAGATTACGGAAGGACTGTTCCGTCTGACATGCCGTGTCGAGAACCGAACACCGGCGAGCGAGATCGCGTTAACGCCCCCCGTGCAGCCCCGCGACAAAGCGCTGCTGTGTTCGCTGATTTCGGCGCACACCCTCCTCGGCGTCCGTGGCGGTGAGTTCGTTTCACTCCTCGATCCGCCCGAATGCTGGCGCGAAGTTGCCGCCGCCTGCCGCAATGTCGGCGTCTGGCCAGTTCTCGTCGGCGCGGAGGGGCAGACCGATACCATGCTGGCGTCGCCGATCATCCTCTACGATTACCCGCAAGTGGCGGCGGAGAGTCCGGGCGATTTCTTCGACGGCACCGAGATCGACGAGATGCTGACGCTGCGCATCCTGACCCTGACCGACGAGGAGAAGCGCGCCATGGCCGCGGTGGACGAGAAAGCGCGCGACCTGCTGGCGCGGACGGAAACGCGGGCGCGAGAGCAGTTCGGACTGCACGGCACGATCCGCGAATCGCGGCCGACAGCAGAGGACAGCACGCATGGATAACTGGAATCCCGACGCCGACCGGCACCGCCTGGAGTGCATCCACGTCGGTCCCTGCGAGGTTCACCGGGGCGATCGCGTCCGCCTTCGACCGCGCGGCCGTGCCGACATCCTCGACCTGACGTTGGCGGGAATGACGGCGACCATTGAAGCGATCGAGCAGGACTACGAAGGGCGCGTCTACCTGGCCGTCACCGTGGACGACGACCCCGGCAAGGATCTCGGCGCCCTGCGCCAGCCCGGACATCGCTTCTTCTTCCAGCCGGAGGAAGTGGAACCGCTGAAGGAGGAGGAGCGGTGAAGCGGCCGCGCATTCTTGTCGCCGGTATCGGCAACATCTTTCTCGGCGATGATGCTTTCGGCGTCGAGGTCGTTCGGCGTCTGGCGCGGCGCGAACAGCCGGAAGAGGTACGCGTCGTCGATTTCGGCATCCGTGGGTTGGACCTGACTTATGCCTTGCTGGACGGCTATGAAGCGGTCATTCTGGTGGATGCGGCGCCGCGCGGCGAGTCGCCTGGCACTCTCTACGTCCTCGAACCCGCAAGGGGCGAGGCGGCTCGTGTGCCCATCGAAGCGCACAGCATGGATCCCGTAAAGGTGCTGCGCTTGGCCGAGGCGATGGGCGGACGCGTCGAGAGTTTGCTGCTGGTCGGCTGCGAGCCTACGCCGATTCGCGATGAGGAAGACATGCGGGAGGGGTTGAGCGCCCCGGTCGAGGCGTCCGTGGATGAGGCGGTTCGTCTGATCGAATCGCTGGTCGCGCGGCTCCTCTTGGGCGAGACCATTGCCGCGAAATGAGGCTCCATTATTCCTGAGAAGGAGATCCCACCATGTCGAGAATGACGTCGGAGTATCCGGAACATGTCTATTCGTCGGGTTCTGAGGAGAGGCGTCGCCCTCGGATGGAACGGGACCGTTCTGGGGGGATGTCCACGGGCTGGCTGATCGCCGGACTGGCCGTGCTCGGCCTGGGTATCTGGGCGGCTTATCGTTTCGGCCCGGATTTCGCGCGCTATCGGAAGATGGAAAGAATGTGATGAAACCATGCACGAGTTGTCCATCGCCCTGAGCATTCTGGACGTTGCCGAAGAAGAGGCCGAGCGGCAGGGGGGCCGGGTTCTCGCCATCCACCTGAGACTCGGCCCTCTCTCCGGGGTGGTCCGCGAAGCGCTGGAGTCGGCCTACGCGCTGGCCCGCGAAGGCACTCCCCTGGCCGGAGCGAACCTACTCATCGAGGACGTCCCGCTCCTCGTCCATTGCCCGGCCTGCGCCGCCAATCGAATGCCGCCTTCGATACAGCAACTGTGCTGCCCCTCTTGCGGCATTCCGACTCCCAACGTCGTCAGCGGACGCGAGCTGGAAGTCTGCGCTCTGGAGATCGAATCGTGAGCACGAGTCCTCGCCTGGTCCAGGTTCGGCAGCACGTCCTCAAGCGCAACGACGAAGTCGCGCGCGCTCTGCGCGTGCGCTTCCATGAGGCCGGCACCTACGTCGTCAGTCTCGTGTCCAGTCCGGGGGCCGGCAAGACAGCGTTCTTGGAGAAGCTCCTCGGACTGCTCCGCGGCCACTATCGCGTCGCCGCCCTTGTCGGCGATCTGGCCACCGACAATGACGCCCGACGCCTGGCCCGCGCCGGCGTTCCGGTCAAGCAGATCACCACCGGCGCCGTCTGCCATCTGGAGGCCGAGATGGTCGCCGCCGCGCTGGAAGACTGGTGTCTGAAAAAACTGGATTTCCTGTTCATCGAGAACGTGGGCAATCTGGTCTGCCCCTCGAGCTTCGATCTGGGTGAGGATCTTCGTGTGGTGCTTTTCTCCGTGACGGAAGGCGAGGATAAACCTCTGAAGTATCCGACGATATTCAACACGGCGGACGTGGCGATCTTCACCAAGATGGACCTGGCCGCTGTCACGGAGTTCGACGCCGCCGCCGCACGCCTCAGCATCCAGTCCGTGCGACCGGGCATGGACATCTTCGCGGTGTCGGCCAAAACGGGGGAGGGGATGGGTCCATGGTTGAGCTTCCTGCACTCCCAGCGGCGCGCGGCCCGGCCTGACCCTCCGGAGAGCTGTCCCTGTCCCTCCTGAAAAAAGCATCCGTACAGGCTCAGGGGGCATTTCCACCGTGAGAGAATGTCCTCGGAGCACGAGGTTGGACCGGTCCGTTCAAGCCGAAGCCCTCCCCCCTCGGCGGTATAGGACGATATCGATGCCACACAAGGAGCGGTCGCCTCACTTGGCGCATACCCGCACCGGCTAGGCTGCACCGCCAGACATCCGAAAGGAACGCGGGAGCGCTCCTTGGGAACCCGCTTGTAGTTCTTTCCTAGCGGCGCCCGCGCGAACACGACCTGGGGAGCGCCGCGGAGCTACAGTTCGCGCGCCAGCTTGTGCCCTTCGAGGATGGCGTGTTGCAGCGTTCGAGGGGCGAAGCAATCGCCGATCAATTCCAGACGCGGCACTTTTCCCGTTAGCTCTTTTTCCAAATCACAGACCGATTCGCCGCCATAAGCATACACAAAGCCATCGTACGGCCCGAGAACTTCTTGCTGCTCGCTCCAGACATTCTGAACGATGGCCTGATTCGATTCGAGTTGGACCACCTTCACGTTACAGTGCAGCCGAACACCCTTGGAGAAGAGGCGTCGGAAGACGGGCGGTGCGGTGGTGGCGCCGAGGAAGCTGCCGATGGCCCGCTCGGAAGTCACGATGTCCACTTGCTTGCCGCGATCCAGAAGGTATTCGGCCGCCGAGGGCGCCTGGAAACCATACTCCTCGTCGAGGACCAGAATGGAGTTGCCCGGCACTTCCGTCCCTTGCAGGACCTCCCAGGCGTTGTACCCATTCGCGTCGATCCCTGGGATTTGCGGCTTGAAGGGACGGGCGCCGGTGGCCAAAACGACCACATCGGCCGATTCACGCTGCACCAGAGCGGCGTCGGCCGTCACGCCGAGGCGAATGTCCACGCCGAGCTTGCGACATTGCTGGGCCGAAAAGCGGCAGGCACCGTCGAAATCTTGGCGAGCCGGGCCGTTGCGGGCGATGAGCGTCTGCCCGCCCAACTCCTGCCCCTTTTCCAGCAAGACAACCCGATGGCCGCGCAGCCGAGCCACACGCGCGCACTCCAGTCCGGCCGGGCCGCCGCCAATGATGAGCACCTTCTTGGGGGAAGCGGCCCGCGGCATTTCCGCCCAGATGGTTTCGCGACCGATGAGGGCGTTCTGCACGCAGGTGACTCCCCGCCCGGTGTAGATGCGGTCAATGCAGCCCTGGTTGTAGCCCCTGCACGGGCGAATGTCGTCGAGTCGGCCTTCCTTCGCCTTGTTGGGGAAGTCGGGATCGGCGATCAAGGCGCGGTTCATGATGCACAGGTCGGCTTGCCCCGCTTGCAGGATTTGTTCGGCCACGGCGGGATCGTTGATTCGCCCCATGGCGATCACCGGCACGTTGACGACGGTCCGAACGGCTGCCGCCACCGGAGCGTAAACACCCAGAGGGAAACTCATGTCGGGAATGGCAGCCGCCTCGCCGGCATAAGTTTCCACGCTGGCAACAACGATGTTGAAGTAGTCGAGCAACCTCAGCTCATCGAGCCGGCCGGCGATCTCCTGGGCCATGCCAATGTCCACACCGCCGGGGATGAGATCGTCGCCGGTCATGCGGATGCCGACGATGAAGTCTCGGCCCACCCGTTCGCGGACGGCATGCAGTATCTCGATACCGAAACGGATGCGATTGGCCAACGCGCCGCCGTAGTCGTCGTCGCGCTGATTGGCATTCGGGGTCCAGAACTGATCGATGAGGTGACAATGGCCGGCCATCACTTCGCAGCCGTCGAAACCGCCCTCCTGGAGCCGGCCGGCCGCATCCGCAAAGGCCCGGATAAACTCCTTCAGGGTCTCGACGTCCATCGCGTGCGGTGTCTCGCGGTGAACGGGCTCGCGGATGGCGGAGGGGGCGTACATTCGCTCCCAGGTGTCGATGCTCCGGCCGCGCCGGCCCCGATGCGTAATCTGGGCGACACAGGGCACCCCGTAGCGGTGCATGGTCTCGGAAAACTTGCTCAGGTGCGGGATGACCCGGTCCTCGAAGAGTTCCACGCCATTCCAGTCGCGGGCCGGACTGGTACGGTGAACGCTGGCCGAGCCGAAACACATCATGAAGCCGATGCCGCCGCGTGCTTTCAACTCGTGGTAACGCACGGTGCGTTCGGTGGGCATACCGTCTTCGGCAAGGCTGTCGGCATGAGCGCTACAACAGATCCGGTTCTTGACCGTTCGCGGACCGATTTGCAGGGGCGAGAAGAGGGTAGGGAATGCACTGGCCATATTCGACTCCTGTGAAAACGAAGCGGCGACTTCCCGATGCCTCATTTGCGCGACCGATGTGTTACTTTTGTACGATTTGCCGCGGGGAGGGTGTAGTTCGGGGAACGAGCAGGCAGTTCGACATGCCTCGCTGAGCAGGGGAAGTGCGAAGGCATGCCGTCCGATCGCATGTCCGAAAAACGCAGCCCTTAATCGGGATCCAACGCGGATGACGACTCAGGACCGGTCATCCGGCTCGGCGAGTTCTTGCGGACGCAGAGTGAAGACGGTGATTTCCGGCCGGACGTTGAACCGCACCTGGCGCAGGTGGCCGAGCCCCCGGTTGATGTACAGCCGGCGCCCGTCGTA
>DATBGU010000384.1:0-9017 GCA_036557825.1 Gemmataceae bacterium
ACTCCTGCGCAGCGACGTTCCCGGCCATCCCTGCCGCCGCGGCAAGGTCCGCGATGTCTACGACCTCGGCGACCGCCTCGTCATCGTCGCCACCGATCGCATAAGCGCCTTCGATTGGGTGTTGCCGACGGCCATCCCCGATAAGGGTCGCGTGCTAACGGCGTTGACCCTGTTCTGGCTCGATTCGCTGAATGTGCCAAATCATCTTCTGAGCACCCATCTCGCGGACATGGGGCCAGACTTCGCTGAGCGCGCCGCCGATCTCTCCGACCGCACTTGCCTGGTTCGCAAAGCCTCAGTAGTGCCGATCGAGTGTGTCGTTCGCGGCTACCTGGCCGGTTCCGGTTGGAACGAATATCGCCAGCACGGCACTGTCTGCGGCATTTCCCTGCCTCCCGGACTCGCCCAGAGCGCCCGTTTGCCCGAACCGATTTTCACCCCCGCCACCAAGGAAGAGAGCGGTCACGATCAGAACATATCGTTTGAGGACATGACTCGCCGAGTCGGCGTCGAGTTGGCGACAACCCTTCGCCAGCGCAGCCTCGATGTCTATCGTCGAGCCGCCGAGCATGCGGCCTCACGCGGCCTTATCCTCGCCGACACCAAGTTCGAGTGGGGACTTCTGCCCGACAGACAAATCCTCCTCATCGACGAAGTGCTGACGCCGGACAGTTCGCGCTTCTGGCCGGCGGACGAGTATCGAGAGGGCATCAGTCCACCGTCCTTCGACAAGCAATTCGTGCGCGACTGGCTGGAAACGACCGGCTGGGACAAGAACAGTCCGCCGCCGGAACTGCCTCCCTACGTCGTCGAACGCACCGCCGCCAAGTACCTCGAAGCCTACGAGCGCCTGACGGGCCATCCACTGCGATGAAATCCTCTTGACTCGCTAGACGAATTGTCTAAACTTACCAATAAGCATTAGTCATTCTGTCTAACGGAGGGAATGATCGTGGCGCGCACACCGCAGGACGTCACCGACGCGGAACTGGCCGTCCTGGAAGTGCTCTGGGAGCGCGGCGCGTCCAGCCGCCGTCAGATCGCGGACGTGCTTTATCCCAAGGGCGGCCCGGCTCACTTCACGACCGTGCAGAAACTGCTGGAACGCCTGGAATCGAAGGGCCACGTCTCCCGCGGTTCCGGGGACGGGCCCGTCACCTTCACGGCGTCCATCGACCGCGAGCAACTCATCAGCCGCCGACTACTGGATGTGGCCGATAAACTCTGCGGCGGTTCGCTGACTCCGCTGCTGATGAACCTGGTCCGCGCCAAGCCGTTGAGCGCGCGAGAGGTACAGGAGTTACAAGACCTCCTGCAACAATTGAACACACAAGCTCGTTCCCGAAAAAAGCCGCGCTGAG
Source organism: Gemmataceae bacterium (assembly GCA_036557825.1). Lineage (GTDB taxonomy): Bacteria > Planctomycetota > Planctomycetia > Gemmatales > Gemmataceae > JAJPHU01. The sequence continues at coordinate 1,362 of DATBGU010000384.1, forward strand.
AGGTGTCGTCATGGAATCGCTTGTCGTCGTCGCCCTGAGCAACGCCGTGACGGCCGCGCTGCTGGCCGTGACCGCGGCCGGTATTGGGCGCATCTGCCGCAGACCATCGGTGCGTCATGGTCTGTGGCTGTTGGTTTTGCTCAAACTCATTACGCCGCCACTGGTGCCTCTGCAAATCGTGTGGCCGAAAACGGTGGAAAGCGAACCAATGGATGTGGCCCCACCCACTCCCATCGTCGCTATTTCCTCCGCGCCGGAACCGGGGGAGCCAGTAGTTCTTTCATCCGAATCGAGCGAACCAGTCGCCGCGCCGGAAACCGAACTCTCCTCCGTTCCCGTCCATTTCGCCGATGTCTGGATGCCGCTTGTGCTGGCGGTGTGGCTGGGCGGTTCCCTCACCTGGTGGATGATCGCCGCCGTGCGTCTGTGGAAGTTCCATCGGCTGCTGCGACAGTCACGCCCGGCGCAGAAGGAGGCGCGGGAGCAAGCGCGACGCCTGGCTGCTCTCCTGGGTTTGCGGCGTTGTCCGCCGGTCGCTTTCGTGTCGGCTCCGCTCTCGCCGATGCTGTGGGCGCTGGGTTTTTCACCGCGCATCCTACTGCCGGCGAAACTATGGCAGCGTCTGGGCGACGAGCAACGAGACACGCTGCTGGCTCACGAATTGGCCCACCTGCGGCGCGGCGATCATTGGGTGCGGAGGCTGGAGTTTCTCGTCCTCGGCTTGTACTGGTGGCATCCCGTCGTCTGGTGGGCGCGGCGGCGGTTGCAGGAAGCGGAGGAGGAATGCTGCGATGCCCGCGTCGTGACCGTCCTGCCCGATGCCGCCCCGGCCTACGCCGCGGCCCTTGTCGAAACCGTGACGTTCCTATCGCAGACCCGCGCCGCCGCTCTCGTCGGCGCCAGCGGCGCGGCACAGGCGCCTCTGTTGAAAAGGAGATTGACCATGATTCTGACGGCGAAACCTTCTTCACGCGGCGCGCGGGCCGCTTTCTGGGCCGTTGTCGGCATGGGTGCGTTGCTGCTGCCGCTGGCGCCCGGACTGGCGCGAACCGAAGCACCCAAGGAACCTCAACGCGAGGAAGCAAAAGAGCAAGTGCCGGATTCGGGGCATGAGATGTTGGCCCTCTCGAACCCGCATCGGAAACTCCATCGTCTCACTTTGGATATGCAGAAATGCACCTCTTGCCATCAAGCGGCGACGGTGCATTCACGGGACTTGCAACGAAAGCCGCAATCCTGGCGGGAAGCTCACGATGAAATCGTCCGCTTGATGGACGAGATGCGCCGCTTGCAATCCGGGTTCCGCGAGGCTGCCGATCGCCTGCCGGCGGCGGCCGAGAGCAACCGCGACGAAGAGATCGAAAAACTCAAGGACGAAATGGAATTGCTGAAGTTGCAAGTGCGGGTGAAGGAGACGCGATTGCGCAGCGCAAAAATGCACCTCGCCGAAACTCGCCGACGCAAGGACTCTATGCTGCGCCAAAATGAGCGCGTTCCAGGCAGCATCGCAAGAGATGAACTGATGACGGCCACGGACAAACTGGATTCGCTGACGGCCGAGGTCGATATCAAGGAAGTCGAGTTGCAAGAAACGCAGGTGCGTCTAAAGCAAGCGGAGCGTCGCCTCGCTCGCCTGCAACGGACGGCGGAACAATCATCCCAGCCCCCTCCGCAACCCGTCGTCCACGATCTCGGCACGTTCAAACACGGGACCATCACCGAGATGCGCATTCCCATTTCCACCAGCCGCGGCAAGAAGCCCCTTCGCATTGTCAGTGTTCGCAGCAGTTCGGGCGCCCTAAGCGCTCGGGCGGAGAAAAAAGAGATCGAGCCGGGCGAGAAAGGGAGCATCATTATCAGGCTCGACACAGGGCGTTTTGTTGGTGTCAAGATCTTCACGGTCTACATCCAGTTCGAGGACACCGCGCTTGAGACGCGCATGCAGTTCCGTGCCGAAAGCGTAACCGACACGTCGCCACCATCCGGTACGCCTAAGCAGGACAAGCAAGCGCAACTGAAAGAACTGGAACGCAAGCTCCAAGATCTCTTGAAGGAAGTGCGCGACCTCCAACACGAGAAACGCCCCGACCAGCCTCGCGATCCGAACCAGGCTCCGGATTCGCCGCCCCGCTGATGAGGATGCCGTGGCGAACGGCCGGCGTCACCCGGCTGGTGCTTGCCTTACCAGCCGCTGACGCCGGCCTTTCGATCCCACGCACCCCGACATTTTCGACCGAGACGGCGCGAACCTTTTCGACGGCGGAAGTGTCTTTATTATGTGGCACCCAACCGCTACCAAAACTCAGACTCGTGCGGAGGAGGTTTGCAGACAAAGTCTTGCGAGATCACCCCCCATTCGCATCCGTATCGAGAGTGGCGTGAGGGACTGGGCCCGATGACCGCCACGGCAATACTGGTCGAGCCGCCAAGTTGCCAAGGCCCACCTCCCGGACGGGAGGAGCGATACGGCTCCCACGGAGCAACCAAGGGCGACTCGCCCTCCCCGCGAGGGCTTACCTCTTCGCCGGGCTTCCCTGCCTGCTGAACCGTGAACGAACCAGGCAGATCGGGCCTATTATCCGCGAACCTCCCTTGTGTTCCTCGTGACGTTCTGAACCGCCGCGACGAGTCGCCCCTTCGCGGCCCCGCAACAGCAACGGCCTCGCTTCGCTTCGCGTAAGCACCGGCTGATATTCATCGCCGCAACCACGCCGCGCCACCGTTCCCGCTCGGGGACAGGAACGCGCGGGCAGGCGCGATCCGCGCGTCGTTCGGAGGCGCCGCGCCGGCTCATCCGGTGAAAAAAAGCGGTTCGTGAATCGTATGTACTTGTCGCAGGGGGAACGCCCCGACCGACGCCTGACAAACAGAGATGGAGGACGACAACATGATGGCTCAACTCGAAGCGGTTGAAGACAGGATGGACGAAGGCGAGAGCACCATCGACCGGGCGCGGGCGGGGGACCGGACGGCGTACGGCGAGTTAGTCCGTCGCTTTCGTCCGGCCATTTACGGCGTGTTGCTAGCGTGGCTGCACGACCCGGCCGAGGCCGACGACGTGGCCCAGGAAGTTTTTCTGCACAGTATGAGGAAGATCGGTCAACTGCGCGACTCACGCTGCTTCAGTGCTTGGCTGCGGCAGATCGCCGTGCGGTTGGCCCTCAATCGCCTCAATCGTCGCCGTCCTTTGAACAGCCTCACGCACACGCGCCAGGCGCTGTTGCCCGGCAGCATCGAAGATCCGCTCGACGAGATCGTGCGGGCCGAGGAGCAAGATAAGGTGCATGAGGGACTGAGCCATTTGAAGCCGCTCGACCGCGCCATGCTGGAGGCGTTTTATCTGCGCAGCCGTTCGCTGCGCGAGATGAGCGAGGAGTTCGACGTGCCGCTCGGCACCATCAAGCGCCGCCTGCATACGGCGCGTCAGCGTTTGAAAGAATGGCTGGAGCCGGAAGCGACGGACGAAAACTAATCCGCGACGACAGCCTTCCGCACCGCCTCCGCCAGCAGCGCCTCTTGATGCTCGAACATCGTGCGGACATCGAACACGAGTTTGCCGTCGCGCAATCGCGCCATGACGGCCGGCGTGCCCAGACGAAGACGGCGTGCCAGTTCGGTTACATGCACGGTATCGGCTTCGATCTCGACCACCCACGACTTCATCGTTTGATCCGGGAGAGAACCGCCGCCGACGTAGGCGACATCCTCCGCCGCCTTCACCGTGGCGATGCCGGCGATCCCGCGCAGCGATTCAGCCAATCTCACGGCGCGTTGTCGCAGTTCATCCAGCGGCGTGCCCAGCATGCGCAGGACCGGCACTTCACGTAAGGCCCGCTCCTCATTCAGATACAATCGCAGCGTCGTTTCCAGGGCGGCCAGCGTCATCTTGTCGAGGCGAAAGGCCCGCATAAGAGGATCTTTTTCGATCTTTTGAATCCACTCCTTGCGTCCGGCGATGAGTCCGGCTTGCGGTCCGCCGAGCAGTTTGTCGCCGCTGAACAGCACGAGGTCGGCTCCGGCGGCGATGCTCGCACGCGCCACCGGCTCTCCCTGGAAACCGAAACGCCCGAAATCGAGGAGCGCGCCGCTGCCGATATCGTCGATGACCGGCAGTTTGTGCTTTTGACCCAGGGCCGCCAGTTCCACCAGCGTCACCGACTTGGTGAAGCCAGAGATGCGATAGTTGCTCGAATGGACCTGCAACAGCGCGCCGGTGTTGGGTCCGATGGCGCGTTCGTAGTCGGCCAGGCGAGTGATGTTGGTCGTGCCGACCTCGCGCAGGATGGCCCCGCTGACGGCCATGATGTCGGGGATGCGGAAGCTGCCGCCGATCTCGATAAGCTGGCCGCGCGAGATGACGACTTCTTTCCCCATCGCCAATGTCCGCAGCACGATGACCGTGGCCGCCGCGTTATTGTTGACGGCGGTGGCCGATTCCGCCCCGGTCAGCCGGCACAGCCATTCGCGGACGGCGATCTGCCGCGACGAGCGCTTGCCGCTCCCAAGATCGAGTTCCAGGTTGAGATAGCCGCAAGCCGCTTCATACGCGGCTTTCGCTGCTTCTTCCGCGATGGGCGAACGGCCGAGGTTCGTGTGCAGGACGATGCCGGTCGCGTTGATGATCGATCGCAGCTTCGGCCGCATTTCGTGTCCGAGCCGTCGTGCGACCCGCAGCCCGACGGCCTCGATGCCGCTCTGTCCGTCCACGGCGACGCCTTGGCGAATCTGCTCGCGCAGGACCGTCAGTTCGTCGCGGACGGCGGCAACGATTGACTCGTGGGCGTAATCCCGCGCTAATGCCTGCACGTCCGCCGCCGCCAGAACATCGTGGACGGAAGGAAGCTGGCGAAAAAGATTGTCACTCATGGATTCATCCGGTTAGATCAGCACGCGCAGGTCGCCCTCGCGCCGCGTCACGCCCGCGCGATCGAGATATTCGCACAGAGGCACCGCATACTTCCGCGTCGTGCCGAGCATGTCGCGGATCTCGGCCACGGTCAGCCCCTTGCCCTCGGCAAGCCGGTCCCGTACCAATCGGCGCATTTCGGCTTCCACGTCCGTATGAAGATAAATATCCTCCGCAACGTAGACTAAATAGCCTTCCGCGACACAGACATCGAACAAATCCTTCAGGTTGGCGGCGTTGCCGCCCGCCTGTCCCGCGAAGCTGCCCGGCTCCGGCGGCTGGAAGCGCGCCTCCCGATAAGCCGCCACCAACTTGTCCTTGAGCTTGCGCAGGTTGGCGCTCAGCTTCGGCTTGAAGTCGGCCCGGCCGATGCGGCGCAGGTCGCCCGCCAGCCGTTTGCTCGCCATCAGCCGATCCACCGTCGCATGAACCAGGGCGTCGTCGCCGACGTAATCGAGCTGCGATTGCAGCTTCCGGCGGTCGTGCGTGGACATCAGGGGGAACTGCTCGTGCAGTCGATCCAGCGCCGTGAGGATGCGTCCCTCCAACTCACCGACCATGTCCTTGTGCAGAAGCAGGCGGCGGGCCGCGCTGATGACCACCTCCACCAACTCGCCTTCTTCTTTCAACTTGGCGACCAGTTCGGCCGCCTCGTCGGGGCCGATGTTGGCGCCGCGTACCAGATCCGGGATGGTGAAGCCGGCGAAGGCGCCGAACCAGGCCACGGTCAACGCCCGCTGCCGTGCGTCGCCGGTCCACAGGCGTTCGATGCGCTCGAGCATCTCGATGTGCCGCCGGCGAATCTTGCGCGCCGTCGGCTGCAACACCTGACCGCCGCCCAGCGTCTGTGTCGCCGACGATTCGCGGATGACGAACGGCTGGCCCCACGTTCCCATCGCCGGCTCGTCGAGAAACACTTGCGCCAGTCCCCACTGTCCTGGCTCAATGGCGTCGGCGTCGAGCAGGGCGATCGTACACATGACCTCCGCGGTGCCGAGATGGAAGCGCGCCGGCATCCGATGTTTGATCGGCCGTTTCATGTCGGCCAGGCAGTGCAGCCGAACCGTCATCACGCGCGACGGCAGCAGATAACCCGGTGTCGCCAATTCCTGACCTCGAATCACGTCTTCGTGATGGACGCCCGCCAGATTGATGGCCGCCCGCTGCCCGCGATGCACTTCCTCAACGGCCTGGTCGTGATTCTGCAACGAGCGCACGCGCACCCGTTCGCCGCGCGGCAGCCATTCCACCTCCTCGCCGACCTTCACGCTTCCCGACGTTACCGAGCCGGTGACGACGGTGCCGTGTCCCTGCACGATGAACGAGCGGTCGATGGCGAGGCGAAACCACTGCTTGCCGGTGCGTTCCTCGACGTGCCGGCACGCCTCGGCGATGACCGACTTCAATTCGGCGATGCCTTGCCCGCTCTGCGCCGACGTGGCGATGAGCGGGGCGTGCTCCAGGAAAGTTCCCCGGACCAACTCGCGGACCTCCAGTTCGACGACCTCGCGCGTCGTCTCATCGACGAGATCGCACTTGGTCAGGGCGATGACGCCGTGGCGCAGACCGAGCAGTTGCAGGATTTCCAGATGCTCGCGCGTCTGCGGCATGACCGAATCGTCGGCCGCCACGACCAGGACGGCCAGGTCGATGCCGGTGGCGCCGGCGAGCATGTTCTTGACGAACCGCTCGTGGCCGGGAACATCGACGATGCCGAGGCGGAAGGGCGGCAGATCGAGGATGGCGAAGCCGATGTCGATGGTGATGCCGCGGGCCTTCTCTTCCGGCAGGCGGTCGCAGTCGATGCCGGTGAGCGCCTTGACGAGCGAGGTCTTGCCGTGGTCGATGTGCCCCGCCGTGCCGAGAATCAGATCGCGCATGGTCCGTAGTCCGTGGGTCTTCGTCCGTAGTCCTCAGCCTTCATTCTCCCTGCTTTTCCGCTGAGGACAAGAGCCGATTGGCAACCCTGTCTGGCTCAATTTGGGGAGGAATGCTACAGTACACATTCTGCCGACGACAAACAAATATCAGGGACAAGGGACCATGCTTGGAATAAAACTGGACGTTCGACCGTTTCTGGAGCGCGTCGGACAGGAATTGCTGCGCGTCGATCCGGCCGAGATCAAGTTGTTGGCCGATCTCATGTACGATTGTTACGAGCACGGCCGATTCATCTTCGCGATCGGCAACGGCGGCAGCGGCTCCAACGCTTCGCACTTCTGCGAGGACATCGGCAAGGGCACACTGCGCCGCGAAGACTTCGACAACGACAAGAAGAAACGCGTGCGCATCCTCAGCCTCACGGACAATACGCCGTACATCCTGGCCTGGGGCAACGACGAAGGCTTCGAGCGCGTCTTCGTCGAGCAGCTGAAAAACCTGGCCGGTGCCGGCGATCTGCTCATCGCCATCAGCGGTTCGGGCAACAGTCCGAACATCCTGCGCGCCGTCGAGTGGGCCAACGGGCACGGCCTGAAGACGTTCGGCTGCACCGGTTTTTCCGGCGGCAAATTGCGCACGCTGGCGCACCACAATTTCCACGTGCCGCTCGACGACATGGGCATCGTCGAGTCCATCCACTTGACCGCTTTCCATTGGGTCGTGGACAACCTGCACAAGCGCATCTCGCTGTGATGGTGGCGCATGTTTCTCGGTATTGAAATCGGCGGCACCAAGCTCCAGCTCGGCGTCGGACCCGATGACGGCAAGCTGCGCGGCCTGTGGCGCGGCGCCGTCGATGTCGCCGCCGG
>DATBGU010000385.1:0-50973 GCA_036557825.1 Gemmataceae bacterium
GCCACGGCGTTCATGGCTTGTCTTTCGCTCCCGATGGCCGGACGCTGGCATCCGGTGGCGAAGACAATGTCGTGTTCCTTTGGGACGTAACCGGCGCGCGGACGCCAGCCGCCGTGAAGAAGGCAAGCGAAAGCGACCTGACGGCGTGGTGGAACGATTTGGCGTCCGAGGATGCCAAACGAGCTGGCGCCGCTATCGCTTCTTTGCTGCGCAAGTCGGAGACAAGTGTGGCGTTTCTTCGGCAACGACTGCGTCTGGCCGAGACTCCGGATGAAAAACGGCTGATGAGGCTGCTCGCCGACCTCAACAGCGACGACTTTGAGACGCGCGAGGCGGCGAGCCGCGAACTGGCTCGACTTGGCCAGCGCGCGGAAGCAGCGTTGCAGCAAGCGCTGACGAGCCAGCCTCCGCTGGAAGTGAAACGCCGCATCGAAAACTTACTGGACAAGCTCGAACCTGGCCCGCTGCCGCCGGAGACGCTGCGGACGCTGCGGGGCATCGAAGTGCTGGAACATCTCGGCACGGCCGAGGCGCGGCAATGTCTCGACGTGCTGGCGAAGGGAGCGCCGCAAGCGCGGCCGACGGGCGAGGCGAAACGGGCGCTGGATCGTCTGGCGAACCGCCGTTGAGGGTACACTCGCCCAACTACGCAGGGAATTATCATGCAGACCGTGAATTTTCAGTGCGGCCATTGCGGCAAGCTCATGGGCGTCGCCAGCGACTTCCTCGGCCAGCAGGTGCGCTGTCCGCACTGTCAGCAAGTTGTCGTCGCGCCGCTGCCGGAGCCGCGGCCGCCTTCCGACCCAGAACCGGCAATGGGAGTGGTCGAGACCATCTTGCACTCGCCGCCGCCCATCTCCGATGCCGATGACATTTTCTCGCCGACCGAGGTGAGCGACGATTTGTTCGGCCGGAGCGAAGCGCCGCGCGTCGAACTACCCCCCGAATCGCTCGACCCAACGCTGCCGGGCGAGCAGCCGGCCCCTGCTCCCGCGCCGGACCTCGAACCGACGCTGGCCACGACGAGCCTTTTCCCTCCCGCGCCGGGGTTCGCCTCTCCGCCCGCCAACGGCGAAAGCACGGCGATCTTGCCGACCGGCGGCGAAGCCCCCTGGATGGCCGGAACCACGACCGAAACCTTCCCGGCGGCTCCCGCCGAGTCGCCGAGCGCTCCTCAACCGGAGGCGTTCACCAGCACCGCCCCTGCCGCCGCGGCTCGGCCCCAGCGCCGCAAGGAGCAGGGAACGCCGTGGTTCATGATCCTCGTTTTCAGCCCGCTGCTGCTGTATGCCGTCGTTATCACCGTCTTCGCCGCCCTGTTCTATCTGAAAGCGCAAGATGTCAAGCAGCAGCTCAACCGACCCTTCGAGAGGCTGCCCGATGTGGGCGATAACCCTGGCGTCCAGAAGGGCAAGAAGACAACCTGGATTGATAACTACAAGCCGACCTTTGCCACGCAGCCGTTATCGGCCAACCTCTGCACCACCCTGGAAGCGGACGGCAAAACTGAGCCGATCCGCATTGGCGATCTGCAAATCACCCCCACGCGCGTCAAACGAGAGCGCGTGAAGGTCATCACGGATGGGTTCGCGGACCGGCCGGAGCCGCGCGCGGCGGATTCGTTGGTCCTTTATCTGAAGATGAAGAACCTGTCCTCCGAATACACCTTCGCGCCGCTGGACAATTACTTCGATCGTTACTGGCGAGAGGGGCAGGACCAGCTGCCGCCGTTGACTCAGTTGGAAGTCGGCAACACGTACCGTTTCTACGGCGGACCCGCCCACTGGTATCCACGCGGCGATCGCGAGAACCGCCGCGAGTGGGTCGTGGGACGCAAGGGGTTTGACGCCGAGGTTCTGGAACCCGGCGAAGAGAGGGAGTTTTTCGTCTGCACCGACGGCAACAATGAGAACGGCGTGCTCAAACTGTTCGGCGAGAGCGACGGCGAGCGCTTGCGCGATCCCTATCACGGCACCCTGCTCTGGCGCATCCGCGTGCGGCGCGGCCTGGTGCAAGTCAACAACAAAGAACACTCCGCCACCGCCGTCGTCGGCGTCAAGTTCACCGACAAGGCCTATCAGTAAAGCCCCGACGGGGGAGAACTTTTCGCGCGGCGGCGGCTTTTCCCGCGAAAAAACCCGGTCGGCACACTGGCCTTCCCGCTGAGAGAGAGCTATTTTGAAATATGTCGATTGATTGAGGTAGCGAAAGTGGCATTGCCAGGGCCAGAGAGGAGAACTATATTTGAACTTTAGGGACGGTGTAACGTGAACATTACTCGTCTACCCTCCTTGTGTCCATCCGCTTCGTCCAGCCCTTCCGCTCAGAGGCGAGTGGTCGGCGCGCTGTAACGGCTGGTGACGACGACCGAAGCCGGCCCTCGAATCAACTTCCCCATTCGTCCAATGCACCCATAGGAGAGAGCGTCGTTCGGAAACGGGCGGCCATCAAGTTTCCATGAAACTCACACGTGCTTCCAGCTACGCGTTGCATGCCATTGCTTACATGGCTCAGCAGAAAGTGCAAAACGCTCCCGTGGCGTCGCACCACATCGCCGCCGAGCGCGGCATTCCCGAACGCTTTCTGCTCAAAGTGCTCAAACCGTTGGTCTCGCGCCGCATTTTGCTGTCGGTGAAAGGACCCAACGGCGGGTATCGCTTGGCCCGCGCCGCCTCGGACATCACCATGCTTGAGATCGTCGAAGCGGTGGATGGTGAACTGCGGGGCTACGCTCCCGAGCGGCCGACGGACAAAGACGAGGAGCATACGCCGTCGGAGATCAAGAAGTACAAGCAAGTGTGGAACACCCTGCATCCGAAATTGGAACGGGTGTGCGGGCAGACCGCCGAGCAGATCCGCAAGAGCCTGGAAAGAGTAAAGGTCTCCGATCTGCTCAATCACAGCAAGTAATCTTGACAACCGTTTCCCGACCCGTTTAGCCGCGAGCCGAAGGAGAGTGCGAAGGCGCTTCCCTGCGGCTCGCGGTCAAACGAACAATCGGCATGCCCATCCGCATCACCAACCTGCGGCTCGGCATCGACGAGCCGGAATCGCTGCTGCCGGAGCGTTTGAACCGCCTCCTCGGTTTGCCGCCGTCCACGCCGCTCACCTGGCGCATTCTCCGTAAATCGCTCGACGCGCGCAACAAGGACTCCCTTCGCTTCGTCTATCACGCCGAGGTCAGGCTCTTCGGCGATGAGCGGCGCATCGCGGCCGAGGCGCGGCGAACGGTGCGGCCGCCGATGACCGTCGATCTGTACGCCGAGGAGCCGTTCGCGCTGCCTCGGCCCGGCACACATCCTTTGCCGCATCGTCCCGTGGTCGTCGGCTCCGGGCCGGGGGGGTTGACGGCGGCCTATTTGTTGGCGGAGCAAGGCTATCGCCCGCTGGTACTGGAGCGCGGCCGGGCCGTGCGCGATCGCATCCACGATGTCCGCGCCTTCGACGAGGGCGGCCCGCTCGACCCGGAGAGCAATTATCTGTTTGGCGAGGGCGGGGCCGGCACCTTCAGCGACGGCAAATTGACGTATCGCAACTCCGGTCCCGACGTGCGCCGTGTTTTGGAACTGTTCGCCGAGTGCAAGGGCAAGCCGTCGGTCCTCTACGACGCCCGTCCGCACCTGGGCAGCAACCGTCTGCCGGCCGTGGTCAAGGCGATCCGCCGCCGCATTGAGGAGATGGGCGGCGAGGTGCGCTTCTCCTGTCGCGTCGAGGATCTGGATCTGGCCGACGGCCGCCTGCGCGGATTGGCCACCTCGTCAGGGTACATTCCGGCGACCGTGACGGTGCTGGCCATCGGCCACAGTGCCCGCGACACCTATCGCATGTTGCTGGCCCGCGGCGTGCCGATGGTGCAGAAACCCTTTCAAATGGGGGTGCGCATCGAGCATTCGCAGGAAATGGTCAACCGCGTCCAATACGGCTCGTCACCGCTGGAACAGCGATTAGGCGCGGCGAATTATTCGCTCATCGCCAACGGCCCGCACGACCTGTTCACCTTCTGCATGTGCGCCGGCGGCTACATCATGCCGAGCATATCCGAGCCGGGCGCCTTCTGCACCAACGGCATGAGCCTGTCGAAGCACGATTCACCCTTCGCCAACAGCGGGCTGGTGGTGACGGTGCCGCCGGACCACTTCGGTGGAAGTGACGTCCTCGCCGGTGTGCATTTGCAGCAGGTCTACGAGCAACGGGCGTTTGAAGTGGGCCGGCGCGATTATCTCTGTCCGATCCAGCGCGTCCGCGATTTTCTCGACGGCCGTGATACGCCGGACGTGCCGCCCAACAGCTACCCGCGCGGGGCGGTATCGGCACGCATCGCGGAGCTGGTGCCGCCGCTGATCGTGGAGGCGCTGCGTCACGGCCTGCCGATCATGGATCATCAATGGCGTGGACGGTTCATCCCGGAGGCGACGCTTGTCGGTCCCGAAGCGCGCGGCAGCGCTCCGGTGCGGATCGTCCGCGAGGAGGCGACGCGCGAGACGCCGGGGCTGGAGGGACTGTATCCGGTCGGCGAAGGAGCGGGATACGCCGGCGGCATCGTCAGCGCCGCCGTCGATGGATTGCGTTCGGCCAAGGCCATCCTCGCCCGCTACGCACCGCTGGAACCGCGTTCCCTTCACAATAACGGATAAGCCAGGAAATCTCGCAAGGCCTCCGCCAGCGCCGCTGCATCCGGATAGCGCTCCGATGGGGATTTCTCCAGGCAACGCAGGCAGATGGCTTCCAGTGGGGCCGGCACGCTCGACTGCCAGCGGCGCGGTGGAATGGGGTTTTCGCCCAGCACTCGCATCACGATGTTCAGAGCGGATCCAATTGAAAAAACGCGCTGGCCGGTCAGCATCTCATAAAGAATCTCTCCCAGGGCATACACGTCCGTGGCTGGTCCGATCTGGTCGTATCGGCCCTCGACCTGCTCGGGAGCCATGTACGCGGGAGTACCGCGCATCGTGCCTTGCAACTCATCCGCTTCCGGCACCTGGTTGAGCAGGCGAGCCAGGTCGAAACTGCTGATCTTGGGGATGCCCAACTCGTTGAGCAGAATGACGCTCGGCTTCAGGTTGCGGTGGATAAGGGCGTGCTGATGGACATAGTGCATGGCGCGGGCCAGCGTCTCGACGGTCTGAGCGGCCTCGCGCGGCGATTGCGGCCGTCCGGCGATCTTCCGACCCAAACTCTGTCCCTCCACGAACTCCTCGGCCACGAACAGGCGTCCGTCGCGCTCGCCGCAGTCGTGGACCTGCACGAGGTTGGGATGCGATAGCCGCGACACGGCGCGATTGGCGGCCAGGATGCGGTCGAGTCGGTGCGTGAATATCTTGAGGGCGACCAGCCGATCAAGGCTGATCTGCCGCGCCTTGTACACGACGCCGATACCGCCGCGTCCGAGTTCCTCCAGCAACTCGTAACCGGGCACCAACTCGAATTCATCGGTCGGCGGCTGGTTGCCGGCCCAGTAGCGGTGCAGGTCGCGGGCCAATTCCTCGGCGCTGACGTAGCGGTGCTTCGGATCTTTCTGCAAGCATTTCAGGCAAATCGCCTCTAGCCGGCGCGATACGCCCTGACGCAGCTGGGAGGGCGGGACCGGCTCCTCGCGGCGGATGCGCTCCAGTGTCGCCTCGATCGTGTCAGCCAGATAGGGTGGTTGGCCGGCGAGCAGTTCGTAGAGCATGGCCCCCAGGGCGTGAATATCTGTGGCGGGTCCGATGGACTCCTGAGTTTCGTCGATCTGCTCGGGGGCCATGTAGTTGGAGAACGCGCGCCGCCAGGCCCAGCCGCGCGCTGTCTGCTGCGGTTTCTCCAGCAGCCGGGCCAGGCCGAAGCCGGTGATCTTCGGATTCCCGAACCAGCCGAGCAGGTCATCGTCCCTTCTCCAAGGGACGGCGTCGGGAGCGAGAGGGGCCTTCAGCTGGATGTTGAAGGGGCGGAGGTCGGTGTGAATGATGCCGCGTTGGTGAGCGTGATGGGTGGCGCGGGCGAGCAGCTCGATGAGTTGGGCGGCCTGCGCCGCGGTCAGCGGCCGGCTGGCACACTGATCGGTCAGGGTGCCGCCGTCGAGGTGCTCCAGCGATAGGTACGGCTGGCCGTTGTGCTCACCGAGGTCGTAAATCTGCACGATGTTGGGATGGTGCAGGCGGGCGGCGATCTCGGCCTCGGCGCGGAAGCGGGCCAGTTGCTCTGGTTCGGTGCGGGCGCGGGCCGAGATGGTGGCCAGCGTCACCAGCCGGCCGAGGCTCCGCTGCCGCGCTTTGTAGACCAGCCCCAGACTAGTGCAGCCGATCAGTTCGAGTACCTCGTAGCCGGCCGCCCGCGCCCAGTGGATCTCGCGTTCCCAATCGCTCAGCGGTGTGATCGCCAGCGGCTCGCCGGCGCGGAAGCGGCGCAGATCCTCCGCCAGCCCCAGGGCCGTGCTGTAACGCTGCGACGGCACTTTTTCCAGACATTTCAGACAGATTTCCTCTATTTCGCGCGGCAGGTCGGGGCGCAGGAAAGTCGGCCGCTCCGGTTCGTCGCGGACCACCTGGAAGCGCGTGAGCGTCGGCGTGGCGCCGCGGAAGGGCGGCCGGCCCGTCAGCGCCTCGTACAGAATCGCCCCCAGCGCGTAAATGTCGGCGGCGGGTCCGACGGCGTGCGTGTGGCCTTCCGCCTGTTCCGGCGCCATGTAGCTGGCGGTGCCCATGACCGTATCGGTTTCCGTCAGATTGCCCTCGTGATCGAGGTGCTTGGCCAGGCCGAAATCAGCAATGCGGGGCGTGCGCGGAAAAAGCTCTCCGTCCACCCTGTCCTCGAGCGGGCGCGACAGCAGCACGTTGGCGGGTTTCAAATCGCGGTGAATGATGTGCTGCTGATGGGCATGGTGCATCGCCCGCGCCAGCACTTCGACGAGGTGGGCGGCTTGACGCGGCGGCAGCGGGCCGGACGCGAACCACGCCGCCAGGTTGCCGCCTTCGACGAATTCCATGCTGAAATACGGCACGCCCTGATGTTCGCCGAAGTCGTGGATGCGAACGATGTGCGGATGATCGAGACGGGCGACGGCCTCGGCCTCGATGCGAAAACGGGCCAACTCCTGAGGGTCGGCGTGAGGCCGGCGCATCATCTTGAGGGCGACCAGGCGATTGAGCGATAGCTGGCGGGCGCGATACACGATGCCCATGCCGCCGCGGGCCAGCTCGCTGAGGATCTCGTAACCGGGGATGAGCCATCGCTGCGGGGAATCGGTGGGCAGCATCGCGGTGGAAGATACGGTCGCGGCTTCTGCCGGGCCGGCGCCGAGTGGCGCGTAGGGCTGCGTCGGAATCTCGGCGAGCAAGTGTCTATGGCCCGATTCGAGGGGAGTTCCGCCGCATTGAGGACAAAGACCGGGCGCGGACGGATCTCCCTCCCACTGATGACCGAGGGCACAGGTCAGCAGCACCGGCATGAGGGCGACCTCCCGAGATGTCCGCGTTGGATGCGCGGTCTTGCTGTGACGGATCATTGGGTCGATTGGAGCCAGTTTAACGTGAGGAAGCCAACCGCCGCAAACTTTCTTTGGCCGCGCGTCCGGCGCGGCAGCACTGCCGCGGGATAATCTCTCCCGATGCTCGCGCTCTCCGTTGCCGAACAGAGATGATGGCTGTTCTTGCTGCGAGTCACAGGCGGCGGTACGATGGGCGCACTACGGAACAACACACCAAAAGAGGGTGTTATACGGCTGATAGCCATAAAATCAGTCGTTCGGCGGCGGAGGTGACTCATGGGGTTGCGCGAGAGACTGGTGGAGTACGAGCAACCTTTCCATGCGACCATCGCCGTGGCAACGTGCCGCGACTCGCTTGGCTTCCTTGACCTTTGCTGGCCTCCGTTCGACCCGGAGGCCGAGTTGCAGCGGCTAAACGAAGGCCGCGATCCTGGCGTAATGTTCGAGACGGCTTCGCGCGTGGTCGTCATCGAGGAGCACAGCGGAGAGTTGCGGTATTACGCCGGGGGCTGGCGTTCGCACGAGAGCCGCATTCACTTGGAGCAGGACCGAATCGAAGCCGAAGGCTACGAGATGGGCGTCTTTCCGACGCCCCAAGATGCTGTGTTTTTTGCCGAGAGGTTTCTGGCGCGTGAACAGGCGCTCCAAGACATCGGGACACCTCGGCTGGTCCACCACCGGCAGGAAACGGACAAAAGCTGCCGAGCCCGACACTGCCCCTGATTGCGCCAGCATTCCAGCTTTGTGATGATTATGGCTCTCCGGCCGCTGGGGCCGGGGAGCTTGGGCGTTAGGTGCGGGAACGTTGGTGCCATGATGAGGCGGAGGTTGCGATGGCTTCTGTTGGCCTGTGGGCTGTTGACAGCCCTTGCCATGGTCTACGTCCGCACGCATCCCCTGGTCTTCATGGAGACGCATGCCCATTGCATCAAATTCGCCGGGCTGGAGTTGTTACGGTACGCCGACGAGCATCACGGGCGCTTCCCGGTCCATCCAAAGGGGTACGCGAATGCTCTACTGCTGCTGGACGAAGACTGCTTCCATGCCTTGACGGGGCCGGGCTATGGCGCTGCTCCTTTACGGAATGCCAAGAGATCGGGAGCGGAACTCTCCGAGGTGGAATGTGGGCGGGTCTATGTCCAGAGCCTGAGCAAGAAAAGCAACCCGGAGATCGCCCTGCTATTCGACAAGCTTCCGACGCCGGGCGGCGATCATTGTCCCTTGCCGGCTCGGCTGTGGGCGCCCTTGGGCCGCGAGGTGTGGTTCGTGGGAGGCTCGATGGAATTCGTGCCGGAGCGCGAGTGGCCGGAGTTCACGAAGAAGCAGGTGGAACTTCTGGTCCAGGAAGGATTCGAGCGGGAAGAGGCCGAACGGCTCTTTACATCCAGGCCGAAATGAGCGGCAGCAGCCAACCCAAGGCCATCCTTGCCCGCTACGCGCCGCTGGAGCCGCGTTAATGTGAGGGAGCCAACCGCCGTAAACTCTCTTGGGCTTCACGCGTCACCCGCGCCTCGGAAGCGCCACGCGCGAGTTTCTCCAAGTGCTCGCGCGCCGCGGCGTTGCCGATGGCTTCCAGCACTTCCATCGCACGCACCAGCCGCAAGCGATCCACAGAAAGCGATAGCGTATTCACATGCTCTTGCAAACGCTGGAGGCGAAGACGGGATTCCAGAGAGGGCGGCTTTTCCAAAGCTTTCTTCACGGCCGGCGCGGCGAGTTCCCCCAACTGTTCCAACTCCCGCGTAGCTCGGCTGCGCACTTCAAACTCTTCGCTGTCCAGTTCTCGAAGCAACCGCTGTATCCGCTCGGCCGGAACCGCCGGTATCGGCTGGACGCGCTCTTTCAGCAGCATCACCGCCTGTTCGGGACAGCGACGCAACGTCTGCATGGCTTGGAACGCTACCGGGGCATCCGCGCCGGCGAGATCGTCCCAGAGTTGTTTCAATCCCTTCTCCGACGGCGACGCCTTGCCGGATGGGGAAAGCGCCGGATGCAATTGGTCCAGATCCCAAACGAGAATGGTGGTGTCGTCGCTGCCGGACAGAAGATAACGTCCATCCGGCGACAGAACCAGCGAACGGACCCCGCCTTGATGTCCGTGCAGCACGGCGCGTTGCTGCCCGGAAGCGGCCTCGATCAGATGCACGTCGTTATCCTTGATATAACCGGCGGCCAGGGTGCGGCCGTCGCGCAGGAAGGCCAGGCAGGTCAGTTGCGACATTGTCTTTTTCGTCATCTTTAAGACGATGCGGGTCGTTTCCTTGCCGCTGACGACATTCCAGACGTAAACGGCCGTCGGTTCCTCGTCCTTCGTCGATAGGGTGCTGTTTGCGACGGCGGCCATTTGGAGATTATCGGGGCTGACGGCGACATGATTGAACCCCGTCGCGTGTATTAGAGGGTAGCGCTTGCGCGGCTGAACCTTCACGAAGTGTTTCACCAACTTACCTGACCTCAAATCGCCAAAAAAAATCTTCCCGCGCTCCATGTTTCCCCAGGCAAAATATCGGCCATCGGGCGAGAAGGTCGATTCTCCCCCCTCCTCAAGAGGCCAACGGCCTATTTGCTTGCCAGTGGAGGAATCGAAGACCTCGTATGCGTGGGAACGCTTCTTTTGATGGCCGTAGTGAAACAACACGACTCTTTGGTTGTCGAGAGAGAAAGTCACCGAACCGTAAGGGTCGTCTCGCTCCTCGTTCAGCCGGCAAATCTTTCGGGGAGGCGATCGGGAGAAATCCAGGACGTCGCCCTTCTGGTTAAGCACGCGCGTCAAATCGAGAGAGTACATTTCCTCGTGGACTCGGGGATGGAAGGAAGAGTCGGCTCCGCTTTCTCCTCGATACTGCCCTTCTTCAAGCACTTTGAGCACGTCGGCAAGCCGCCGGATTTCCGGCGACAGCCGAAAGCCGGGGCGTGCGACCGCGTCTCTCGGCCAGCGACAAGCGATCTCTCCATCGTTGGAAATGAGGCTTCGGCCGTCCGCAGACATGTGGAGATGACGGATCGGAGCACGGTGGCCTTGCACGAGAACGCGCTCCTTTCCCGCGGCGACGTCATACAAGCGGACCCGTCGGGCGTCGCTAACCGCCAGGGTTTGACCATCGTTGGAGAAGGCGATGATCCGATTCCAATCCACGTTGGACGGCGAGAGGCTGAGGGATGAGAGCGTGACCGAACGCTGTTTCTCTTGATGCCATAGTTTCAAGAGGATTTCGCCATTCCGCTGGTTTAAGGCACAAACCAGAGCCTTCCCGTCGGGCGAGAAAGCAAAACTGTCTACGGATTCCCACTCGTTGGGATCCCAAAGCTCTTTTTGTGATGGAAATGGGGAAATCGTTTTCTTGGTTTCGAGGTCCACTATCTTCGGAAGCCCCCCATCGGGAGCCCAGACCAATTGCTTGCCATCGGGCGAGAGCGCCACAAGAACATTGCCATCGAAACGCTCACTAAACTGGAACAACGCTTTCTTTCCGTCCTCGATGACCTGGATCAATTTGCCGTCTACTTTGCCTGGACCTTTGTCCTCCGAATCCCCCTCGTAGGTCTTGATAAACCAGGCCGAGCGTTTGCCATCGCGGGATAGGGCGCTATCATCCGCGCGGTAATGTTTTTTGCCTGGTACAATGGGCAGGACGGTTTTAATCTGTCTCCTTGTCGTCAGGTTCCAGAAGTGGAAACCATTGCTCCTTTTATCGCGCGAAACCACGGTGTTTCCATCGGGCAGACAAGTAAGAAACTCGATCAGGCCGAGGTGTTTCATGATTGGGCCGTCGATCTCCCTCGCTTTCGACAAATCCCAGAGCGCGATTCGATTGCCTGTTTCATCATTGACGCCGAGGGCCAAACGCTTTCCATCCGGCAAAGCGGTCCATGCGGTCACACCAAAGGGGAAGCACAATTCGCGGAGCAATCGACCCGTAGACGTGTCCCACCAGCAGATCGCGAACACGGACGAACCCATGGAATCCGAGCGATAGCCCAGAGTGGCCAGTTCCTTGCCATCCGCCGAGAAGGTGATGGCTTCTATGGCCGGGAACCACAACCGGGCGGCTCCCAGACGTGCGATGGCACCGGCCGGGATCGGATCGCCGAGAGCATCGACAGCCGGCTCCGGTTTTTGCCTGTCTCCGGCCGAGACAGCCGGTCCCGCGGCGAGGAAGGGAACAAGAGCAACCATCACCGCAACGGCTCGGATCGCTCCGGACATGCGCCCGCACCTCCGCTCAGTGACGGATCGAGGAATCGCTTGACGTGGACTCGGCCGGGCGTCTGACATAACGCTCGGAGCGAAGGGAAGCAAGTTCGGCCGTCAGCTGCTCCGGATCGGCCTTGGCCCAGCATCGCCGCGCCACCTCGGCATAGCGACGTGCTTCTTCGCTGCGTCCCTGATGTTCGCACAAGACTTGCATCCCCAGGGCGGCGCGCACGCTGCCGGCGTCGTGGGCCAGCGATTCCAAAAACGCTTCCTCCGCCACGGCTTCGCGCCCACCCTGCAAGGCAGCGATGCCCCAGCGCTCCATGTAATACGCGCCATTGCCCCAGGCGTGATGGGCGTAGTTGTCCTTGGTCTTCTCGACGGTGCGGGCCAGCAGTTTCAATCCCGCGTCCGGGTCGCCGGTCTGACACATGTACCAACCCTGCGTCTCCCACAGACGGTACGACAAATTCTTGTCGTTGGGGCGCTCGCGCAGCGCGTGCCGCAATACCTCGATCTCCGGCAGCGCCCGCGCCGCCTCGCCCTTTCGGAGGCAAAGCAGAGCGGTGTAGTAGGCCGGCGTCGTCTTGTCCTTCTTGTTGGTCTTGCGCTGCTCGTCGATGACTTTTTGCGCTTCCGCCCAATCGCGCTCGGCCAGATGCAGCTGGAACCACAACTGCCACGGCTTGTAACCGCAGGCGAGTTGCTCCGTCTTGACGGCCCGCGCTTCCGTGAATCGTCCGTCGTGGATCAGCGCGCGCAGCAGCGTTTCCAGGTGGTGCGAGTACTGCGAATCCTCGTTGGGCTTGACGTTCATCTCCTTGTGATAGGCCCGTTCCAGCTCGATGGCGTGGGAGGAGCGATCGGTGGTCTTCGCCCATTTGCCGATGCGCATGGCCAGGTGCGCCTGCATGTGGAAGGGGTGCGGAATGCCCGGCGACGATTTGATGTAGTTCTCGGCGTTTATCCAACCCAGCGCCGGCCGGCGCGAGTTTTCGTAGAAGTGCAGCAGTTCGTGGTTGGCGCCGGGGTGCATCGGGTTGACGCGCAGCAGCGCCTTGTAGAACGGCACCGACGACCCCTGCCCGCCGAACAGCCCCGCGCCGCCGGCCAATTGAGCGCGGAAGTACCAAGCTTCCTCATCGTCGTCGTACAGCGCGATCAGGTTGTCGATGGTGGCGATGGCCGCTTTTTTGCGCTTGTCGGCGTCGCCGACGCCGGGAGCCTGTCCCTTCTCCTGCATGCTCGCCAGGATCAACAGCTGCTCGCGGTGGCTGGCGCGGTCTTGCAGCTTGCTCGCTTTCAACAGCGCCTCGGTATGGCTCGATTTGCCCCAGCGTTCGAGCGCGCGGCTCAATCCCCACCACGCCAGCGGGCAATCCGGATCGTATTGCAGCGCCGTCTCGAACGAGCGCGCCGCTTCCATCCACACATACGAATAGAAATAACCTAATCCCTGATCGAAGAACTCCTGACACTCCGGCGACGTCGTGCTGATGCGATAGCGCACGCCGCACAGGTCGGGGACCAGCTTGGAGGGAGCCAGGCCGGTCATCGGCAGCTTGGCGGGGAGCTTCGGTTTGGGGGGCGTGTCGGCCCGGAGCGAGGGAAGGGCGGCGAGGGCCAACGCGGCGACGGCGACGGTGCAACGGCGGAGCATCATGGTCGAGTTCCTTCACGGAGACAACAGTCCCAGTTCATTGTGGAGGATCGCTCGACCGGATGCCAGTTAAAATCCGAATCACGACGCGGGCAGCACCGTGACGAGGCAAGTGTGCTTGCTCTTCTCGTCGTGTCCGGTGACGACAGATTTGCCGTCCGGCGTGAAGGCGATGCAATAGGCGCCGAACGCCTTCAGCTTGAACTGCTTCGTCTTCTTGCCGGCGGCGAGATCCCATAACGTGATGTAGCCGGCGTATCCGCTGGTCGCCAGCGCCTTGCCGTCGCGCGAGAAAGCCAGGCCGTACAGATCGTCCGGCGTCGGGCCCATCTCCTTGACCTGCTTCCCCTCCTTGACGTCCCATAGGCGCACGAATCGGTCGCCGCCGATCGACACGAGTTGATCGCCGCCGGGCGTGAACGCGACGCCGGTCACGGGGCTGGGAATCGGACTCGCCGGCAGCTTGAGCGTTTTGAGTTCCTTCTGCCCCGCCACGTCCCAGAGCTTGATCGCGCTGTCCGCGCCGCCCGAAGCCAATGTCTTGCCGTCGGGGCTGAACGCGACGCTGTAGACGTGACCGCCGTGCGCACCGAGGTTCTTGACTTCCTTGCCGTCGGCGGGGTTCCACAAACGCACGCTCTTGTCGGCGCTGCCGGAGGCCAGCAGTTTGCCGTCGGGACTGAAGGCGACGCTATCGACGATCTCGGTGTGTCCCTTCAGCTCGCGGATGAGTTTGCCGTCGGCCGGGTTCCACAGACGGATGGTCTTGTCGTGGCTCGACGAGGCCAGCATCTTGCCGTCCTTGCTGAAGGCAACGCAGTAGACCGGAGCGGTGTGGCCGGTCAGGGTGCGGATTTCCTTGCCGGCGGCGAAGTCCCACAGCTTGACGGCGTTATCGAAACCCGCGGTGGCCAGTATCTTGCCGTCCGGGCTGAACGCGAGGCTGTAAACCAGGGCGTCGTGGCCCTTGAATTCCCGAAGGTCTTCGGCGCCGATCGCCGAGAAGATGAGGACAAACAGGGTGAGCGTCGGAATAAATCGTCTCATGAAGGCGCATCCTCCCTGGAAAGTGTATTGGGGTAGGTGCCGCGAGCCGAGCGGCACGTCGGGTCCGGCTCGGCTCGCCGGACCTACCGTCAGAGTTCCGTGGCTCCAACATCCGGGGCGAAGCCACGACGGAGCGTATTCTCTGTAATAGTTCGCGGCAGGACGAATTGCAACAAGTAATCGGGTCCGCCCGCCTTGGAGCCGATGCCCGACATCTTGAAGCCGCCGAATGGCTGGCGATCCGCCAGCGCGCCGGTGATTTTGCGATTGATGTAGAGATTGCCGACACGGAACTCACGCTTGACGCGCGCGATGTGTTCGGGACTGCGCGAGAACAACCCGCCCGTCAGCGCGTACTTCGTGCCGTTGGCGATTTGCAGGGCGTGGTTGAGGTCGCGCGCCCGCAACACCGCCAGCACGGGGCCGAAGATTTCTTCCTGCGCGATGCCCGCCGTCGGGTCCACGTCGTCGAAGATGTGCGGCGCGATGTAGTACCCCTCGTCCTTCAGAGCGCCGACGTCGCCGGCGTAAACCAGCCGGCCCTCGTCCTTGCCCTTCTCGATGGCGGCGAGAATGCGTCGATGGGCGTCGGCGTCGATGACCGGCCCGACGGTGCAGCCGGGATCCTCGGCCGGCGCAACCTTGAGACTGCGCGTCGCTTCGATGAGGCGGGCGACGAACGCATCGTGCAGCGCTTCCGGCACAATGACGCGACTGCACGCCGAGCACTTCTGGCCGGCGTAGCCGAACGCGCTGGCCACGGTGCCGTGAACCGCCTCGTCCATGTCGGCGTCGTCGTCGATGAGGATGGCGTTCTTGCCGCCCAACTCGGCGATCACGCGCTTGATGTGGTCCTGTTCCGGCGTCGCCTCGGCCGCCTGCCGGTTGAGCATCAAACCGACGCCGCGCGAGCCGGTGAAGGCGATCGTGGCCACGTCGGGATGAGTTGCGAGCGCCGGCCCGACTTCCTCGCCGACACCGGGCAAAAAGCCGACCGCGCCGGGAGGTAATCCGGCTTCCTGAAAAACCTCCATGAGCTTGGCGCCGACGACGGCGGACTGCTCGGCCGGCTTCATCACGACGGTATTGCCGGTGACGAGCGCGGCGGTGGTCATGCCGCACAGGATGGCCATCGGGAAGTTCCACGGCGCGATGACGACGGTGACGCCGCGCGGCTCGTAGAAATAGACGTTCTCCTCGCCGGGCACGTCGCGGCGTCTCGGCCTCGCCAGGCGCAGCATCTCGCGGCCGTAAAACTCGCAATAGTCGATGCTCTCGGCGACATCGGCGTCGGCCTCGCGCCGCGGTTTGCCACACTCGTAGACCTGCCACGCCGCCAACTCGAAATGCCGCCGCCGCATGACGCGCGCCGCCGCGAACAGATAGTCCGCGCGCTTCGCCGCATCGGTATCGCGCCACGCCGGAAACGCGGCCGCAGCGACAGCGACGGCTTCCTTGGCCAGCTCGGCGCTGGCCCGCCCGCAGCGGCCGACGATCTGCGCCGAGTGCGAGGGATTGACCGAATCAAAGGTCGCCGTCGTGTGGACGGCTTGCCCGTTGAGGATGGGCGGATAAGTGCGACCGAGTTGCGGCGCTACATGAGCGAGGGCGGCATCCATCGCCCGCCGCGCGTCGACGCGGCTGAAATCCGTTAGTGGCTCGACGCGAAAGGGCGAAAGATCCGGGCCATCGGTCGAAGCGTCCCACTGGCCATCGCTCGATGTACGGGTGGGATGGTCGGTGACGTGAGTGCGCGAATCCATGAACACCGGCTCCGGATAGACCTGGGCAACAGAAGCGGCAGAGCGAGCCTGTCACCTTCGTATTATAGTGGATCTTGCAAAAAGCACGGGCTACGAGAGAGCGAGGAAGGATGCCGATGGATCGGCTTCAAAAGCCAGTAAGTCCGCTTGGCGGGTACGCAACAGTGTCTCGACGGCGGCGGTCGGACAATTGCCCAAACGTATCCACACGACCTTCGGGGGATGGCCCAACAGCAGCGCTCGGTTTTGGAAGTCCGTGTCCTTCGAGACAATCACGAACCCATGCTTTCAGCGTAAGCCCAAATGACCGAATCGGAAGCCGACGCCAGGCCCGCATCACGGACGTGCGCTGAGCCGGGGAACTCGGCGGCCAATTGTCCGACCAGCCGGTGCGACAGGTTCTGATCGAACAGAAGTTTCATGTCGGCGGGATCACCCGCAGCCGCCGCTCACGATCGGCGGCGAACGCCAGGCAGGCCCGGATGTCCTCGGCCGTCAGGTCCGGAAAGTCGGAGAGAATCTCATCCGCGGCCATGCCCGCAGCCAGATATTCGAGCACGTCCTGGACGGTCATGCGCAAGCCGCGGATGCAGGGCTGTCCGCTCCGCTTGTCCGGCTCGATGGTGATGAAGGGTTTGTAGTCCATAGGGTCACCGTAATCTGTTTGGGAGCAGTCGTCAACGAGGCGCCAAGCCATCGCTCGCGACTTCTAGCGGGTTGCGCAGCAGCTTCTCCTCCGGCACATGCTCGGTGAAACTCGCTCGCAAGAACGACTCGTTGGCCGTGTTTTCCAGCAAGCGCCGCACCAGGTACGCCATGCCCGGCAATAGCTGTCCGTAGGGCGTGTACACCCGCACGCGCTGGCCGAGACGCACGAGCGCGTCCTTGATCGGCTCGGCCATGCCGTAGAGCATCTGAAATTCGACGTTGCCCGGCGGCACGTCGCGCACCTGCGCCAGCGCCAACGCATGGGCCAAGCTGCGCACGTTGTGGCTGCCGAAGGCCGGACGAAGCCAGCGGCGATTGTCGATCAGAAACCCCGTCAACCGCTCGTAGTTCGCATCCGTCTCCCACTTGTACGCCCACACCGGGTTCGGCCAACCGTACTGGGCCGACAGGATCGTCTCGGAATCCCAGTACGCGCCCTTGACCAGGCGCACTGTCACCGGCGTACCGCGCCGCTGCGCCCATGCCGCCAACTCGTCGAGGTCGCCGGCCGTGTCGCGCAGGTACGCCTGGACGGCGATGCCGGCGTCCGGCCAATCGCGGAAGGCGTCCTCGTCGAGCACCTCGCGGAAAATTTGCAGCGTCAGATCCTTGAACGCATACTGCTCCATGTCGATGTTGACGAAGGCCGATCGTTCGCGGGCGGCGTGCAGAATAGGCCGCAAGCGGCGGCGCACGGCCCGGCTGGTGCCCTCCGGGTCGATCGGATCGAACTGGCTGTACAGCGCCGATAGCTTGACCGACACGTTGACGCGCGGCAGTGGGCCGTGGTCGTCGCGGTCGATGCGATCGTTCGCCGGCCAGGTGTTGACCGCGCGGCTGAGTCCGTTGATGAGTTCGAGATAGTCGGTCTGTGCCTGCTCGGCCTCCTGTTCGGTGATGGTCGCCTCGCCGAGACGGTCGATGGTGAAGCCCAGGGAGCGTCGCCGCAGTTCGGCGATGGCGTCGAGCGCTTCGTTCAGGTTCGAGCCGGCGATGAACTTGCGAGCCAGACGCTCGGCGGAGTGGTACGCCGTCCGCGCCAGCAGCCGGCCGAGCAAGCCGCGGCTGGGCAGCCAGCGCAGACCGAACGTCAGCCAGCCGGATAAATGCTCGCGGGCTTCGCCGAAGTACTCGCGCAAATGACGCGAGATCGTCTCCGGCGAGTGCAGCATCGGCAGCACATCGACGAAACGGAACAGCTGTAGCTTGACCGCTTCATCGCCCATGCTCCATTCCATCAGCCGTTCGTCCCACCACGATGGACTGAACGGCACCACCGTCGCATGACTCAGCCGCGCGAAGATTTCGCGTCCATACCCGTGTGTCAGCGCCTCCACCTCCGCGTTCCGCTGGTCGTTCTTCATTCTTCCCCCTCATCCTCCCGCATGATACCATAAGCCTCACGCGCCGTTCGCGGATAGCGGAAGACGGATAGCGGAATCATGAGCGAATTCTCCATCGGCCAATTTCAGATCCTCGGCACGCTCGGCACCGGCGCGCACAGCACCATCCTGCACGTGCGCCGCAGCGCCGACAGCCGAAACTACGCCCTCAAGGTCGTGCCCATTGCGGGCAAGGAGGACCACAAGTTTCTCGAACAGGCCCAGCACGAGTTCCGCGTCGCCGAGATGCTCGACCACAAGAACCTCATCAAGGTCTACGCCCTGGAGATGGTCAAGGACTGGCTGTTCCGCATTCGCAAAGTGCATCTGCTCATCGAGTACGTCAACGGCAAGACGCTCGACACCTGCCCGGCCATTCCGCTGCCCAAGCTCGTGCAGGTGTTCAAGTGCGTGGCCGACGGTCTCGTTCACATGCACCGCCGCAAGGTCTTTCACGCCGATTTGAAGCCGAACAACATCCTGCTCAGCCGTACCGGCGACGTCAAGATCATCGACTTCGGTCTGGCCACCATTCAAGGCGAGGGGAAGAACCGCATCCAGGGCACGCCGGAATACATCGCCCCCGAGCAGGCCAAGCACAAGATGGTCAACGAGCGCACCGACATTTACAATTTCGGGGCGACGATGTATCGCATGGTAACATTCCGGCTGCCGCCGAGCACGCTCGCGCAGGAAGGCGGTCTGCCCATCGACGGCAAGACATGGACCCGAATGCTCAAGCCGGTGCGGGAGTACAACCCGCAAGCGCCGGCGGCGCTGTGCGACCTGATCCATCGCTGCCTATCGTTCAACGCCGCCGGCCGTCCCGAACGCATGAGCGAGGTGCAAAGCGTGCTCGATCGTCTGGCCGACGAGTTGATCGCCTCGCCGGAAGACCGCCTGGAAGCGCTGGAGTGGTAGCCGCAAACGGTCAAGATCATCCCACGATCAACGAATACACAGGTATGGAACCCGCGACCGCCCCCGAACACTTCATCCCGCTGGCGCGGAGCGAACTGGTCGATTTCCTCTGCGCCGATCGGTCGCTGACCGAGAGCGAGCGCGCGTTGTTCCGCGAACTGTGCGAGCAGATCGCCGCCGTCTATCACCTGGAGTATCACCGGCGATTGACCGAATTGAAACAGGCGTATCTGCCGTTCGATCCCGACCGCGACACGACCCCGCTGGTTCCGCTGACCGCCGAGCAACGGCAACATCGACTCAACGAACTGCTGAGCGATCTGGGCTGGCTGCTAGAGCGGGCCGGGTTCAAGCACCTCAGCCGCGGCGAGATCGAGCCGGCCCTCGACCACCCCAGCGACTGGGGCGTTCGCGTCAACGTGGACTTCAGCGCGTTCGAGCACGTCGCCATCTTCGCGC
This sequence comes from Gemmataceae bacterium, assembly GCA_036557825.1. Taxonomy (GTDB): domain Bacteria; phylum Planctomycetota; class Planctomycetia; order Gemmatales; family Gemmataceae; genus JAJPHU01. The sequence continues at coordinate 19,598 of DATBGU010000385.1, forward strand.
GCGGCGCCACGGTGCAGACACGCAACCTACGGCGCTTGCGCAATTTCTATCGGCCGAAAGAAGTGGAAGTACCGATCTACCGCCGGCTGGTCATCGTCCTCAAGCTGAGGCCGCATCCGCGCCTGGGCGGGCCGATCGACACCGACAACGTCCATCTGAAAATCTTCAAGGACATCCCCCAGCTGGACGTGGTGATGCTGCTGCCCGGCGCGCGCGTGCAGATGAGCAAGCTGGATCGCGGCCGAATCGGTCTGCCGCTCTTGAGCGGTCTGGCGCTGGCGGCCTGGAACGTCCTTCAAGACCTGGCCGTCATGCTGGAGCGCACGCTGTCCTCGCCCAGCGCCATGTGGGCGCTGGCGGTCGGCGGCATCGGCTACGGCTACAAGTCGTTCCACGGCTATCTGCAAACGCGGCAGCGCTATCACCTGACGCTGACGCGGAGCCTGTATTTTCAGAACCTCGACAGCAACGCCGGCGTGCTGATGCGTCTGCTCGACGAGGCCGAGGAGCAGGAGTGCCGGCCGGCCATCCTCGCCTACTGGTGCCTATGGCGCTATGCCGGCGCGGACGGCTGGACCGCCGCCGACCTCGACGCCTCCGTCGAGCTGTACCTCGATCGCTATGCCGATCTCGCGCTCCGCTGCCGCAGCAACGCGGCGCTGACGCAGCTGAAGAAACTGCATCTCGTCGAGGGCGACGGCGAGCGCTTCCGCGCCCTGACGCCTTCACGGGCCATCGAAGCACTGCAATCGAGGGGTCAGGGGTCAGGGGTCAGGGGTCAGGATGTCTGATCCCTTTCCTGACCCCTGACCCCTGACCCCTACGGAGGTTCGTCCATGGCCGAGTATAAGGACCGCGAGCATTTCATTCCGCTGCGCAAGAGCGACCTCATTGACCTGTTGTGCCGGGACAAGAAATTGCCGGCCGGCGAGCGCGAGCCGTTTCGCCAATTCTGCACGCTCGTCTCGTCCGTGTTCCATTTCGAGTACCTCAAGCAACTGGAGGAATTGAAGGACGCCTACGCTCCCTTCGATCCGGACGCCGACACCAAGCCATTGCATCCCGTCTCCGACGCCCAGCGACGCGATAACGAAGAGCAGCTGTTCGAGAAGTTCACGTTCCTGATGGAGCGGGCCAACTTCAAGCGGCTGACGCGTGAGGAAGTGGAGCGAGCGTTGCAGGAAGTCGCGACGACCTCCGGTCTCAACACCCACGTCGATCTCAACATGTTCGAGCGCCTGGAGGTGTTCGTCCGCGGCGACGTGATCCGGCATCTGCACCGCCGCTCGTGGAAGAAGCTGGGCAAGAAGGAGGAGATCCGCGTTCCGTTCTACCAGCGCCTTGTGCTGATCGTGAAGCTGCGGCGGCACAAACGGCTGGACCGCGACATCGACACGTCGCGGATCTACCTGAAGATTTTCAAGGACATCCCCAAGGCGGACCACGATATGCTGTTGCCGGGCGCGCGCGTGCGTTTCAGCCGGCTGGACCAGGCGCTGATTATCTATCCCTTGGCGGCGGGCATCGGCCTGACGATGTACAACATCGGCGCCAGTATTTGGGAATCGACTGTGGCCGCCGCGAGCAGCCTGCTGACCTGGGGACTCGCCGCCGCCATCGGCGGCTACGGCTACAAGTCGTATCACAGCTATCAGGTCAAGAAGCAGGATTACAGTCTGAAATTGACCAAGAGCCTCTATTACAAGGGACTCGACAACAACACCGGCGTCCTGATGCGCCTGCTCGACGATGCCGAGGAGCAGGAATGCCGCGAGACGTTTCTGGCCTACTTCTGCCTGTGGAAGTACGCGCCGGCGGAGGGATGGACGGCGGAGCAGCTCGACGATTACGTCGAGCTGTACCTGGAGGGCAACGCCAACCTGAAAGTCGATTTCGAGATCGGCGACGCCCTCGCCAAGCTGGAACGGTTGAAGATCGTGCGCAAGATCGGCGACGCCTACCATGCGCAGCCGCTCGACAAGGCGCTGGAGATGCTCGATTGGACCTGGGACAATTATTTCAAGTACGCCAATCCCGAACCGGAAACCGCACCCATCGCCTAACAAGGGAGCCGTCATGCGTCGCTTCGTCGGATTCACGCTGTTGTGCGCAACCGTCGCCGGTTCGGGACGGGCGCAAGATATTGTGTCTGGGCCTGCCAAGGACGCGAAAGTCCCCGCCTTGAAGGTCTACGACGCCACGGGCGAACACAAGGAAAAGGAAGTCGATTACGCCGCCCAGCGCAAGGACAAGCCGACCGTGTACCTGTTCATCGATGCCGAGAAGTTCGATCGGCCGATGAATCGCTTCATGAAGACGCTGGACGGAGCGGTGAAAAAAGACTTCGCGGACGCCTACGTCGTGGCCGTCTGGCTCACGGGCGACACCGACAAGACGAAGGCGCTGCTGCCGCGTGTGCAGCAATCGGTGCAGTACGAGGCGACGGCCCTGACGCTGTTCGCCGACAAGGCCGGGCCGAAAGACTGGAACGTCAACGGCGATGCCCATCTCACCGTCGTTCTCGCGAACAAGGGGGTTGTGCGGGCGACGTTCGGCTATCGCTCGGTCAACGAGACAGACGTGCCGGCAGTGAAAGAAAAGCTGGTTGCGGCGACGCGGAAGAAATAGCGACTCCCGAAGTGGAAAAGGGAGTCAAGGAGCCATTCTCCTCGCCCGGTTTCAGCGCTGCACGAGTCCCAAGCGGCGGCGCATGCGCGAGCGCGAGGTGGGTGGGATGACGCGCACGCGCGCGTCGGGCACGTCGAAGAGGCCGCGTCCCGGCCGAATCCAGAACGGCGCCACGGGTCGCGGGTTGCGCAGGTGCCACCCCCATTCGCCTTCCGTGCCCGGCACGCAGTCGTATAATTCCACCAAGCCGATGACGCGATTGATGAGCAAGTCCTCCCAGCAAGGAGCAATCTGGCCGAATAGCGCGAACTGCTTGCGGTCCCACTCCCGCGCCTCCGCGTTGGCGTAAACCAGCACGTCGCCGCGATAGTTCGTGGAGAAGCAGCGGAACTCGACGCGATGAAAGCCGGCGAGAATGGTCCAGGCCCACGGTTGCGGAACGGAAATGCATTTCATGGGGTCGGGTTCTCCTGCGGCATAAGGAACAACCACCGACTCCGGCAGGCTGGTGCGCGGATCGGTCACTTAAAGTAGCAACCCCCAATCGCCGTCTTCGTCTCAAATATGATTATGATTTTATCTCTACTAATGAATTAGACCTAATAAATGAATTGCGGAACTTACCGCGCGAACGGGACCGAGGCGTTCGGAGGGACGATTGAAGTGTCTTGCAATTCGCGGCGACAGGAGTGAGAATTACGTCCAGTTAGCGGCCTCGCGGCCGTGGGAGTCGCCGATCCCGCCGCGGACGCGAGGCTAATCGAGCGGAGAGGAGCCGAACGTGAAGCGCCTATCTGGGGTCTTCGCCCTCATCCTGCTGGCCAGTATGGCGTCCGTCCTTCCGGGGCGCGAACCCGCGCCGGAGACGGCCGTACAGCTTCAGAAAGCCTTTCACGACTATTCCGGTGCTCGTCTCGTCTTCACCGTGCGGGACTTGCCGGAGGGGAGCTATCACGACGCGATGCCCGCCCTGGACGAGAAGGCCCGGCTGCGGGCGGCGCGGATCGCCCTGCGCGAGGTGCGCAAACTGCCGCCCCGCTACCTGGAAAAGATGGGGTTGAAGGCGGTCGGCCTCTTCGCCGCCTGCGTTTCCAACCAGGGCGACGGCTTTCGACCTTACGATGAGGAACTGAAAGGCTATCGCTTCTTCGGCATTTACAACGGCAAGAACGCCGTCGCGGCCGCCTACTACAGCGACGCCCAGCTGCCGACGACGCTGCATCATGAGATCTTTCACCACGTCGATGCCACGCTGCGCGGCGAAACCAAGTACACGATCCGTTTCGTGCGCGACGAGCGCTTTCAGGCGGCGATCTCGGGAGAGGAACGCTATGGCCCCCTCCGCATCGCGGAGGCGGATCTCGCGGCTCTGAAGAAGCTCAGCGCGGGCCGCGTCCTGGAAGGGGCCGTCGGCAAATACGCCGAGAAGAGCGTCGGCGAGGACAAGGCGGAGACGGCCCGCTATCTGATGACCGCGCTGCCGGACGCCCTGGTGCAGATGGCCACGCGCTGGGAACTGGCGGGCAGCCAACGCATGTTGCACGTCCTGCACCGCTACCGCCTGGCGGCTGCCGATGGCCCCGGCGTCGAATGGTTCGTGTCCGTGGCTCTGGGAAGAACTAACCACAGAGTCACAGAGAACACAGAGAAAGACACAGAAAAGAGAAAACAAGAATAGAAAGAAGACAAAGTTTTTCTGACTCTTTTTCTTTTTTCTCTGTGTTTTTTCTTCTCTGTGTTCTCTGTGACTCTGTGGTTAGTTCTTCTATCACAAGCGCACGGGACAGATGAACTCGGCGGGCTTGACGGCCAGCAGCGAGCACGTCAACTCCGGCAGGATGCGCTCCGCCGTGTTGCCGATCATCGCGCCGGCGAGGCCGGTGCGCCCAATCGTTCCCATGACCAGCAAGTCGATCGCTTGCCGCCCCATGAAGCCGAGAATCCCTTCGTCCGGCAAACCGCCGGGGTCATCGACGAGATGAACCTGAACCGGCGCGGCAAGATCGCGGCCTCCCGCCTGTTCGATCTGCGCTTGCAGCGTCTGCTGGGCCTTGCGGCGCACATCGCGCCGATACGCCTCCTCCTTGACGTCGGGCAGGCCCGTGCTCCAGAGATGATCGAGGGGGAAGTCCACGACGTGCAACAAATGAATCGTCGCCGGGGCGATGCGGCTGAACTGAACGGCCAGGGCCAGGGCCTTGACCGAGACGGGCGCCAGATCGCTGGTAACGAGGATGTTCCAGTGCGCCGGCTCCGGCTCCGGTTTGGCCACCCAGACCGGACAGGGACAACGGCGGACCAGCTTGACGGCGGTGCTGCCGAAGAGCATCCGTCCCAGTCCCGTGCGGTCGCGCGTGCCGATCAGCAGCAAGTCGTGCTGGTTGCGCAACACCTGGCGGACGATCTCCAGCCAGGGACGTCCCAGCGCCAGCTTTTCGACGGACTCGATCCCGCGTCCGCGTGCCTGTTCCGCCAGATTGTCCAGGATCTTGTCGGCGTTTTGCTCGGCGGTCGTCGTCAGATAACGGAAGTCGGTTTCGTCCAGGTGTGGCAGCGTTTCCGTCGTGATGTTCAGGGCGGAGAAGAAGGTCAGCCGCGCGGCCGATTTTTCGGCCAGCCACAGCGCTTGCCGAATGACTTCGCGGGCCACCGTGGACGGTTCGTGGGTGGTGGGATCGTACTGCTTGAGATCGACGCCCACCAGGATGTTCCGGAAAAGTTGCATGACGCGACTCCTTTTCGGAGCGAGGTTGGCGGTCGCGCCTCGGCGAAGATCGCCGGCCGATCGCCACACGAGGAGATGCCTCTATTTCAACTATAGCCGGTGGATGGCGGCGGCGGGAGGTCGGCGACTTGAATCCTTTTTCCTCGATTCCGCGTTGGCGACGACCGCTTTTGCTGATTGTAAGGACTCTGACGAACCGATAAGGCCAATGGTATTTGCGGGGAATAACGAAAGTTCCTTGCAAAAGGGTCAGGAGGGCGAAGCGGAAGGTTGCGGCATCCATCTCCGTTCGCCCTGTTTGCCTGCTTCGCCGCCGTGCCGTCTGACCCGGCGCGAGCGTCCCAGAGGTTGCGAGGGAGACACATGAACGGTTCTCACCGCCTTCGATTGTGGCGAACCGGACTGCTGGCGGTCTTCTTGTGTGGAGGGCTGGCCGCAAGCCTGGCGATCGCGGACGGACCCGACACGGCCAAGGACAATCCGGAATTCAAGAGCGGCGACAAGCTCCCTCGCCCCAGGCCCCTCGAAGACGCAAAGGCCAAGAAGCTGGCCGAGGAGGTCGAGAAAAGTTTGCCGCCGATGGCGCCGTCGATCCTGCCGCCGATCGACAAAATGAATGCCATCGACCTGGGCTGCGTGTTGAGACTGGCCGGCGTCGAGAACCCGGACATCCTCATCGCCCGGCAAGAAGTGGTGACGGCCCAGGCGCAACTACTCACCGCCCTGGCCTGGATCTTGCCGAACCTCAACGCGGGCATGAATTACGACGCCCACACGGGCCCGCTGCAACAGTCCAGCGGTAACATTTTGAAGGTCAACCGCGAGGCCTTTTACCTCGGCGGCGGCGCCGGCGCGATCGCGGCCGGAACCGTGGGCATCCCCGCCGTCCAGTACATCCTCAATGTCTCCGACGGCCTTTTTCACTTTTACGCCGCCCGCTACCACGTTCAGGTCCGGCAGGCCGAGAGCGTGGCCGTGCGCAATCAGATGTTCCTGCGCGTGACGCAGGCCTACATGGATCTGCTGCACGGTCAGGGCTGGCGGTACATCGCCCTCCAGAATCGGCGCGAAGCCCACGAAATCGCTCGCTTGACCGCCGTTTACGCCAAGACCGGAGAGGGCAAACAGTCCGACGCCGACCGCGCCGCCGCCGAGTTGGCGCTGCGAAACGACGAGGTCGTGCAGGCCGAGCAGCAAATCCTGGTCGCCTCGGCCCGTCTGGTCCAGCTGCTCAATCTGCCGCCCACGATCCAGCTGCACGTCGAGGATGCCTGGATGGTGCCGACGCCGCTGGTGCCCGATCCCATCCCGCTTCACGACCTGGTCCTCATCGCCATGGGACAGCGGCCGGAATTGGCGGCGCGGCGCGCCTCCATCCGCGAGGCCGTCGCGCTGATGCGCAACGAGGCTGTCCTGCCGTTCTCCCCGACCATCCTTGCCGGTTTCAGCGCCGGCACCTTCGGCGGCGGCAGCAACCTCATCGGCCAGCCCGGCGGCTTTCAGGGCTTCGCCCAGCCACGTTTCGACAGCTTCGCCCCACGCACGGACCTCGATGTCATCATGTTCTGGACCGCGCAAAACGCCGGCCTGGGCAACGTCGCCAAGTATGTCACCCGCCGCAGCATGTGGCGCGAGACCGAATTTGAACTGATCCGCGAACTCAACCGCGTTCGGAATGAAGTGGCCGTCGCCTTCGCCGGCACGCACGCGCGTTACGCGCAGATCGGCATCGCGCAGCGCGGCGTGGAGGCCGGCTACGCCGGCTTCCGCGAAGACCTGGAACGCATCCTCGGCGGCCAGGGGTTGCCCCTCGAATTGCTGGACAATTTCCGGTTGGTGGCCGAGGCGCGGATGCACGTTCTGGACGCCCTGGTCAATTACAACAAGGCCCAGTTCGCGTTGTTCGTGGCGCTGGGACAGCCGCCGCCGAAGTTCCTCGCCAAGGCGGTGCCCGAGAACTTGGTGCCGCGACCGCAGCCCGCTCCGCCGCTGCCTGCCTGCGTCGGACCCAACGGCGCCGGATGCGTTCCGCCCAAGGGCGCTTCTCCCGCCCTACTTCCCAATCCGGCGGAAGGACCGCGCCCGACGACCCCGAACAAATCCGCCAACACGAGCGTTTCCGCAACCCCACAGGTGTCGGCGAGCGGGGGGCGTTAGCCCCCTGTTCGAGACAACAGGGGCTAACGCCCCCGCTCGCCAAAGAGGATGCTCCGGGAATCATCCGCTCACAGTCGAAGGAATGGGGATGGACATGAAGGGAATGGATGGGGGAACGCGAGAGCGGGCCAGCCGCCGGCGCCGTCGCGTCTGGAAAACGGCGAGCCTCGCCCTGCTCGGACTGATGGGCGGCGCGTCGGGTTGCCAATGGATCGGCGATCATCCCTCGATCGGCGCGGCCGACGACCCGCGACCGGCGCTCGCCGCGCAGGGGCAGTATCGCCCGCAGTACGCATCCGCAACCACCGGGACCAATCCCAGCACTCCGAACGCGACCGCCCCAACCAAGCCGTCGGGGGAGATTCAACAGGTGTCCGCGAACGCGCCGGCGGAACCGACCGAGGACGAGACGGATTCGAGGAATGAATCAACCGCCGGCAAAAGCGAGCCGGCGGCCTCGCCGGATGCGGCCGGCGAGAAGGCGAGCGATTCTCAACTGGTCTGGGCTGCCGGTCGCTCGGCTTCGAACGTCGCAAGCGCGCCGAATCTCCAGGCCGTGCCGCCGCAGGCTCCGGCAAGCAATGCGGCGGCGGCCCGCGCTACCGACGCGGAGGACAAGGACACGGTGCGGAGAGAACGACCGAAGGCCGAGGAAAAAGGCAAGGCCTACCAGGTGGATCGCACCTTGCCCAGCCCCGCGGAGGGCATCGCCACGCCGGTCATTCCCGAACCGCAGAAGTCGCTACCGATCACCCTGGCGGCCTCGCTGGCTCTGGCGGGCGTCGAGAACCCGGTCATCGGCCTGGCCAACCAGGCCATCGTCACCGCGCGAGGCGAACAGATGCAAGCGCGGCTGCTGCTGGTGCCGAACATCAATGTCGGCAGCAGCTACGATACGCACACGGGCCCGGTGCAGGCGTCCTTCGGCGGCATCCGCAAGATCACGCGCAACGCCGTGCTCTACGGCCTGGGCGTCTACACCGTAGCCGCCGAAACCATCAAGATTCCCGGCTTGTTTATCTACCAACCCATAACCGACGTCATTTTCGCTCCGCTGGTCGCGCGCCAGGTTGTCACCAACCGCCGCTTCGAGGCGACGGCGACGCGCAACCAGGTGTTGCTCGAAGTGGCGACCGGCTATGTCGGCCTGCTGGGCGCCGAGGGACGCCTGGCGGTCATCCGTCAGTCCGAAAAGGACTTCGACGAGGTCGTGCGTTTGACGGCCAACTACGCCAAGGCCGGTCAGAATCCCAAGTCCGACGCCGATCGCGCCCAGGCCGACTCGCTGGCGCTGCGTTACCAGGAACAGGAAGCGCAGGAAGAGGTCGCCGTGGCCTCGGCGGAGTTGGCCAAGTTGCTCAACCTCGATCCCTCGACGCGACTCAACACCGCCGACGTGCCCATCCAGATCGTGCAGTTCGTGGATCCCAAGATGCCGCTGGCGAACCTTCTGGAGATCGCGACGCGGAACCGGCCGGAACTGTTGGCGGCAGCCGCCGCTATTCGAGCAAGTCAAACGCGCCTTCGAGCGGAGAAATATCGGCCGCTCATTCCGACATTGTGGGCGGGCTTTAGCGCCGACGATTTCGGCGGCGGCGCCGTGGCCTCGACGAACGGCAACGTCCCCAATCCGCACGGCGATCCCTCTCCCGGCGGTTCTCCTCGCCCGGATACCGGAGGCCAAACCGTGCCGAAATTTGGCCGCATCACCGGACGAACGGATGTCGATGTTTTCGCGTTCTGGACCCTTCGCAACGCCGGCTTCGGCAACTACGCTCTGATCAAGGAACGCCGCGCCCAGCTGAACGTGGTGGAGTCCGAGCGCGTCCGCATTCTCAACGAAGTGGCCCGCGAGGTCGCGGAAGCCTACAACACGTCGGCGGCGCAGTTCCAATCCATCGAGATCGAGCGCCGCCGCGTGCAGGAATTGACCGATGGTTTCCAGCGCGATTTGAACCGTATCCGTGCCGGTCAGGGCCGGCCCATCGAGGTGCTCAACCAGGCCAAGCGCCTGGTCTCGGCGCGGCAGCGACTGTTGGAAGCGCTCATCGCCTTCGACCGTGCCCAGTTTCAATTGTTCGTGGCGTTGGGCCAGCCGCCGACGTTGGCCGTGGAGGAGGACAAACCGCCGCCTCCGGCCGGCGCGATGCTCCCGCCGGCGAACTGATCGCCCTGCGGGACTGGCATCGCGGGGCAATCTGGGGTAAAAGATTGTCATGACTTCGCTCGTGACGATCAAAGGCCCCGTCCCCGGTCAGCGTTTCGCGCTGCTGGGCGACAGTACGCTCATCGGCCGGCAAGAGGACGCCGCCATCTATCTCGATTCGCTGGCCGTCAGCCGCCAACACGCTCGCATCCACTGCCACGGCGGCGAGTACTTCATCGAGGACATCGGCAGCAGCAACGGCACGTTCGTCAACGGCCGGCGCATCAGCAGTCCGACGCCGTTGACCGAGCGCGACGCGCTTCAGATCGGCCCCTACGTCCTCGGGCTGCGCGCCGATCCGCCGACGTCGCCAAGCACGCCGCCTCTGCCCGACCAAGTCATCCGCGCTCAGATCAGCGCCGCGCCGTCCAATCACACCCTGTTCAGCCAGAACCCCGCTCACAAGCTGCAAGTGGTCCTGGAGATCGCCCAGCACCTCGGCCGAACGCTGGAGATGGAGCCGCTCCTCAATCGGCTCCTCGAACATCTGCTGCGCCTGTTCCCGCAGGCCGACCGCGGCATGGTGCTGCTATGCGAGGGCGAGCGTCTGAAGGTGCGCGCTCAGCACAGCCGGCACAAGAGCAAGCAGCAGGGCGATTATCCGTACAGCCGGACCATCGTGCGCCGCGCCCTGGAGGAAGGCGTCGGCCTGCTCAGCGAGGACGTGGGCGGCGATCCCAACCTGGTGCTGTCGGCGACCATGATCTCGCTGAACCTGCGTTCGTTCCTCTGTGTGCCGCTCCTGGGCTGGGAGGATCGCCGGCTGGGCGTCCTTCAACTCGATTGCCTGCGTCCCGGCCATGCCTTCCGGTCCAGCGATCTGGAACTGCTGACGGCGCTGGCCATCCAGGTGGCGACGGTGTTGGAGAACGCTGCCCTGCACGCCGAACGACTGCGCGAGGAGCGTCTGCGCCAGGAAGTCCGCCTGGCCCGCGACATCCAGCAATCGTTTCTGCCCAACGACTTCGACCTGTTCGACGATGGCGATCCGGAACTGTTCGCGCGCGTCCACCCGGCCCGCGAGGTGTCCGGCGATCTGTACGATTTCTTCCGCCTGCCCGATGGCCGGCTCGCCTTCTTCCTCGGCGACGTATCAGGCAAGGGCATGCCGGCCGCCCTGTTCATGATCGCGGTGCGGACACTGATCCGCAATCTCGCCCCCTCGGCGGACAGTCCGGCGGCGTTGCTGCGCCGCCTCAACGCGGCGCTGGCGTCCGACAATCCCACGGCCCTGTTCGTGACGCTGATCCACGGCATTTACGATCGCCGCGACGGCTCGGTGTTGCTGACTTCCGGCGGCCATCCGCCGCCGCTGCGACGCCGCCGCGACGGCGGCGTTGCGGAAATCCCCCTCAAGCCCGGAATGCTGCTCGGTTCGGTCGCCGATTTGCAAGTGAGTGACACGACCTTGTCGCTGGAACCGGGTGAGACGCTCATCCTTTACACCGATGGCTTCACGGAGGCGTTCACGAAGGACCGCGCGGACATGTTCGGCCTGGAGCGCCTGTGCGAAGTGCTCGGCGGATCGCGCACCCAGTTGTCGCTGGAGGCGTGCGCCGACGAGGCCAGCGCCGCTGTGCAGCGCTTCGCCGGCCAAGCCGAGTTGCAGGACGATCAAACGCTGTTCCTGCTGCGCCGCCGCTCTGGATTTGGATCCGGTGAGTGAAGGTGTCTCATGTCTTCCCATGCGGTTGACGATCCCTTTGAGGCCAAGCGGGCGGCCATGCGCGAGGAGTTTTTCGCGCGGCATTTCCTGCTGGGTGGCTGGCTCGGCGGCACCGATACCTACAAACGTACCATGTGGGCCGCCGTGCCCGATGTCGCCTGCGCCCGCGCCGGCTACGCGCTGACCATGCGCAAAGGGCTGCCGGAAAGCGGCGCCGACAACCAGCTAATCATGGCCGGACACGAAGCGATGCTCGCCCAGTGGTTTCACCGCCCGCTGCGCCGCGCCGACATCGAGTTGGCCGCTCGCTGGTACGGTGAGCGCTCCGCCACGCACGCCTTCCCGCACGAGCTATGGAGGAAGATCCTCGATGAGCAACCCGGCGACGACATCCGCCTGCCGGTCGATATTTGGGGCTTCGCCGGCGGACAGACGTTCTTGGCCGGGATGCCGTGCCTGTCCTTCGAGGGCGCCGGCGGCGCCGTCTCTTATCTGGAACCGGCCATGTGCCGTTACTTCGCTCCCATCATCCAGGCGACCAAGGGTCGGCTCATGAAGCTGGCCACGCCGCGCGACGCCGAGTTCGGCCTGCGCTCCGCGCCCAATGAACTGAGCAATATCGTCCTGTTGCTGGCCCGCTACGTCGGCGGCCGGGGCAGCCTCACTTCCAACGATACGGCGGAGTTCCTTTATCCGAATTTGTTTCGCTCGATCGGCACCATCGGCCATGAGATGATGTGCGCGGCGCAATCGTTCGACCGGCCGCTCGGCGAGGCCGAGTACGAGATGATGGATCGCTTCGTCACCGCGATGGGCGAGGCCTCGCTTTTGTGCGATCTGGTCGATGCCGAAACCGTCGGGCTGGAAAACGCTCTGCGCGTCATCCGCGCCCACCCCGAGACGGACCGCGTCGGCATTCGCGTGGACTCCGGCGACATCGCCGCTCAGTGCGTTCTGTATTTCGAGCACCTGCGCCGCGCCGGCATTCCGCCGCGCCTGATCGTCTTCGAGGACGAAGTCACCCCGGACCAGGTGCGCAAGGTCTACGATCATTTTCGCCGCGCCACCGGGCAGGAGCCGACCATGCTTTTTCCCGGCGCCGGCGGTTATTGGTGGCGGTTGGTGCATCGCGACACGCTCGCCGCCGCGTTCAAGCGCTCGGCGACGGGCGATCACCCCAACGTTAAGTTCTCCAACTCGCCGGGCAAGGAGTCGCTGGGCGGCTACCTGCGCGTCCACGCGCGCGGCGACACGCTGGTCATCGCCGATGCGTCGGAGAAGATCGACGGCGAGCCGCTGTTCGTCCGGTTGGTCGAGCGCGGCCGCATCGTCTATCACGAATCGTTCGAGGAGCAGGCCGACCGCGCCGACCGCACCTGGGGCCGGTACAAGCGCGTCACGCTTTCCGAAAAAGTCCATGAGTGGCAGCAGCGTTTCCGCGCCATGCGCGAGCGCGAAGTGACAGCGGCACGTCAGCGGCTTGCGCGCTGAGGATTCCGTTTAAGCATGATTTCCGAACTAGCCCGGAGCGCCAGCGACGGGCGCTTCGACCCGTCGCTGGCGCTCCGGGCTAGTGGATTTGAATTGCAGGCGAATCGAGGAACGATCATGTCCGAGATCGGCGAATCGCAGCTCAGTAAATCCGCCGTCGTGGCGTTTCTCCTGGGCCTGGCCTCGCCGTTGTTCTCGCTGGCGGCGGCCCTGCCCGCCCTGTTCCTTGGCTTGCGGGCCGTGCGCGCCATCAACGGCAGCGATGGACGCTTGCGCGGCCGCCGTTTGGCCGTTGCCGCTCTCGTCCTCGCGTCCGTCACCACTCTCGTCACTGTCCTCGGTTTCGTCGCACTCTTGCTGCTGTACGTTCAGGACAAGAGCTATCTCGCCGGCTGCACCAACAATCTTCGCCTGATCGGACAGGCGGTCAACCGCTACAGTGACCACGACAACGGACATTTCCCCCCCGCGACGGTCGCGAATGCGTCGCTCGCACCCGAGCGGCGTCTGAGCTGGGTGTCAGCCATCTTGCCGTATCTTGCCGAAGGGACGCCAGCCGGCAAGAAGTGGGTGGAATTGTCCGGCGAGATCGAGTTCAAGGAAGCGTGGGACGCTCCCGCCAACGCCGCGCCACCCCGGAAAAACGTCGCGCCCTTCCTCTGCCCCGCATTTGTTCGCGGCCTCTCGCCGGGACAGAACGGTCTCACGGCGTATGTCGGCGTTGCGGGCGTCGGCGTCGATGCGGCCGACTTGCCCTTGACCGACCCGCGTGCCGGCTTCTTCGGTTACGATCGCCGGCCGACGCGCGCCGACATCTCGGCCGGCATCAGCAACACGATGATGGTAGTGGAGACGGCGCACCAGAACGGTCCCTGGCTGGCCGGCGGGGCGCCGACGACGCGCGGCCTTGATCCCGATTGCGAAGACTACATCGGACGGGGACGTCCCTTCGGTGGTCTGCATCGCGAGGGGCTTAACGCCTTGTGGGCGGACGGCTCCGTTCAGCGCGTCAACGAGAATGTCACGCCGAAGGCATTCCGGGCCAGCGCCCGCATCGCGCGGGAGAACGACAACTGACGTTCACCTGTCCCTTCGCGCCTCGCGGAAAAAGCCGCGCGCATTCCTGTCTCGCCTGAATCCCGTCCTCTCCCGTCCCGCGATGCGCCATGAAAATATCGTCCGACAAAACAAGGGATGCATTTATGTAGTAAGTATTCAATTGAAGGAAAAGCGCACCTCGGTGGGGCACGAAATAGCGTCGGACAACGGGGGATGGCCGTGCGGAAACTCCTGGTAGCCAGCCAAAAAGGCGGCGTGGGCAAGACGACAACCTCGATGAACTTGGCCGCGGCGGCGGCCGCCGGCGGCACGCGCATCCTGCTGCTCGACGCCGATCCCCTCAGCAACATCAGCTCGGCTCTGAATCTCGCGGAACATCCACATCGCCAGTCGCTGCGCCAGGCCGGTATCGAACTGCCGGGCGTCCTCGTCACCAACCTCGTCGCCGGGCTGGACATTCTCAGCCCCTACGAGGAAGGACGCTGCTCCGACGACGACCTCGACCGTTTGCTGCGGGCGCTGGACACACCGGCCGCTCGTGGATGCTACGGCTGTCTGATCGTCGATGTGCCGCCGTTTTTGGGAGCCAATCCCGCGCAGCTGATCTCCAGCTGCGACGAGTACCTCCTGGTGATGCGGGCTGAAGCGATGGCCTATCGAACGCTGCCGGCGTTTCTGGAGTTGGTGCAGCGTTCCAGCCGCGACGGTCACGCCATCCAGCTGCACGGCATCCTGCTGACGTTGCCCGAAGGCGAGCAGCCGGGCTGCCGCTGGGAACGCGAGCTGCGCGGCCGCTTCGGCGCCCGCGCCTTGCCGGAAACGATACCACACGACGAGACGATCGGAAAAGCGTTGCGAACGGGACAGATCAGCAGCCATCTGCACCCCGACTCGCCGGCGGCCCGCGCCTATCGCCAGTTGGCCGCCAAGTTGGGACTCGCCGCGGAATCGCGTCCCGCCGCGGCGGCCGAGCAGGTGACGCAGGCGCTGCGCGAAGCGGCGACCACGGTCCAGTTTGCCGCGGTCGCTGTCGGCGCCGCGCCGTCCGCCGATCCTTCCTACGAGAGCGCCACCGACTTCGAGGAGGCGGTGGACCTGTTCGGCCCCGCGCCGGAGTCGCTGAAATCGGCTGGTCCGTCCAGTCCGCGCTCACGCCATTCGGGCCGCTCCGGGGAACCGCAGCGGCCCGTTCGCGCGGAGAGCGCGACGAGCAATCCTTCTCCGGTGTCGCCCTCGACGCGCCTCCAACCGGGTGCCGATTCCTTGCCGCTTGCGGAACCGGTGCCCGCCGTGGCGGCCGCGTCGAGCGCTCCTTCCGCGGCCGCCGCGCTGAGTCAACTCTGGCCGCTGTGGATTCTGCTGGGGGCCGTCCTCGGCGGTGGTCTGCGCTTGGTTCCGCTGCCGCCGTCTGTGCTGCCTATTCTGGTTGGATTCAGCGTCGCCGTGATCGCCGTGGTCGTCCTTCGCACGCTCGCCGCGGCGCAGTCCGGCACCGAGAACTCGACCGCTTCCAACAAACGCAAGGGCCGGGCGCGTCTGCGAGCGGCGAAGACTGCCGCGTCTCGTTCCGAGGCGAAACCAGACCCCGCCGCTCGCCTGGCTTCACTGGCCGCCAAGAGCGCCCGCCGCGAACCGCGCGCGAATTGAGTCATCCCATCCCCGCGGACCGCCCAAACCGATTGGGCCGCGATCTCTCGAAGGAGCGCGGCCCAGTTCGCTTCTCGTAACATAAGGAAAGGATCGGGTGGTTTGTCTGCGCCGGGGAGGCTCTCAACGTGGTCGTCGAAGCGGATCTGTATGCGCGCGTCATCTACCGCTGCGTGATCGGCTCGCAGGCGTATGGACTCGCCGAAGCCGCGTCGGACGTGGATCGCCGAGGCATCTATCTGCCGACTGCCGATCGGCACTGGTCCCTAACCGGGCTGCCCGAACAACTGGAAAATCATCCGACGCAGGAAGTCTATTGGGAGCTGCAAAAGTTCCTCGTGCTGGCGCTCAAAGCCAATCCGAACGTATTGGAATGCCTGTATACACCGCTGATTGAGAAGACCACCGCGCTGGCCGAGGAGTTGCTGCACCTCAGGGAAGCGTTTCTGTCGCGGCTGGTCTATCAGACTTACAACGGCTATGCGATGTCGCAATTCAAGAAGATGCAGGCGAACCTTCGCAATCGTGGACGGGTCAAGTGGAAGCACGTTATGCACCTGATTCGGCTCTTGCTTTCGGGGATCGGAGTGCTCCGCGACGGCTTCGTGCCCGTCAAGGTGGACGCTCACCGCGATCGACTGTTGGCGATCCGGCGCGGGGAAGTGCCGTGGCCAGACGTGGACAGGTGGAGGCTCAGCCTGCATCAAGACTTCAACGCGGCGCTGGCCGCGACGAAGCTGCCGGAACGCCCGGACTACGAACGAGTCGATGCCTTCCTCATCAATGCTCGGCGCCGGGCCTTGTCGGAGGAATTGCCATGATCCCGATGGCAACGCTGAAGCAACAGGTCGAACAACATCCCTATCCGCTGATCTTCGCCACGATCAGCGGAGCGCACCTGTACGGCTTCCCGTCGCCGGACTCGGACTTCGACCTGCGCGGCGCTCACCTGCTGCCGCTGCGAGAAGTCGTCGGACTCCAGAGCGGCCCGGAAACCATCGAGAAGTCCGGCGTGCGAGAAGGACTCGAAATCGACCTAGTGACGCACGACGCCAAGAAGTTCTTTGGCCTGTTGCTGCGAAAGAACGGCTACGTGCTGGAGCAGGTGCTTTCGCCGCTCGTCGTCCACACTACGCCGGAACACGCGGAATTGAAGGAGATCGCCGCCCAGTGCATCACCCGACACCACGCCCACCATTACCTCGGCTTCGCCCAGACACAATGGCGACTGTTTGAGAAAGAGGAGCCGCCGCGGGTCAAACCGCTTCTGTATGTGTACCGGGTGCTGCTGACCGGCATTCACTTGATGCGGACGGGCGCGGTCGAGGCGAACCTCGTCCGGCTCAACGAGACGGCGAAGCTGTCGTATCTCGACGACCTGATCCAGCAGAAGATCGGCGGCACAGAAAAAGGAAGGCTAACCGAGACGGACCTCCACTTTCACCGCGGCGAGTACGACTGCCTGCGGAACAAGGTCCAGCAGGCGCACGAAGCGAGTGAACTGTCGGAAACCCCGCGCGGCAGCGCGGCGCTGCACGATCTGCTGGTGCGCCTGCGGTTGTCAGTTGGTGAGCCGCGACCGTAAAGGAGCGGATCGTTCCGTTGCAGATGCCGCTCCTTGGAGGATAACTTCCTCGAATGGGCGCCGAGCATCGCCGAGCAGCACGTATTCCGCTTGACAGGGAGGTGCCGTGGAATTGAAGTGGTGGCGTTAGGGCGCCCGCGCACCGGAAGATTAAGTTCGGCGCGGAAAGGCACAAAGGATTACTCTCGAATCGTGGCGGAAAAGGTCGATGTGTCTTTAGGAACGCGGTAACCATCGCCGGGGGTGGTCCCCCTGTTACCGTCCCAGGAAAGGATGCGGCAAGCCATGTTCGCGACCCCTATCAAGATCGCAGCGATAATCGTGCTGATGGCCCTGATAGGCAACAGCGCCTGCCTCCTTGCTTCGAGCAGCGAGGAGGAAAAGGTATCCGCCGAGACGACCGTCACGATGTTCCCGGATGGGTTTGTGCATGACTTCGGCAAAGTGAAGAGGGGAACGCAAGCCCGGCACGTATTCCGTGTCGTGAACCCCTCCGACGTTCCGCTTCGCATAGTTTCCCTGCGTGCGGGTTGAGGTGGTTTGATTGGTCGGTCGACCAAGACGGTGCTTCAGCCCTACGAAGAGGGAAAAGTGGAGATCGTTCTCGATACGCGAAGGTTCCGAGGGACGAAAACCAGTGCGCTGTATCTGGAAATGGAGAACGGGCAAACGATAGAGACCAAGTTCACGGTGACTGCCGATTCCCAAGACGAGCCCATGCTCTCGATTCCGGCATTCTTACCCTTCCTTCGCCTTCAGTTCTGAGGGCCGTAGCGCCTCACATTTTCGCGGCGCGCCGCCATGCACCATCCTATCCGAAGCGATTGATACGAAACATACCGATGGGCAAATCGGTACGGCCGTGGTCGGCGAGGTCCGCGAGAATTTCGCCCACCACGGAAGCGAACTTGAAACCGTGGCCGGAAAAGCCCGCCGCCAGCGCCACGTTCGCATGATCGGGGTGCAGGTCGAGAACGAAGTGACGATCCGGTGTCAGCGTGTAGATGCACACCGACGAGCGATGACATGGGCCGTCGATCATCGGCAGATGTTCGCGCAGGAAGGCCCGCGTCCTCTCTTCATCCGCGGGCCGCACGGTGCGATCGATCTCCGACGGGTTCGTTAGCTCGGGCGCGCCGTAGTGCTGGGCGACCTTGGCGCCGTTGGCGTTCAGCATCGGAAAGCCGTAGAAGTGGCCCAGCGGCGTGTCGGCGATGTACAGCGGGAAGACATCGCGGCGGAAGCGCCGATCGTCGCGGCTGCCGAACCACTGGACCACCTGACGCATGACGCGCAGAAACGCCCCACGACGCGCCAGCACCTCGCCCGCCCATGGGCCGGCGGTGAGGACCAGGCGCGCGGCCGTGTAACGTCCGGCGTGCGTCTCGACCGTCACTTCCCGCTCGTCGGCCTGCCACGAAACCACCGGTTCATTGTCCTGCACGGTCGCTCCCAGGCGGATCGCCTCGCAGGTGTGGGCCTGCACGCAGTCCTCCACGTACAGAAACCCCGCCGAGCGCTCCAGCACGCCGCCGTAGTCGTCGCCGAAGCGAAAAGCGGGGAAGCGACGCCGCAGCTCCTCGGCGGAAAGCGACTCGACCGGCAGGCCGTGCTGCGACGCCGACGCGAGAACGCCGGCGAGCATCGGACTGCCGGAACGCCCGATGCTCAGACACGGACTTTCGGTCAGCAGATGGATGCCCTGCCGCTGCTCCAGGTCGTACCAGCGCTCGAAGGCGCGGCAGACGAGCGGGACATAATCGGGATGTTCGTAATAGGCTTTGCGAATGATACGCGTGTGGCCGTGCGAGCTGCCGCGATCGTGGCCGAGCGCGAACTGCTCCAGGGCGAGGACGCGCCGGCCGCGCCGCGCCAACTCACATGCCGCCGCCGAACCCATGCCGCCGACCCCGATCACGATCGCGTCAAAAGTGCGCAGCGTCATGGTTGGTCTCACTCCGCTGTTTCGCCAGGAAGCGCGGCGAAACGAAAAGTCACAGCATGGTTAGGTAGCGCTCGACTTCCCAGGTCGTCACTTGACGATGATACTCCGCCCACTCGGCTCGTTTCAAACGCAAAAACTCCTCGGCGATCGGACCCAGGGCACCCTGGATCACCTCGTCGCGGTCCAGCTCATCCAGCGCCTCGGCGAGGCTCTGCGGCAGAAGATCCACGCCGCGACGGTCCATCTCCTCCAGGCCAAGCGCGTAGGCGTTGTCGCGGTTCGGCTCACCCGGATCGAGGCCGCGGCGGATGCCGTCCAAACCGGCGCCGAGATAAGCGGCCAGGCCGAGGTACGGGTTGAACGCCGAGGACACGGTGCGGTCCTCGACGTGGCCCGCCTCCGGCGTGCGGATCATCTGCGTGCGATTGTTGTCGCCGTAGGTGATGAAGGCCGGCGTCCAGGTGAAGCCGGAGCGCGTGCCGGTCAGGCCGGCGCCGACCTGCAAGCGTTTGTAACAGTTCACGGTCGGCGACGTGACGGCACACAGGGCGCGGGCGTGACCAAGGACGCCGCCCAGGAAGTGATAGGCCAACTCGCTCAGTCCCAGGCCGCGCGCGTCGCGGTCGGAGGCGAACAGGTTGCGGCCGGTCTCGGCGTCGGCGAGGTGATAGTGCAGGTGCGCTCCGCTGCCGGTGCGATCGGAGAACGGCTTGGGCATGAAGGTGACGATCGCTCCATATTTGCGGGCGATTTCCCCGGCCAGCATCTTGAAGAAGATGAAGCGGTCGGCCGTGGTCAGCGCGTCGGCGTAGTGGAAATTGATCTCGTACTGGCCGTTGGCGTCCTCGTGGTCCGCCTGGTAGACGCCCCAGCCGAGCTTGCGCAGCGCCTCGTTCATGTCGCGCAAATAGTCGTAGGCGGCGGACAGGCCCTTGAAGTCGTAGCACGGTTTGACCAGCGTATCGACGCGTGCGGGATCCCACGGCGCGATGCGCCCATCATCGCCGCGCGCGACGAGGAAATGCTCCGGCTCGACGCCGACGTTGAAGACGTAGCCGGCGGTGCGGACCTCCGCGAGCACGCGCTTCAGATTGACGCGCGGACAGTAGGCGAACGGCCGGCCATCGACGTACAGGTCCGCAGCGAAACGGGCGAGACCGGGCGCCCACGCGGTCAGCGTGCAGGTGGACGGGTCGATGCGGGCCATCATGTCGTGCGAGGCGGCGTTCTGTCCCATGCCCCAGACGGCCCCGCCGGCGAAGCCGGCGCCCGCGTCGGCGACGGCGTCGAGCATTTCGCGCGGCACCATCTTGACCTTGGCCGCGCCGTGTATGTCCACGAACTGGACGAGGAGGTAATCGACGCCGTCTTTCTGCAATTGGATCTTCAGCACGGAGCGATCCACAGTAGACCTCCTGGCCCGCACGCGCTGCCGGCCGGCAATGGGTAGTTGGGGGAGAGGCAACGCTTGTGTATAATCGCTGCAACCACCGGACTCAAGCAGGAAACGTCATGTGCGGCATCGTCGGCTTTCTCGACAAGCGTGAGCAAACGGATTCTCCCCTCGGACGGACGCTGCTGACGATGCTGCAAGCGCTGTCCTGCCGCGGACCCGATTCGGCCGGCGTGGCGCTGTTCGGGCCAGCTGCCGAGATGCGGCTGCGCTTAAGCCTTCCGGCCGGCGCGAACCGGGACGCCGCCATCGACACGCTCCATCAGGAAGGCGTGACGATCCACCGTTCTTATCGCACCGGACTCCTCGACGCGCAGGCGGCTCCCGGCGTCGATCCCATCCAGCTGGAACAGCGCATACGCCGACTTCTGCCCGCTAGCGAGATACTCTGCCTGGGAGAGTGTCTCAGCCTGTTCAAACAGGTCGGCTCGCCGGAGCAACTGGAACAAAGCTACCATATCAGCGGTTTCAAGGGCACGCACGGTATCGGCCACACGCGTCTGTCCACTGAGAGCCGGGTCGATCTGAGTCATTCGCAGCCGTTCTGGGCGCACGGCGTTCCCGACCTGGCGACGGTCCACAACGGCCACGTGACCAATTATCACAAGCTCCGCCGCCGTTTCGAGCAGGAGGGTTATCGCTTTTACACGGACAACGACTCCGAGGTGATCGGCGTCTATCTGCGCGATCGCATGGCGGCCGGGCGTTCGCTGGAAGGAGCGATGCAATCGTCGCTGGAAGATTTCGACGGCTCGTTTTGCTACCTGGTCGCTTCCAAGGACCGTCTTGGTTTCGTCAAGGACCGTTACGGTTTCAAGCCGCTGATGCTGGCCGAGACGGAGGACTTCGTGGCGCTGGCGACCGAGGAGATCGCTCTGCGACGGGCGCTGGGGCAGGAATTCAAGGCCCGCGAGCCGGCGCCCGGCACGATGCAACTGTGGTCGATCAATTCGGAACTCTCCCCCGCGCACGCCGACTGAACGCCAACGAGGAGGATGAGCCTTGACCTTTGCCATCGACTGCCGTGAGAAGACGACGCGCGACATTAACCGCCTGCTGCGCGAGGCCGTTGCCGCAGGACAAGAGCATGTCCGCATCCTCGAACCCGACGCGCGCCACAACCTCGGCGTCGCGCTGTTGCAGCCGGTGCGCGTCGTCTTCGAGGGCAGCGTCGGCTATTACTGCGGCGGCATGATGGACGGGGCGCATCTCGAAGTTCACGGCAGCGCCGGCTGGGGCGCGGCGGAGTCGATGATGAACGGCACGCTCGTCATCGACGGCAACGCCGGCAGCGGCGTGGCCGCGTCGATCCGCGGCGGCATCGTGGTCGTTCGAGGCGATGCGGCGGCGCGCGCCGGCGTGTCGATGAAGGGCGGCACGCTTCTGATCGGCGGCAACTGCGGTTACATGGCCGGCTTCATGATGCAGAAGGGGCGCATCGTCGTGTGCGGCGACGCCGGCGACGCCCTGGCCGATTCGATGTACGAGGGCGTCGTCTTCGTCGGCGGACAGATCGCCAGCCTGGGCAATGACGCCGTTGTTGAGGAACCGACCGCCGAGGACCGCGCCTGGCTCAACGAACTGTTGGTGACGTATCGCGTGCCGGGTCCGACCGCCTTTCGCAAGGTCGTCTCCGGGCGCAAACTGTGGAACTTCGATCGCAAGGAACTTGATGTGTGGAAGGCGGCGTTGTGAGCCAAGTTCCGGCTGCTACAAGCGACTGCGCTGGCGGGCGTGGGTGTACGTAGCTTCGAGGTCGAGCGGTATGGCGCGGGCGCGCTTCAGGGCGAGCGGCAGGAGCGGCAGTGTCCCATCGACCTCCAAGGGCGCGGGCCAAATGTCAATCTCGTTCCTCTCCTGACGCCGCGCCGGCCGGTAAGCCACGGCATAGAGGAGGGCGTCTGCCGGCATCGGGAGCGGCCCGCCCCAGCCCATGAGCTGCGCGAGTTCGTTGTGCAAGTTGGCGTGCCGGCTCGTGACAATATCGACGGCGATCAGGCCGATGCCGCGCTGCAAGTAAGCGGCACATTTGGCCGCGAAGGCACGGCGGCTTTCCGGACGGTCCTTGTTGCGCGGACTGGCCAACTCCACCGCGGCAACCAGCTGCGCGCCGTCGAGCTGGTCGTGAATGCGGACCTCAAAATCATCGGGGAAGACGGCGGGCGCCACCAGCGTTGTCGCCGGCGGGGCCCACGTTTGCACCGCGACCCCGCCGCCGGCGCCGTCCGCAGGCTCGTCCTCCGGCTCGAAGGGACTTTCAAACTCGGCCACGTCGGCCTCGACCTGACTCCCCAGATGGGTCGTGACCGTCGCGATATAGCGCCGGGGCAACAGCCCGTTCAAGTGCTCGGCGATGGCTACCGTCCAGAAGGAATGGAAGGATTCCCAGGAAGGTAGCCGATTCAGCAGCGGCGGATGAAAGTGATCGAGCAGGGGCATGGATGACTCCTCGGCCTGGGCCACAAGAGCTATCTTACTCGCCCTTCGTCGCCGTTACGATATCAGGAGTTGGCGAACAATACTCCGTGTCGGGTCGCGGTCATTTCGCGGCGGAGTCGGAGACGATTTTGCACTTCGGCAGCGCCTTTTGCAGGGCGGCGACGGCGTCCGCCGTCACCTTGGTGGCGGTCAGGTCCAGTTCCTTGAGGTTGCCCAGGTCGGCCAGGTGCTTGAGTCCGGCGTCGGTCACGCGCGTGCCCCTCAGGCTAAGCGATGCGAGTTGGGTCAGCTTCCCGAGGCGGGCCAGCCCGGCGTCGCTGAACTTCGTACCGCTCAAGTCAAGCTGCGTGAGGTTGGTCAGACCCTTGAGGTGGGCTGGCCCGGCATCGCTGAACCGCGTACGGCTCAGCTCAAGGGTGCTGAGTCTGGTCAGCCCCTTGAGGTGAACCAGCCCGGCGTCGCTCACCCGCGTGCCCCCGAGCTGAAAATGCTCGAGTTTGGTCAGTCCCTTGAGGTGGAGCAACCCGTCGTCGCTCACCTCAGTGTTCTGCAAATAAAGCTCCGTGAGGTTGGTCAGCCCCTTGAGGTGGACCAGCCCGGCGTCGCTGAGGTGCGTGCCGATCAGTTCAAGGGTTCTGAGCTTGGTCAGCCCCTTGAGATGTTCCAGCCCTTCGTCGCTCACCGGCGTGACGGCCAGGTAAAGCTCCGTAAGGTTGGTCAGCCCCTTGAGGCGCTCCAGGCCGGCATCGCTCACCGATGTACCGCTCAGCGCCAGCATCGTCAGCTTGGTCAGCCCCTTGAGGTGCTCCAGCCCGTCGTCACGCACCTGCGTGTTATCCAGACGAAGGCATGTGAGGTTGTTCAGCCCCTTGAGATGGACCAGCCCGGCGTCACTCACGCGGGTGCCGTTCAGGTGAAGGCGCGTGAGACGGGTCAGTCCCGTGAGGTGCTCCAGCCCGGCGTCATGCACTTTCTGGTTCCCCTCAAGGTTTACGAGGACCACCTCAAACGGGGTGGGCGGTAGATCCTTGACGGCCTTGATCTCTCTTTCCTCCCCATCCTCGCGAACCTTCACCGTGCCGCTGATCGACAGCACCCACTCGGCGGCGCGACGGTCGGGAGACACCCAGACGACCTGACACTTCGGCAACGCCTGTTGCAGACCCGCGACGCCGTCCGCCGTGACCTGCGTGCCGGTCAGGTCCAGTTGCATCAGGTTGCGCAGGCCGGCCAAGTGCTTGAGTCCGGCGTCTCCGAAGGTGCAGCCGGCCAGGGACAGCCGGTTCAGGCTTATCAGCTTCCCGACCTCCGCGGCCAACAGATCGGAAACCTTCGAGCCGGCCAACGACAACTCGGTCAGCTTCGGCAGCCTGGCCAGGCAGCCCAGGCCGCGTCCGGTAACAGCGGTCTGATGGAGGTCGAGCCGGCGGAGGTTCGATAAGTTCTCCAGCGCTTGCAGAGCGTCGTCAGCGACCCTGGTGCCGGAGACGTTCAGTTCCTGGAGGTTTTCCAGCGGCGGCGCGAAGGCGAGATTGTCGAGGACGCATCCCGACAGGTCGAGCGCCTCAAGCCGCTCGAACTCCTGCTCGCGCGGCTGGCCAAGACGAGCGAGCAGTTCGTCCAGCGGCTTCTTCACGCCGATGCAGTCAACCCGGCGAACGCGGAAGGGTTCGCGCGGCAGGTCGGCGATCTTCTTGACGATCCGGTCCTCCTTGTCTTCGCCGGCGCGGACCGTCAGCGCGGCGCCCTCGGCCAGCAGGTCTTCGGCCAGCGAGGGCTTGGCTTCGCCGCTGATCTCCGCGCGCGGAAAGGCGCTGCGCAAACTGGCCAAGCCGCGCGTCGAAACGCGGGAGTTATCGAGGAGAACTCGGCCCAGGGGCAAGTTGACAAGGTTTTTCAGGCCCGCATCGCTCACCCGTGTGTCGCGCAGGCCAAGTTCCGCAAGATTGGTCAGTCCCTTCAAGCGGACCATTCCGCCGTCGCTCACCCGTGTGCCGCTCAGCCAAAGCTGCGTTAGGTTGGTCAGTCCCTTCAAGTGGACCAGTCCGGCGTCGCTCGTCTGGGTGTTGTCCAGGTTAAGCTCGGTGAGCTTGGTCAGCGCCTTGAGATGGGGCAGCCCGGCATCGCTCACCTGCGTCGCGGCCAGGTCCAGGATCGTGAGGTTGGTCAGTGCCTTGAAGTGGATCAGTCCCGTGTCGCTCACGGAAGTGTGATTGAGCCAGAGCGCCGTGAGTTCGGTCAGCCGCTTAAGGCGCTCCAGCCCGGCATCGCTGACCCGCGTACCGCCCAGCCAAAGGCCCGTGAGATTGGTCAGCCCCTCCAGGCGCTCCAGCCCACGGTCGCTCACCCGCGTGACTCCCAGGTCGAGGTAGGTAAGGTTGGTCAGCTTCTTGAGGTGCTCCAGTCCCGCATCGCTCACCCGCGTGCCGCCGAGGTCAAGATACGTGAGGTGAGTTAGCCCTTTGAGGCGTTCCACCCCGGCGTCCGTCACCACGGTGCCGTCCAGGTCGAGGTAGGCGAGGTTGGTCAGCCCTTTGAGATGATCCAGCCCGACGTCCTCGACTTTCGCGATGCGATTCAGGTTTACGAAGACCAACTCAAACGGAACGGCCGGCAAGTCTTTGGCATCCTGGATCTCTCTGTCCTTCCCCTTCTGGCGAACCTTGACCGTGCCCCCGATCGATAGCACCCACTCGGCGGCCTTGCGGTCGGGATTGATGTCCGCCCGCTCCACCTTGGGCTTGCCACCGTCGCCGTCCGGTTTGATCTCCAACGAGCCCCTCTCTGGCACGGTGAGGCGGGCCACTTCCTTGCCGTCCTTGTTCTTGATGATGACGACGATCCCCGCGGCCAGCGCTCCGCCCAGCACCAGAAGCAGTATCGCGGCCATCGCCGGCCGCCATCGTCGTCGCGGCGCCACGACCGGCGCCGGCTGCTCCACCGTCTCCGTCAGAGTGGCCCAGGGGTCGCTCGCCTCCTGTCGCGGCGGTGCCGGGAGGGGCGACATCAAGGGGCTGGTCATCTGGTCCTGCATGGCGTGGAGTGCCGTAGCCACGGTCGCCGCCGACGCCGGTCGGGCCGATCGGTCCTTCGCCAGCAAGGACGTAATCAGCGCCGAAAGCAGCGGCGTCACCTCCGGGTTCACTTCATGCGCGGGCGGCGGCGTCTGGGTCGCCAGGGCCAGCAGGGTGCCCATCGTCCCGGTGCCCTGGAACGGCAGCCGGCCCGTCACCGCCCGGTACAGCACGCAGCCGAGGCTGAACAGGTCGGCCCGCGCGTCGAGCGCCTCGCCGCGGGCCTGCTCCGGCGCCATGTACGCCGGAGTGCCGACCACCGCTCCCGTGCGGGTCAGGTGCTCGTCCCCTCCCTCACGCTGCGGGCTGTGATCGGGTGGCGGGCTCTGGTCGCGGGCCAGGCCGAAGTCGAGGAGCTTGGCCCGGCCGCCGCCTTCCGGCTCGACCCAGATGTTGGCCGGCTTGATGTCGCGGTGGATCAGCCCGGCCGCGTGCGCCGCCGCCAGCCCCTTCGCCACCTGAGCGCCCAACCGCACCGCCTGGGCCGGCTTCAGCACCTTCACCCGCTTGAGCAATTCGTCCAGGCTCTGCCCCTTGAGGAACGGCATCGCCAACCACGGCACGCCGCCGTCCTCGCCCACGCCGTAGATCGGCACGATGTGATCGTGCTCGACCTTTGCCGCGGCCCGCGCCTCGCGGACAAAGCGCTGCCGGTGTCGCGGGTCGGCGGCGATCTCCGGCTTCATGATCTTCAGGGCGACAGAGCGGACGAGCAACGTATCCTCGGCGAGGAAGACGACGCCCATGCCTCCCTCGCCCAGCACCTTCAGCAGACGGTAATGGGCCAGCCAGCCGATCTCATCGGGACTCTGCGGCGGGTTCAGAGCCTGCAGCGTAAGCGAGCCATCGGAAGAGGGATCGGAGGACGAGCGCAGCGCGAGTAGCCGTCGTTTCAGGTCGGCGGGGACATCCGCGCCGGTCGGGGCATCGACCGGCGTGCCGCCGAGGGCCGAAAGCAGCGTGTCCTTACCCAGAAGGGTCTGCACCACGGCGGCGCAAGAGGAACAGGTGTCGAGGTGTTGGCTGAGGCGCTCCACGTCGGATGGCGGCAGTTCGCCATCGATCAGGCGTTGGTAAGTGTCCGGCTCGGGGCAGAGTTTGACGGCTGGCATGGGTAGCTCCAGACCGGGCCAAGCGGATGTCCGAGAAGGAGTACAACCGAGACAGCGAATCCTTACACGGGTTTTCGGCGTCGATTCATCCCAGCAAGCCGCGCAGGTGCTCGCGCAATCGCCCCAGGACGCGGCACTTGGCGGCGTACACCGCTCCGACGGTCATCGCCAATTCCGCGGCCACCACCGCCGCCGGACGGCCGTTCATCCCGTGCTCGTGGAACGCCTTCCACGTCGCCGGCTGGAACTCGTCGCGCAGCAACTCCAGCGCGCGCCCGAGCAGCTGCCGGCGATACTCCTGCTCCTCGAAAAGACCGTCGTCCGGGGCGGGCACGTCGGCCAGGAAGCCGTCGCCGGGATGGGCCGGCGCCCGCGCCCGACGCTTGATTTGATTGCGCCAGCGGTTCAGGACGATCGTTTTGAGCCAGGCGCGGAAACTGCGAGTCGGGTCGTACTCGAAGCGCGGCAGTTCCTGAAGCAGAACGACGAACACATCCTGCACGAGATCGCCCGCGTCGCCGGCGTCGAGTCCGGCCTGACGCGCCCAGCCAAACAGCAATGGGCTGTACAGATGGACGAGCCGCGCCCAGGCCGCCTCGTCGGGCGAGTGGCGAAGCTGCTCCAGGAGGCTGACCGAAGTGGTGTCCATCTTGCCGTCGCTGGACCCTGGGAAGAGGATGAATTAGAGTATAATTTTCACCCCCCAAGCGGTCAACGACCTCGCCTTCGGAGCCTGCCGCGTCAGCAAGGAACCCCAATGACCTCACCCGACAACAACCGCGCATCCGTTCCCCTGTCGCACGTCCAACCCAGCGGCACGTACACGCCGGGCGTCATCGAAGACATTCAGGCCAAGGCCGAGCTGGGACGCTATCGCATTCGCGGCTTCGGCACGCTGCGGCCGCGCACCTGGGCCACGTTCGACGATTTGACCTTCATCCCCGCCGGATTGACGCGCATTCCGCTGGAAGGTTACCGCGAACAATGCTCGACGCGCACCGTCCTCGGCGCGCGCCACGCCGCCAAGCCCATCGAGCTTGAGATTCCCGTGATGATTACGGGCATGAGCTTCGGCGCGCTGTCGTACAACGCCAAGGTGGCGCTGGCGCGCGGGGCGAAGATGGCGGGCGGCTCGACGACCACCGGCGACGGCGGCATGTTGCCGGCCGAACGCGAGAACGCCCGCGTCCTCATCTACGAAGTGCTGCCCAGCCGCTACGGCATCAACATCCATCATCTGCGCCAGGCCGACGCTATCGAGTTGACCATCGGTCAGGGGGCCAAGCCGGGGACCGGCGGATTGCTGCTCGGCTCAAAGGTGTCTTCGGAGATCGCGCGCCTCCGCGATCTGCCGCCCGGGGTCGATCAGCGCAGCCCGTGCCGACATCCCGATTTCCTCGGACCCGATGACATGCTCCTCAAGATCGAGGAGCTGCGCGAGGCCACCGATTGGCAGGTGCCGATCTTCGTCAAGCTGGGGGCCAGCCGCGTTTACGATGATGTCAAGTTGGCGGCGAAGTGCGGCGCCGACGTGGTGGTCATCGACGGCATGGAAGGAGGGACGGGCGCCTCGCCGGACCTGCTGCAAGAACACACCGGCATCCCCACGCTCGCCGCCGTCTGCGAGGCCCGCGCCGCGTTGGAAGAACTGGGACTTTTCGGCGAGGTCAACCTGATTATCGCCGGCGGCATCCGCCACGGCAGCGACGCCGCCAAGGCGATGGCGCTGGGCGCCGATGCCGTCTACGTCGGCACCGCAGCGCTGATCGCGCTCAACTGCAACAAGCCGCTGTACGTCGAGGATTATCACGCCCTGGGGGCGGCACCGTACGCCTGCCATCACTGCCACACCGGCCGCTGTCCGGTCGGCATCACGACGCAGGATCCCGAACTGGTGAAGCGATTGGAGATCGAGCCGGCGGCGGAGCGCGTGGCCAACTGGTTGCACGCCACGGCGTCGGAGATTCAGATTCTCGCGCGGGCTTGCGGCAAAAACGATGTTCACGATCTGGAGCCGGAAGACATGCGGGCCTTGACGCTCGAAGCGTCGTTCATCACCGGGCTGCCGTTGGCGGGCACGAACGCGGTGTTCGGCGGCGGTCCCGGATGGAAGCGCCCGACGACCTGACAAGCGAGGACACAGACAGAGTGCCCGGCGGGAGTCGAACCCGCCTTGCCAGTTTGGAAGACTGGAGCCTGGGCCGCTCGGCCACGGGCACGGATCGTTCACTCCATTAGACCCATTCGTGCAAGGAAGGTTCGCGAGAATTGCGAAGCGAGCAGTCGGCCTACTTCGCCGCCGAGCGGTCGAGCCGTCCGCGCATCTGATAAAAGTGAATCAACGCGCGATCCATGACGCGCTCGCCGGCCCCGGTTTCGACCGGCGACACCGGCGGCTCGGTGCCGTAACCGCCCTCGCTGGCCGCCTCGATGGTCGGGAAATACTGCTGATAATCGTTGCAGTAACCCAGGAAAAACAGGTGTTCCAGCCGCGCCCGCCGTTTCAGGCTGAGGGCGTGTCCGCAAAAGAACTCGCCCGATACGCCGACAAAGCCGATGCGGCCGTCGAGCAGCGCCGTCGTCAGATGCGGCCGCACTCCCTGGCGATACTCGCGCTCATAAAAGGCGACGAGCGCCGGGAAGAAAGCGCGCTCCAGCGCCAGCCGGATAAACGGGTTCGACAGGTCGATGCGCGTCTTGAACGTGAAATCCTCTTCGCGCACTTCCAGAACCGGCTTGATCGCCGCACATCGGATCTTCTTGGTCAGGGCCAGTACCTCGCGCCCCAGTTCCTGACCGAACCGGTCCGCGCCGCCCTCCCCCGACGGGTTCGCCGACAGATCGCCGGCCGCGCCCTGCAAGAACAGGCACGGCGCTCCCGTCTCCTTCTCGATGAGGTCGGCCAGCACGCCGGGATAGTCGGCGGAGAACTTGCGCTCCTTGTTGTCGCGCAGCGTCGCATGAGCCGCGAAGTTCACCGCATGGGCGATCGCCTTGCCCGCTTCATCCTCGACGCGCAGCACCAGCAGTTCGCGATCGACTGGCCTGTCCTCGCGCTTCGAGTGGCGATTGCGATTGAGCGTCACCTGTTTCGACGCCGCGCTGAGCCGGGCCGGTTTCAGCGCCTTGGCCGCGTCGAGGATGACATCGCCGAGTTTCTGTTCGAGCTGCCGAACGTAGGAGTTCCTGGCCGACGGCCAATCGTCCAGTTCGAGGACGGGACCGTGATGCGTGTGCGAGGCAACGAGGAACAGATGCTCGATGCCCGCGGCCTTGACGCGCTTGCGGATGACCGCCGTCGAGTCTCGCATCGGCGCGCGGCCGAGGTCGAGGCTGACGAAGGCGATGCGTTTGTCTCCGACGGCCAGCACGAGAGCGCGAGCGCGCAGCGGATCGCGGACGCCGACGCTGGGCTGGTCCTTGCGCGCCGCGTAGCCCCACATCGCGTAGCCGGTCGGCGGCGTGATGTCCACCCGCGCCGCGCCGGCCCGCAACCCCTCCGCCGACCGTGCCGCCGACAGCGGCAACAGCAACACCAGCAACACGCCGATCCGAACGCGATTCATCATCACCTCCCCAGCGCTCTCCCGCCGGCCGATTCCATACGGTAGGATGACAGCGCGATTCTAAAGATCCGCGGCAAGGAGTTCCATTCATGATCCGTCCGACGACCACGGCCGACACGCCGCATCTGCTCAAACTGACCGAGGAAACCGGCGTCTTCAAGCCCCATGAAATCGAGGCGCTCGATGAAGTGCTCTGCGATTACCACGCCGACATGCGCACTCAGGGACACATCGCCGTAACCTATGAGGAGAAAGGCAAGATCCTCGGCTACGCCTACTACGCCCCGGCGGCCATGACCGACCGCAGCTGGTATCTGTACTGGATCGCCGTCACGCGCGCCATTCAGGCCAAGGGCATCGGCGGCAAGCTGCTCCGTCACGCCGAGGACGACATCCGCAAGCAAAACGGCCGCGTCTTATTTATCGAAACGTCCTCGCTGCCGCACTACGAGTTGACGCGCAAGTTTTACCTCAAACACGGTTACGAAGTCACCGGCGCGCTGCGCGACTACTACAGCGACGGCGATGACATGGTCGTGTTCCGCAAGAAGCTATCGTAATCTCGGCGAGCGGCCGGCGTCAGCCGGCTGTTGGGGCGTCGAACAGCCGGCTGACGCCGGCCG
>DATBGU010000386.1:0-31745 GCA_036557825.1 Gemmataceae bacterium
TGGTTGCATGGCTTTGGGCGGTTACGGCGTCGGCTCGATCGCCTCTCGGAGATTCAGGAGGCATTCCTCCGTTTAGGTTGCTCGTTAATTTGTTTGAGGTTCTTGACCCCATAACAATTTCATTTTTTCCGAACGCTCTTATGAGCAAATCATTCAGGCGGTACGAAATCCTCCTGCCTCTGCGGTATAACGATCAACAGCCCATTCCCGACGAACTGCACATCTGGCTGACACATATCTGATCGAAGTGCTTTGATCCCATCTTACCAACCCGCGTAAGGAATCGGCCCCGGTGACGAACGCCGGGAATTTTTTTGCGCGCGATGAGGGGTTTGGCGCGGAATTGTTGAGATACAGTGTAGGGGAGAGCGGGCCGGCGGTCTCCGGCGCGGGGACTTCGACCTTCTTCGCCAAGTATCTGAAACCGCGGCCTGCCGTCCGCGGCCCGTGAATCGCCCTCGCCCAGGCGAGCCGGAGGCGCCCCTCCGGCTCGCCACATTATGCCCAGGAGAATCAGCACATGAACACCCCGATCCGAGAACCGAACGACTACGATGCCGAACGCGTCCTTCCCTGGACGCTGGTCGAGCCGCCCGAACCGGAACAAGCGATGTCCGCCGAGACGAGGATCGCCGCCGTCCAATGGCCGGGCGGCTTCGTCGTTGTGGTGCTGCGCGCGCTGTCGGCCTGGCCGACCTGATCGCCCTCATCGGCCCGGACTCGCATCGGGTCGATGACATGGGCGGTTGTGCCGGAGAGAGTTAATTCCTTCCAAAGACGGTCGGAAAAGTCATACAATGAGGCACTCAACAAAATCGCTTTCCCTTCCAGGAGCGCGCCCATGCCGTCCGCCGAGTCCGTCACGATCTGGATCCAGCAGCTCAAGGAGGGCGAGCGCGCCGCCGTCGAGAAGCTGTGGGAGGGTTATTTTGCCCGGCTGGTCCGCCAGTCCCAACGCTGGTTGCGGCGCACGCGGGTGAAGGTCGTCGATGCCGAAGACATTGCGCTGTCGGCCTTCAAAAGCTTCTGTCTGCGCGCCGAGCAGGGACGCTTCCCCAAACTGTTCGATCGCGACGACCTTTGGCAACTGCTGGTGGTCATCGCCTTCCGCAAGATGTGCAACCAGGTCAAGCACGAAGCCGTGCGGCAGCCGCGCAACGGTCGGGTGTATCCCCTCTCGGCCCTGACCCCGGCGGACGCCGACGATTCGGGAACGATCTTTTCCGATCTGATCGGCCGCGATCCGGATCCCGCTCTGGCGGAGGAGGTGGCGGAGAGTTGCCGGCGTCTGCTGGAGACGCTGCCAACCCAGGAGCTGCGGGACGTCGCGGTGTGGAAACTGGAAGGTGATACCAACGCGGAGATCGCTGCCAAGTTGAACGGCGGCGAGGGCCGTTCGGAGCCCACGGCGGAGCGCAAGCTGGCTCGCATCCGCAAGATCTGGGCCAAGGAGATCGACTCATGAGCGAAATCAATTCGACGGGGGACGATTCCTTATCCCAATCGGCATTGGAACTCATCGACCAGATTTGCGACCGATACGAGGACGCCTGTCGGAAGGGCGAGCGACCGCGGGTCGAGGCGTTCCTGGGTAGCATGCAAGAGCCGGTGCGGTCCGCGCTCCTGCGCGAGTTGCTGCGTGTGCTCTTGCACTACCTGCAAGCCGACCAGCGCCAGCGTTGGCAACGGGGCGAGCGCGTCTCGGTGACGAGATACCTGGATCAGACGCCCGCCCTGCGCGAACACGCGGGGCTGGTCTTCGAGCTGATATGCCATGAGGTGTTGTTGCGCGAGGAGCGAGAGGAGGCGCCGCGGCTGGGGTATTACCTCCGTCGCTTCCCCCACCACGAGGAGCAGCTTCGCCGCTTCTTCGCGGCCCGGAACGCGCTGCCGCTGGCGACGATGAACGTACCTTCCGGCCGTGCCACGCTGCGGCCCGCACGGTTATCGATCGTCGCGGACCCCCAGATCACCGGTCCCGAGTTGCCAGGGCAAACGTCGTCCTCGCCGCATGCCTTACCCGTCGTGCCGGGCTACGAGGTGCTTGCCCTGCTGGGCCGCGGCGCGATGGGCGTCGTCTACAAGGCCCGGCAGATCAATGCCGGACGCATCGTGGCGCTGAAGATGGTCCTGGCCGGCGGTCACGCCAGCCCCGAGCAACTCGCCCGCTTCCGCGCCGAGGGGGAAGCCATCGCCCGCTTGCAGCACCCCCATGTCGTGCAAATCTTCGAGGTTGGCATCCATCAGGGTCTGCCTTTCTTCTCCCTGGAGTTCTGCCCCGCCGGCAGCCTGGACAAGAAGCTGGCCGGCACGCCCTTGCCTCCTCCCAACGCCGCCGACCTCATAGCGAAACTGGCGCGGGGGGTGCAAGCGGCCCACGAGGCGCAGGTGGTCCACCGTGACCTGAAGCCGGCCAACGTGCTCCTGGCCGAGGACGGCACGCCCAAGGTCGGCGACTTCGGGTTGGCCAAGAAACTCGACGAGCAGGGCGGGACGGGCACCGGTGCCATCATGGGCACGCCCAGTTACATGGCGCCGGAGCAAGCGAGCGGCAAGAGCAAGGAGGTGGGTCCGGCGGCGGACGTGTACGCGTTGGGAGCCATCCTCTACGAGTGCCTGACGGGCCGGCCGCCGTTCAAGGCGGCGACGGTATGGGACACCCTCGCGCAAGTCCTCTCCGACGAACCGGTGCCGCCGGTCCAATTGAATGCCCAGGTGCCGCGCGACCTGGAGACGATCTGTTTGAAGTGCTTGTGCAAGGAGGCGAGCCAGCGCTACGGCAGCGCGGTCGAACTGGCCGACGACCTGGGACGCTTTCGGCACGGCGAACCGATCCTCGCCCGGCCGGTCGGGTCGCTGGAACGTGTGGGCAAATGGGTGAAGCGGAACCGCTGGGTGTCGGGGCTGGCGGCGGCGGCGGTGCTCGCCCTCGTGAGCGGAACGGTGGTCTCGTGGCTGTTCTACCTCGATGCACACTGGCAGACTGGTGAGGCGAAGAAGCACGAGCAGGACGCCACCCTCGCGAAGCGGAAGTCGGACGACTACGCGAAGCGCGTTACGCAAGTGAATGAAGAATTGAAGACGGCCCTGATCGATGGCACGCTGCGTAGCGTCGGGCAGAAGGGAGCGTTCATTACCGCCAGCGGGGATAAGTCGGCGCCCCTGGACCCTTCCGAGATCGAGGCTTTGAAGATGCTAGGTAATCTTTCCAGCGACGATACCTGTGTGGGTTTCATCGAGAAAGGGCTACAGTCTGCGAGGACGGCGAAGAGTCTGGAAAGGCGGGCGGAGTGGGTGATCCAGGCGGCCGTGGGGCTGGATGCGGGACGACGCCGTCGGGTGGAAGAGGTGCTGACGCGACGCCTCCAGGAGCGGGACACGCCCGAGGAGGTGAAAGAGGCGTGTGTGAGGCTGGGGAATGCACTCGACGTGAAGAATCCATCCTTCAATGGCTTGGCTGCTGAGACACTCCTTGCGGCCATCGCCAAGAGCATTAACCTACCGGACTATGCGCTTCTGCGCAACGTTAACGAGAGAAGGTCTCTGGCGCAGGCGCTGCAGGTGGTAGGTGGTCGACTGGAGCCTGCGCCGGCCGCCAAGGTGTTCGACGACCTCCTTGCGGCCCTCGCCAAGAGCAATGACCCTCCCCTGATCGACTCTTTAGCACAGGTGCTACAGGTGGTGGTCGCGCGACTGGAGGTTGCGCAGGCCGCCAAGGTGGCCGACGCTCTCGTTGCGGCCATCGCCAAGAACAATTACTCGGGGAGCCTCGATTACCTGCTGCGGGCACTGCAGGCGGTGTGTGGTCGGCTGGACGCGGACGGGATTGTCAAAGTGGCCGAGACTCTTATTGTGGCCATGCCCAGGATAACTGATCCGCGTTTCTCTATAACTGATCCGCGTTCCTCCACCCAAGCGAAATCTCTGTCGCAGGCGCTACAGGCGCTGCAGGCGGTGAGCGAACCGTTGGCCACCTCCGATATTGTCAAGTTGCTGCAACATCCCCTGGCCGCCGAAGACGCTCAGCGTGCCCTGCTCGATGTACTCGGTCACCGTACCCGCCGCACCTTCCGCAACACCTGGCACTTCCTCGACTGGGCGCATTCCAATGGCGTTGATTTTATCCCGCCCGCGCCCCTCGACGAAAAGGAGCCATAAGCCGACTTGTCCCCCTTACTCAAGAGAAATAGCCCAACGTACTCGCAACCTACGCGAAGGAGAACGCCCCCATGAAATGGACAACCGCCCTGATCGTCCCGGCGCTGCTGCTTGCCGCCGGCGTCTGCCGCGCCGACAGCAAGACCGAAAACGACATCCGTCGCTCCGTCGTGCGCATCAGTGCCAGCCAGCGCTATCCCAACCTTCTCAAACCCTGGATGAAAAACAACCCCCGCGAGGTCGCCGGTACCGGCGTCGTGCTCGACGGCCAACGCATCCTCACCAACGCCCATCTCGTCGCCTACGCCAAGCAGATCTACGTCGAGCCCTACCAGTCCAGCGATAAGCTCGCCGCCACCGTGGAACGCATCGCCCCCGGCATCGACCTGGCCCTGCTCAAGGTCGAGGACGCGACCTTCTGGAAAAACCGGCCGCCCTTGCCCAAGGCCGCGGGCCTGCCCGAAGGCAAGGACGCCGTCAGCGTCTACGGCTATCCCGTCGGCGGCACGTCGCTGGCCGTCACCCGCGGCGCCGTCGCCCGCATCAGCTACGGCGCCTACGCCTCGGAATTCGGGCTGCAAATTCAGATCGACGCCGCCGTCAACCCCGGCAACAGCGGCGGGCCGGCCCTGGTCAAGGACCGCATGATCGGCGTCGTCATCGGCGCCTCCACCGAGGGGCAGAACATCGGCTACCTCATCCCCAACGAGGAGATCGACAGCTTCCTCAAAGGAAACAGCGGCAGCAAGCCCCGCATCATGGACGAGCTGCAATCCCTCCAGAACGATGCCCTGCGCGGCAGGCTGAAGCTGGATCGGGGTACTCGCGGACTGCTGGTGCGCGCCCCGGCTTCCGCGGACCCATCGTATCCCTTGAAGAAGGGCGATGTCCTCATGCGCATCGGCAGCTACGACGTCGATAACGACGGCATGGTGCGCGTTCAGGAAAATCTGCGTCTGGAGTTCCCCTACGTCGTGCCGCGCGCGGCGCGGGGCGATCGCGTGCCGGTCACGCTGCTGCGGCAAGGGCGGAGGCAAGTGATCGATCTGCCGGTGGTGCGTCAGCGCCGCCTGCTGATGCGGCCGCTGGATGGAACCTATCCGTCGTACTTCGTGTACGGGCCGCTGGTGTTCTCGCCGGCGTCGTCGTCGCTGGGGCGTGTATTTGAGTCGCAGGCGTCGGAGGGTAGCCCGTTGCAGGCGCGCTGGAACAGCGAGGTCGCCTTTGAGGGAGAGGAACTGGTGGTCGTCACGGCGCTGTTGCCGCACAAACTCGGGAAGGGTTACGGCGATCCCAGCGGGCAAGTCGTCAAGCAGGTCAACGGCACCCGCATCCGCAACCTGCGCCATCTGGTCGAGACGCTGCGAAAGGTCACGGACCCGTACGTGGAGTTCGAGTTCCATGAGAAATACGTGGAGGCGCTGGTGTTCGAGCGCAAGGAAGTGCTGGCCGCGATGGATGATATTCTGTCCGACAACAACATCGGTCAGCCGTGTTCGGCCGATCTGCGCGCGGCCTGGCAGGGAAACAAATAGACGGCGATCCTTTATCGTTGGCGGACCAGCTGCCGGCCGCAGGCGGCGGCGCCGATGAAACCGGCATCGCTGCCCAGCTGTGCATAGCGAATCTGCGTCTTCGCCGCGGGGACCGGGAAAGCCAGTTCGCGGACGTGATGGCGGATGCGCTCCAGGAAGCCGTCGCCGGCCGCGATCATGCCGCCGCCGAAAACCACCATGTCCGGATCGATCGTGTGCATCAGGTTCATGGCGCCGACGGCCAGATAAAACGCCGTGTCCTCGACGATCTTCGCCGCCAGCTCGTCGCCGGCGGCTGCCGCGTCGAAGATGATTTCGGAGGTCAATTCTCCCTTTTTGGCGCTCGCATGGAGCGCGGAGCGGCCGCCGTCCTCGTTCAGCGCTTCCCGCGTGCGGTGGACGACGGAGGTGGCGCTGGCGTACGCCTCCAAACAGCCGCGGCGGCCACAGCCGCATTGACGCGGGCGCGTCATCTCGATTTTGACATGGCCCAGTTCGGCGCCGTGGCTGTGTTCGCCTTCGAGGACGCGATCGCCCAGGATGATGCCGCCGCCGATGCCGGTGCCGAGGGTGAACATCACCAGGCTGTGCGCCCCGCGGCCGGCGCCGACCCAGTATTCGCCGTACGCCGCCGCGTTGGCGTCGTTCTGAAACGCCGTCGGGATGCCGAAAACGTCGTGGATGTGCCGGCGAACCGGCACGTTGCGCCAGGGCTTCAGGTTGGGCGGATCGAGGATGACGCCGGCGGGAATGTCCATCAGACCGGGCGTGGCGACGCCGATGGCGGCGATGTCCTTCATCTCCAAACTTGCCTCGGTCGCGGCCCGGCGGATCGCCTCGCACATCACCGCCAGGCCGTGCTCCTGGCCCTTGTGCGCCTCGGTGGGCAGACTGACGGCACTCAACGGCCGGCCGTTGTCATCGACCGCGCCCGCCTTCATCGATGTGCCGCCGACATCCAGACCGATATAAACAGGTACTTTGCTCATGCGATTGATTTAGGAACTTTCCCGGCACCGGCGAGCAGAGAACCTCACCAGCCCGAAGCGTCAGCGAGAGCTGTCTTGTGCCCTCGCTGGCGCTTCGGGCTGATACGCGCTATTTGATCTTCTTGAACTCCTCGTAGCGCTGCGCGACCCTGCCTTGCTTGACGTCGCCGAGATGGAGGAACAGGGCGTAGCGCAACTTCAGGTGCTTGCCCTTCTCGATGCGCACCAAATCCTTCGAGTCTTTCTTGTCCTTCATGTCGGGGAAGCCGGACTTGGCGCGGCCGAACGGGTTGGCGGCCATCAGACCGTAGCCGCGCGCGTGCCAGGCGGTCGGAATGGGATTGTTCGGCCCGGTGAAGATGGTGATGCCCACCATGTCGCCGTTGACCGGCCCGGAGTAATCGCACCACGCCGAGACGCGGCCCCAACACGCCTTCTCGCCGGTCTTGCCCTCGGCGTTGCTGATCTGGCCTCGGCGAGCGTCTTCGCGCATGCTGTCGGCCACGCGCACGCCGAACGCCCCTTCCTTGGTGTCGCCAAAGGTGATCGGCACGACGCTGGCGTACAAGTCGATGTCCACGATGAACAGGCGGGCCGTCGTCCAGTTGTAAAACTGGATCTTGCGCACCTCGTCCATGATCTTGTCGCCGTCGGGCGTCTGCCATTCGTTGTAGGTCGTTACCCAGGCTTTGTTCTGATCGTTTTCACCCTTGCTGGTGCGCACGCAGACGATCCGGCCGCAGTCGGGCCCCTCGGCCCAGAAATCAAGGCCTTCGACGCCCTTCTTCTTCTTGATCTTCATGCCTTCGGGGATGACGTCGCCGTAGGTGAACCAGGCCGACTTTTGATGCGGATGATCGCGCGATTCGTCCGGTCCGTCCTTGCGCATCGGCCAGCTGCGCGTGACTTGCCGGCTGTTGGACGCTTCCAGCGGCCAGAAGTACGGCTTGGCTAGTCCGTCGCCGAACTCGTAAATGGCCGCCTCGTTCTTGTAGACGCGGAACTCGATGTTGGCCCGATTGACCCAGATGGTCACGTCGGCCGGAAACAGCCGCTCTTCTCTCTCTTGCGCCGCGGCCGTCGTCGGGCCGGCGCAGAGAACCAGCAGCGCCGCCGGCAGGAACAGGCTTCGCTTCGTTCGCATAACGGTGTCTCCTTGTCGGGTCGGCCGGCGCGGGACGCAACCGAAAATCCGCAAGGCGGCGCGGCGGCTGACACCTGAGGCGAGTATAAAGGGTATTCTCTTCGCGGTCCACTGCCCGCGCCCCGGCTCGCTGGTCCAAAACTGTTCATTCAAGGAGTGTTTTCATGCAGAAACCTTTGCTTTTCCGGACGGCCCTGCTGGGCCTGATGTTGGTTCTGCCAGCCGCTGCGCGGGCCGCCGAGGAGCAGGCCGCCAAGCCGGGCAAGCCCGCTCTTCTGCTCCGTCTTGCCCCCCTCGATCAACTCAAGGGCGATTTCCGCTATCTCGCCGAACTGGTCGGACAGGGCGAAAAGGCCGGACAGTTCGCCAAGATGATCGATTCCAAGATCGGCAAGAACGGCCTGGAGGGCGTCGATCCCAAGAAGCCGCTCGGGCTGTACGCCTGGATCGGCGCCCACGGCATCGACAGCCAGGTCGTCCTGCTGCTGCCCATATCCGATCAGAAGGCGTTCCTCGGACTGCTCGAAAACCTGGACATCAAGGGCGAGAAGGGCGAGGACGGCGTGTACACCGCCAACGTCGAGAAGGTGCCCGCGCCCGTCTACTACCGCTTCGCCAACGACTACATCTACGTCACTGTCCGCGACAAGGAAGTGCTCGATAAGGACCGCCTGCTCGCCCCGGCTGCGGTGCTGCCGGCCGGGCAGATCGGCGCGATGTCGCTGACCTTGAACATCGATCGAATTCCGAACGAACTCAAGGAACTGGCACTGGGCAACCTGGACAATCATCTCGCCGACGCCAAGGACAAGGAAGTGCCCAACGAAACCGAGGCGCAGAAGAAGTTTCGCACGGCGATGATCGACGAAATCGGCTCGGCCGTTAAATCGCTGTTCCAGAACGGCGGCGAAACGTCGCTGCGCGTGGACCTCGACCGCAAGAGCGGCGACGTGGCGCTGACGGTGAGCGTGGAAGGCAAGGCCGGCTCCACCATGGCGGCCGTCTTTCAGGAACTGGGACAAACGAAGAGCATCACGGCGGGGCTGCTTCGCAAGGACGCTGCCATGAACGGCGAGCTGAACGTCATTCTGCCGGGGAAACTGCGCGAGCTGCTGGGTCCGATGCTCAAAGAGCTTGAGAAGCAAGCCCTGACCAAGGTGGAGAACAAGGACCAGCGCGAGGTGCTTGCGTCGCTGATCGACGCGGTGATGCCGACGCTCAAGGCCGCCGAGCTGGACGCGGCGTTCAACCTGCAAGGCCCCGGCGACGACGGTTTGTACACCATCGTCAGCGGCGTCAAGGTCAAGAACGGCGCGAACCTGGAGAAAACCTTTCGCGCGCAGGCCGTCAAGGATCCCAAGGCGGTCAAGCTCGACGTGGCCAAGGCGGGCGACATCGGCATCCACCGCGTCACCCTTGAGAAGATCGACGAGGGCGCCCGCAAGGCGTTCGGCGACAACCCGCTGTACCTCGCCTTCCGCGAAGACGTGTTGCTCCTGTCCGCCGGCGACAAGGCGCTTGACGCCCTCAAGGAAGCGCTGACGGTCGCACCGACGACCGGCAAGGTGATGGCCTTGCAGGCGGCCGTCGCCCGTCTGGCGCCCCTGGACGACGACAAGCAGGCTCCCCAGATCGCTCGCAAGGTCTTCGGCGACGACAAGGACAGCGACCGCGTCCGTCTCACTCTCGAAGGCGGCAAGGCACTAAAGCTGCGCTTGAGCTTGAAGGCGAAGCTGATCGAGTACGTTCACCAGATCAGTCAGGCGAAGAAGAAGTAACGACTCGACCAACGGAGCCGCGACCGTCAGGGAGCCGAGTCACGAATTCGCCTCCGCTCCCTGACGGTCGCGGCTCCGCTCTCGGCATTTCGCGTGAAATTCTCGCCAACCCTAGACAAATCCACACGCCGGCGTATATTATTAATCTTACTTCTACTTCGCGCACTTTTTGCGGAAGCGGACAATGACTGGTTTTTCTCCCGGATTCCTTCCTGTCACTCTCCTCCGAGCGCCGCGCTACTGAACGCGGCGCGGAGAACCCCGCGTGGAGATAACCGATATTTGCGATGTGGGCTGGAAGCGTTTTCCAGCCGTCGCTGTCTCTGTACCTGTTTCAGGAGTGCCGCCGCGATGGGTCGCGGCCAGGAACCCATGCTCGACAAACTTCGCAACATTGGCATCATCGCGCACGTCGATGCGGGCAAAACCACGACGACGGAGCGCATCCTGTACTTCAGCGGTTCCAAGCACAAGGTCGGCGACGTCGATGAGGGCAACACCACGACGGACTTCGATCCCCTGGAACGACAGAAGGGCATCACCATCAACAGCGCCGCCGTCTCCATCGACTGGGGCGACACCAGCATCACGCTGATCGACACGCCCGGCCACGTCGATTTCACGGCCGAGGTCGAACGCAGTCTGCGCGTGCTCGACGGGGCCGTCGGCGTCTTCTGCGCCGTCGGCGGCGTCGAGGTGCAGTCGGAAACGGTTTGGTACCAGGCCAACAAGCATCAGGTGCCGCGCCTCGCCTACATCAACAAGCTGGACCGCACCGGGGCCGACTTCTTCGGCTGCATCCAGCAGATGAAGGACAAGCTCGGCGTCCTGCCGGCCATCTGCGCGCTGCCGGCCGGCGAGAGCAACCAGTTCAAGGGCGTCATCGATCTCATCAAGATGAAGTTCATCTTGAAGGATCCCAAGGACAAAACGCACGTCAAGTACGACCTCGTGGACATCCCCGACGAGTACAAGGCGCAGGCGGAGGAGCAGCACGCGCATCTGCTGGAAGCGGCCTCGCACGCCGACGACCATCTGCTTGAGCTGGTGCTGGAAGGCAAGCCGGTGCCGGAGGACATGCTGCGCAAGGCCATTCGCGCCGGCACGCTCAGCGGCAAGCTGACGCCGATCCTGTGCGGCTCGTCGAAGAACTTCCAGGGCGTGCAGCTGTTGCTGGACGCCGTGGTCGATTATCTGCCGTCGCCGCTGGAACGGCCGCCGGTCACGGGACTGATCCCCAAGAGCAAGGACAAGGAAGAGACGCAGCGCAAACCCGATCCGAAGGATCCGTTCTCCGGCCTGGCCTTCAAGACCATCAGCGAAAGCACCGGCGATCTGGTGTTCGTGCGCATTTATTCGGGTCAGCTGCATCCGAAGGACGACGTGCTGAACACGGCCGTTGGACGCGGCGAGCGCGTGGCGCGCATTTTCCGCATGATGGGCGACCGCCGCGACAGCCTTGAGGTCGCGGGTCCGGGCGAGATCGTCGCCGTCGTCGGTCTGAAGCAGACGCACACCGGCAATACGCTGTGCGCCACGA
The DNA here is from genome assembly GCA_036557825.1 of Gemmataceae bacterium. Classification (GTDB taxonomy): domain Bacteria; phylum Planctomycetota; class Planctomycetia; order Gemmatales; family Gemmataceae; genus JAJPHU01. The sequence goes on from DATBGU010000386.1 coordinate 11,145, forward strand.
GTGCCCCGGTCGCGCTGGAGGACATCCGCTTCCCTGATCCGGTCATCTCGCAGGCGATCGTGCCGGATCGCACCACCGATGAGACGAAGCTGGCCGACGCCCTGGGCAAGCTGGTGCGCGACGATCCGACGCTGAAGTGCCGCACCGATCCGGAGACGAAGGAGCTGATTATCAGCGGCATGGGCGAACTGCACCTGGAAGTGTCGGTCGAGAAGCTGATGCGGACGCCGGGCGTCAAGGTGACGGTCGGCCGGCCGCAGGTGGCGTACCGGCAAACGATTTCCAAGCCGGTCGAGGTCGAGACGCGCTTCATCAAGCAATCGGGCGGCCGCGGCAAGTTCGCCGTCGTTCACATGCGGTTCGAGCCGCTGAACAAGGATCAGGTCGCCGAGTGGACGGCCTACCAGGAGGAGCAGGGCGACAAGACGGACCCTAACAATATCTATTTCATCAACGAGATTGTCGGCGGCGTGGTGCCCATCGAGTACATTCCGTCGGTGGAGGCCGGCTTCCGCGAGGCGTGCGTCAAGGGCGCCAAGTACAAGTTCCAGTGCGTCGATGTGCAGGCGACGCTGTTCGACGGCAAGTATCACGATGTCGATAGCTCACAGGATGCGTTCAAGCTGGCGGCCATCGAATGCACGCGCGATGCCCAACTGAAGGCCGGCATCACGCTGCTGGAGCCGATCATGAACGTGGTGGTGCTGGCGCCGGCGCAGTATCTTGGCGATCTGACGCGCGACATCAGCCGCCGCCGCGGTGAGATCCTGAATTCCAGCATGGACAAGGGCCGCTGCCAGTTGCACGCCTACGTCCCGCTCGCCGAGTTGTTCGGTTACACGAGCGAGCTGCGCAACTTCACCAGCGGCACGGCCTCGTTCAGCATGGAGCCGAGCCACTACGCTCCGGTCAAGGAGGAATTGGCCGACCTGCGCGTGGCCAGTTAACAACAGAACCATCAGAGCCGGCAGCGTAAGCAACGGAGGTTCTCCATTGCTTACGCTGCCGGCTCGTTTCGTTTGATCCGCGCGGCTCCGCCTGAGAAATCGCTTTTGAAATAAAAACCCCTGAAATGAAATAATAGGGCCGGTTCCCTGCCATGCCAGCGTTCATTTCCAATCGGCAATAGGTTGAGCCGCCGTTCGCATGACTTGGCGCTTATTGCTCTTGTCGCAGTTTTCCAAAAGCTGATGACGCCGCTCCTGCGTATCTCTTGGTAACGACTCGATGTCGGGAAGCCTCACTTCAAGGAACTGCTCGATTTCATCGTCCGTCATGTCCGGTCGCCACGGCGGAGGTAGGACCACATTTCTATCGAATCGCACCGGCATGATTTCATCCCAATCACACTCTTTGGGAATGAGGTATGACCAACGGATTGCATTCGTCGAAATTGGCTCAGGATACCACGCTTCAAGGTGCGGAATGCAGCCTAACATCTTCCCGTCAACGTACCTAGTTTGGATCGCGGGATTCATCCTTCGCTCCGTCGCCTGATGGCCGATCAAACTGAAATGTTGGGTCGATCGGTTGCTCGGACGACCGATGCATTCGTCTCTCCCTATAGCGATTCCGGAAACGCCGCCAGATCTCATCCTGGCGTCGCCGCTGAGTTAGGAAGTAACTCAACGCAATCACCGTCGCGATCACGGCCAGCCACACGATCATGTCAGCCTCTCGCTTCCGGAATGCGTGGGCGTCGCAACCGCGACGTCTGCCGGCACCAGCCCGGATGGGCCGGCATGTAAATGTCGGCGATGTGTTTCTTGCCGATCGGCGAATTGAACATGCGCAGGCGCGTGGGGGTGCTCTTGCCGTCGTTGGCGCCGTGGTCCCACGGCAGGACGACCTCTTTCTTCTGATCGGCCGACAGGCCGGCGAACAGTTCGCGGACCAGATCCTCGGCCGGCTTGGCGGGGCGAGGGGTCTTCTTCGGCGCGGCGTCCGCGGCGAAGAGCCGCGCCAGCACGGCCGCTTGCCCGCCCAGGACGCGGATGAAATTGCGGCGATTGACCTCGGGTGCCTCGAACGAATCGGCACATTCGGGACAGGACGGCTTCGGGTTGTCCGACATACTGGTTCCGTTCAAAAGGAGGTTTTCGCGGTCGGTCTTCGCCAGCCTGCCGACGGCCGTCTCCGCCATTCATCCCTCCGTCCGCCGCCCGGAGCAAGCACGTTCTCCAGGCGGCGCGAATCGCGTCCAGGAGCGCCAGCCGGCCATAGAATGACCTGCGTCCGCGAAAACCTCAGCACGAAAGGACGATCCCATGCCGAAGTTAACGGTCGAAGGTGTCGGCGAGTTCGATGTGCCGCAGGGCAAGCGTTTGGTGCTGGCCCTGGAGGACGACGCCCATATCGATCAGTTGCACGCTTGCGGCGGCAATGCCCGCTGCACCACCTGCCGCGTCGAGTTCGTGAGCGGTGAGCCAGAGAAGATGACCGTCGCCGAGAAGAGCGTCCTGGCCGCGCGCGGCCTGTCGGGCGTACGGCTCAGTTGCCAGATCGTTTGCGACCACGATATGACCGTCCGCGCCATTAGCCGGCTCGCGGGCAGCGGACGCAAGGATGCCGGCCATCGCCCCGCCGAGCAGATCGAGCCGCAACCCGTCGAATGGACCGTGAAGTAGCTCGCCCTATCGGAGATCGCTTGTGTCGCACTTAAGCTCTTGCCCGCTGGTCCTTGCCGCCCTCACGCTGGCCGTTCTTCCGTGTGACGGCGCGGAGGCGAGCGGCAAGGCCACCGAACCGCCTCTCGTGCCGTGGCCTCGCAGCGCGACCGTCAAGGACGGAACGCTGGAACTCGCCGCCGCCAGCCGCATCGTCGCCAGCGAGCGTACCCTGCGGCCGCTGGCGACGATCCTCGCCGAGGAAATCGCCCTCGCCACCGGACTACGGTTGACGGCGGCGACCGACGCTCCCCACGACGGCGATCTCGTCCTGGAATTGGCGAACGATCTCAAGGGCGAGAATTACACGTTGACCGTCGGCGCGCGCGCCATCGTGCGCGGCTCCGGCTACAACGCCGTCGCCTTGGGCACGGTGACGTTGCTGCAAGCGCTGCGCGTCGCCGACGGCACGGTCCGCCTACCGCATCTGGTCGTCGAGGACGGGCCGCACTTTCCTTACTGCGGCGCCATGCTCGATGTCGCCCGTAAGCCGTACTCGCTCGATACGCTGCGGCAGTGCGTGCAGGTCTGCCGTTTCTACAAGATCCGCTATCTGCACCTGCATCTGACCGACGAGAATGCCTGGACCTTTCCCTCCACCGCTTTTCCGACACTCGGCAAGCACAATTTCGCCTGGGCCGGCGGGAGCAAGCCAACGGTGTACCGGATCGACGACTTGAAAGCGCTCGTCGCCTACGCCGACGCGCGCGGCGTGACGCTGGTGCCGGAGATCGAGATGCCCGGCCACAGCGGGCAGATGCGCGCCGCGCTGCCGGAGACATTCGGCTACACCGACGAGAAGGGCAAGCGCGTCTCGCTGGGCGTCATCAACATGGTGAGCGAGGAGGCCTTCCGGGCGCTGGATACCATCGTCGGCGAGGTCTGTGCCGTCTTTCGTTCGTCGCCGTACTTCGTCATGGGCGGCGACGAGTCGTCGCTGGGCGGCACGGAGCGGATGCCGGAAGTGAAGGCGTTCCTGGCGAAGCACAAACTCGCCGACACGCATGCCGTCTTCAATGCCTTCGTCAATCGCATGTACGGCATCGTCAAGAAGCACGGCAAACGGCCTATCGTTTGGGAGGGTGCGCCGTTGCGTCCGGTCGCTCCGCCGAAAGACCTCATCGTGCTGCCGTGGGTGGGCGGCGGCGGCACCGCGGCGGCGCTGGTGCGCGACGGCTACACCGTCATCAATCCGCCCTGGGGCGTCAAGACGCCGTACATGGACCCGTATCACGTCAACGGCGCTCAACTCAAAAAGGGCGAGCCGCTCCTCCGCGGCGCGACCTCGATTTTGTGGGAGAGTCCGCAAGAGGCGGCGGTGCCGTATCTGCGTCAGACCGGCGCTCTGCGCAACGAGCCGACCTGGAACCCCAATACGGGCCGCGATCACGCCGATTTCCTGCGCCGCCTGCGCGTCACCGACGCTCGGCTCGACCGTCTGCTGTACGGCTTCACCTTCGAGACGGAAGACGTCCTCGATCCGACCGTCGCCATGCGCCTGGAGCCGCTTTTCGTCAAGGAGATGAAGGCGACGCGGGTGCCCTCAACCGTCCGGGTGCGCTACACACTCGACGGAAAGGAGCCGACCGCCGACTCTCCTGTTTGTGACAAGGCGTTGACACTGAGGAAGACGACGACGCTGAAAGCGCGCTGGTTCGCCGCCGAGGGCAAACCGCTGCGGCCGACCTTCACGCGCGAATATCGCAAACTGCCCTCTGTCTTGCACGACGCCATCGGAGCGAAGGCGACGCTCCTCCCCGCCCAACCGGGCTACTACGGACCCGGCCCGCGCGGCCTGACCGACGGCCTTCTCGCCGACGGCGATCAGTCCGGCTCCTCCGGCTGGGTCGGTTGGACGCGCGATGGGAAACCGATCGAAATTCGTCTCGATCTGGGCAAGCCGATCCGCCTCACACAACTGGCCGCACACTTTCTGCGATCCGCAGGCGGCGTCTCTCTGCCCCGGCAAGTGGAGTACGCCGTCTCCGAGGACGGCAAAGCGTTTCGCACGCTGGCAACTATCGACGAGAAGGCCGGCGGCGCCGCGCGCGGTTGGTATGTCGCGAATGTGGCCGCGACGACAGCCCGATATCTCCGCCTGCGCGTGACCGCTGCCGGCGATTGGACGTTCACGGACGAAGTGGCGGTCAATCCGACGCTGCCGGGGCCGACACTGCGACACGCCGCTCTCGACAAGCCGGTGACGTTGAAATATCCACCAGCCCAGGGATACAACCTCTCCGGCGTGAAAGGGTTGACCGACGGCCACGTCGCGCGCTCGCCGGACTTTTTGAATCCGCAATGGCTCGGCGTCGAGGGCAAGAACATCGAGTCCGTCATCGACCTCGGTCGTCCCACCGCGATCCGCCGAGTCGGTGGTCATTTCCTTCAGCACGTTGGGGCCGGCATCCGTATCCCCGGCCGTGTAGACATTTTGGTTTCCGACGACGGCGAGAAGTTCCGTTCAGTCGCCGTGATCGAGCACAAGCAGAGCGAGCAGGCCGCCTATCTCAAGACGCTGCAGGCGGACATCAAGGACGTGCAGGCGCGCTACGTTAAGTTGGTGGCGCACACTAACGGCCTATGGCTTTTCGCGGACGAGGTGTTCGTCAATCCGGCCGATGGCGACGCGGAGTGAAATCGAGGTTCGGAGGTTCCCTATGCGACCGCTGCGTTCGTTCCTGCCGGTGTCGCCGCAATCGCCGTTTCCGATCCAGAACCTTCCCTACGGCGTTTGCCGACGGCGCGGCGGGGAGCGCTTCATCGCCGTCGCGATCGGTGAACACGTCCTCGATTTGACCGCGCTGGAAGCCCAGGGACATCTCGACGTTCCCGCCCTGCGCGGCCGCCGTGTCTTCCAAAACGGGACGCTGAATGCGTTCATGGCCACGGGCCGAGCGGCCTGGCACGAGGTCCGCGCTCAGGTCAGCCGGTTGTTGCGCGAGGAGGAAGCGACGCTGCGCGACGATGCCGAGTTGCTGGCCCGCGTCCTGACGCCGATGGCCGAGGTCGAGATGCTGCTGCCGGCCGACATCGGCGATTACACCGATTTTTACTCGTCGCGCGAACACGCCACGAATGTCGGCACCATGTTCCGCGGACCCGATAAGGCGCTGCAACCCAACTGGCTGCATCTGCCGGTCGCCTATCACGGACGAGCCAGCTCCGTAATTGTCAGCGGGACCGACGTTCGCCGCCCGTGCGGTCAGAGCAAACCCGAGAACGCCGCGGCCCCGATGTTCGGTCCCACCCGGTTGCTGGACTTCGAGTTGGAGATGGCCGCCTTCATCGGACCGGGCAACGAGTTGGGCCGGCCCATCCCCATCGGGGACGCCGAGGACCATCTTTTCGGCATGGTGCTTCTCAATGACTGGAGCGCGCGCGACATTCAGTCCTGGGAGTACGTGCCGCTGGGGCCTTTCCTCGCCAAGAACTTCGCCACGTCCATCTCGCCGTGGGTGGTGCCGATGGAGGCACTCGCGCCGTTTCGCACCGCCGCGCCGCCGCAAGATCCGCCGCCCTTGCGCTATCTGCACCGCGACGATCGCGCGACCTACGACATCCATCTGGAGGTGCATCTGCAAGGCGAGAAGATGGCCGAATCCCAGCGGATTTGCACGTCGAATTTCAAGTATCTGTATTGGACGCTCGCCCAGCAGTTGGCCCACCACACGATCACCGGCTGCAATCTGCGGCCGGGCGATCTGCTGGCCTCCGGCACCATCAGCGGGCCGACGCCGGAGTCGTACGGGAGTTTGCTCGAACTTTCGTGGCGCGGCAGCCGCCCGCTGAACGTGGGCGGCGAGACGCGCACGTTCTTGCTCGACGGTGATCGCGTCACGATGACGGCCTGGTGCCAGGGCGATGGCTATCGCGTCGGCTTCGGCTCTGTGACGGCCCGAATTCTTCCTGCGCTCACGGATTAACCCAGGCATCCGCCCGCCATCACGACGCGGGCGGCTGGAATTGATCCGGCTGCATGGCGATCATTTTCTGAATCTCGCTGACCTTTGCATCCACGAACAGGACGTTCGGAATGATGAACGTCTCGCGCCGCGCTCCGGTCGTCGAGATGTTGATGTCGCCGGAACCAAAGCCCAGGATCCAGTGGCGGAAGAGATCCTGACGTTTCTTCTCGAAGACCATGCCGCGCGTGTCGTAGCTTTTCTGCGCGCCGCCGATGACGGTATCTTGCGTCAGCTGGCCCGGCGTCACCCGCCAGTATCCCAGGCGGTCGTAGACGAACACCGAGAAGGCCCAAACGATCAGCACGAGCGTCGAGAAGAACACATAGAAACCCATGTTCATGTAAATCGACACCATGCCCATCCAGTTCAGCACGTCTTCCCACCAGCCGAAGTAGGCGAGCAGCAAGGCGCCGAAGGCGAGGGCGAGGATGGCCACCACCGAGGCCAGGCCGCGCAGCGTCACATTGGTGATGAGGATGACCAGGAAGAACAGCAGCGTGAACAGCACGCCGAGGTTCTTGCTGCGATGCACCCACACTTGCGAACTGCCGATCCAGACCAGTTGGCCGTCGATGCGCGTGACGAGCGCCATGATGTAGCCGCACAGCCAGACCGGCCACCAGTAGAAGAACGTCGAATGACTGTAAACGCGCACTTCCTGCGGATGCTCCTCGTGCGTTGGCTGCGGAGCGGGAACGGTTTGCACGGGATTCTGGACATAGACGGGAGTAGGGGCGGGCGCGGCGGGCGCGATCGGAGGTGTACCCGGAGGCGCCGCAGGGATGGCCGGCGCCGCGGCAGGGGCCGCGCCCGGTTGGCCGGGATACGAGGTCGGCGGGGGAGCGGAAGACATGACTTCCTCCTCGGAAAATCAAGACTCTCGAAGCGCCGCGCAGCGCCACTTCGGGGAATTTGTGCAATTGCCATTCCAAGGTGGAAGCGAAATGAAAGCGGCCCGGAGGCGATCTCCGGGTCGAGAGAGAGTAGGTGCCGCGAGCCGAGCGGCACTTCGGGTCCGGCTCGGCTCGCCGGAACTACCGCCGCGCCTGACAGTGGATCTTCAGCGTGGGACTGACGAACTCGATCGTACCGGCCTGCGCGGTGAAGCGCACTGCATAAAACGGATTCTCCTCCTTGAGCGCATCGTCATGGAACAGCGTCTGTCCCGTACGCTTTTCCACGATCGTGGCACGAACGTGGGAAACCCATTCCCTGCCCTGCGGGGTATTGCGAAATCCATGCGAGCGCGCCGTGAGGAAGACAACGGGCAAGTCCGCGAACTGGTCCAGGATGAGGAACTGGTTCTTGACCAGGATGAACCAGGCGATGTCGCCGCTGCCGCGCTCGAAGGAGTAAAGGTGGCCATTGAGGGGCACGCTGCGCATGCCGTGCTCGGTCATTACATTGGCCTGCCAACCCGCCTCGGCGCGGCGATTAGGATCCTTTAGTTCCATCGGCGCCTGGCAGGGGAGATAGAAATTCTTGCGGTCGGCGAGCAGATGGATGGTTTCGACGTTGCGCAGGTGCTCGGTGGGAGTCTCCATCTGGCCGGTCATCGCTTCCTTGCGCGACCGCAGATCGATGACGTGAACCTTGCCGTCCGGTTCGACCGCGCCCGTCCAGCGCGGGTCGTCGCTGTGCAGCACGATGGACTTCGGGCGATACGTCGCCTTCCATATGTCCGCTCCGGTTGGGATATCGTATTGCCGCAGCGTCACCGCTTCCTTGTCGTCCCTCTCCGAAAGCAGGAGCGTGCGGCCGAATACCTGCACGCGCTTGCGGAAGAGGTTCGTGAAGTCTGGCGCCGGCAACGATCCGCCGTCGGCCAGACGCAGCACGCGCGTTGAGACGGCCTCCCCTTTCGCGTTCTCTTGCACCAAGAAGACGTATTCCTCATCGCCGAAAACGCGGAAATTCGACGGCACGTCCGCGCGCGACCACAGCAGTTGGCCGGTTCGCGGCTCGAACGCTTGCAATCCTTGGCGCGTGGACAGGCACAGCACGGACCGGCTCAGCACGAGGTTCTGGCCCAGGTGCTGCACCCAACCATCGGCGTAGGCGACGCGCGTGCTGCCGTCGAGTGGATCGACCGCGATCCTCGCCCAACGCGGTTCCCCCAGGGCGGGTGAATCCGCCTGGGTCTTTTTCCCCTCGGTGAAGGTATCTTTTTCCCACAGCACGCGCCCGGCCACGGGGTCGAGACCGAACACCAGGCGATCGACCGGCAACACGATCAGATGCCCCAGCGTGTGATAGCGGAAACGCGGCACGGCCTTCGGATTGAGTCCCGGCAGGAGAGCCTGGAACGACGTCTTCAGCGTCTGCAGCAGCCGCGGTGTCCAGCGGTCGCCGGTGCTTCGGTCGCGCAAGTGAAAGTCGGGCTTGGACATTCCCAGACCGACGAGGTGACGGCGAAAGAACGGCACATCCTCGCCGTCGCGCTCGAACTGGAATAGCGGAACATTGAGCGGGAAATCACCTGCCTCCTTCCACGCCTTGAACTTGCCGAGCGCCAGCGGGTCCGCCTCCTCGAGATAGGGCAAAAATCGCTTGTCCGCGCTCAGCGCGTCCCAGGCGTCCGCGCCGGTGCCGCCGTCGGGCAGCTTCGTTTTGCCGAAGTCACGGCGAAGAATGCGATAATAGTACACGGCATCGGGCAGCAATCCCTCCAGCGTCATCAGCCGGCCGAGCATCTCCACGGCGCGCGCGGCGCGAGCGGAATCGTCGTGGCGCTGACGCACCTGCTGCAAAAGCAACTCCGCTTCCAGGTAGTCGCGTTGTTGCATCAGACGATCAGTGAGCCGCAAGGCCGCCTCACGTCCGCCGGCCGTGTCCGCGCCGAACAGCGCCGTGAAGTCGCGCAGACTTCGCACCTCCTTGCGGCCCTCCAACTCCTTCGGTCGCCGCGACAGCTCCTTGTCCAGTTCCTCGCGCTGCGCGGGCGTCGCTCTCCGAATCAATTCGGCGATGCGGCCGCGCACCCAAACGGCGCGGCGAACTTTGACGGCCGGCTCGTCCGGCAGCGGCACCATGTCCTCGCCGGGACCGAGGGCGGCGAGGTCGAGGTACGCCTTCAGGGCGTCGATCGGTCGGCCCTGACTCTCGCGCAGCCGCGCGACGAGCAGGTGATAGCGCACGCGCCGGCGATCCTGCTCGGCCTTCCGTCGAGCCTGCTCTCCGGCTGGGACGCCTTCCAGGTCCACATGGGACGCTTCCTCGTACTCCGTCAGATACTTGTCGGCGTCGCGGAGGTCGCGCTGGAACATCTCCGTCAGCGCCTCGAACAGCAGCGAACGCGCCCGATGCCGGGTCGCGGCGACCGGTTTGTTCTTCAGCGCATTCCGCAGATCTTCGACGACACCGGTCGTATCGCCGTCGGCCAGACGCAGGGCGGCGCGCTCGGTCAGGGCCGCCGGATCGTTGGGATGCTGGGTGAGCTGGTTGCTGACCTGGTCGAGTTTGCCCCTCAGCGGCGGATAGGCGACGACCTCCCACGGCGTCAACGAAATCAGGTCGCCTCCGTGGAACAGCAGATTTCCGGGCACGTCGAAGTCCGTCCCGCCGGGCGTCCGGGGGCGCGATTTGATGTGCGCGACGATCTGCCCCTTGTCGATGTCGAGGACGCAGATCTCCGGCCGCTTCGAGTGAATAGACTCCTTCAGAGGTAGATAATACATCTCGTCGCCAGCGATGCCCCGTCCGGAGGGCGTGCCGGTCGGTAGCGTCCACAGCGTCGCGCCGCTGGCGAGGCTGACTCCCTGCACGCTGCTCGCCGAGACGATCAGCACCTTGCCGCGATAAACGCCGCCCAGATATATCTCGTCCTCTTTCTTCTTGCGCGACCAGACGAGGGAGCCGTCGTGCAAATTGACACAGTGAATCGACGGCGCGTCGGGAGGAGTGAAGACGACTTTGCCCTCGGCGACGACCGGCGCCGACGCCGCCCAGTACGGTTGCGGATGCTCGCGGACAATCCGCCCTTCCGCGTCGCGCATCCATCCGGCGGGAAGCTTCCTCTCGCGGCGCTCGGAAGCGGGAGGCTCCGCGGCAACCTCCTGTCCTTCGGGTGGGCCACCCTTGCCGAAGGCGAGATCGTAGACGTCGTACACGGACAAGGGGCGTCTGAAGGGAACGCTTCGGCCGTCCGGCCCGATCAGCCATCCCGGCGGAATGTCTCTGGGGTTCCAAACCCGCACAGGAACGGCGGCAACCTGTCCGGGAGCCGGGGGCGGCACGGCGTCCGAACCCCACATCCTCAAGCCCTTCCAACTCCACAGGAGGGTTGTTGGCGTCTCGGTTTGCTCAGGGAGGTATTGGACAGGACGGTCGCGTCGCGGGGTTCGTCTCTCGGAATTTTTCGGTGGACGAGCTGGTACCGCTGCCGTCACGCGATAGGGATACGCCCACGCCACGCTCCCGGATAACAAGTCAATACCGAGGACGGTGCCATCGTTGGTCGGACATACGAGGATGCCGTCGCCGTAGGCAACGTGGGCCGCTCGGATGCGCCGATAGGGATCCTCGGCCAGCGGCGCCGGCATGCGGAGCAGCGGTTTCAGCGAGACGATCTTGAATTTGGCGCCGGGATCGACGCAGAGCAGACATAGCTGTTGTTTTTTCTCGATGAGCAGGTACAGCAGGCCGTCAATCGGCAATGGCGGGCTGAGGAAATAGCAGCCCGCGAGCGGCCCGTTCTCGTCCTCGCCAAACTCCCTGACCAATTTGCCTCCTGCCGCCAGACTGAAGACTTGCAAGCGGTTATGGTGGATGGCCTCTTGGATTTCCCACGAGTAACCGCGATCAAGGTTCACCCGACGGAATCCTATGTTAAGCTCCACCGGAGGCGGCGGAACGGCGAAGTCCTCGACGACGTAGACATATTTTCCGTCGGTGCTGAGCGTGCCGACCGTGGAGTTATCGAAGATGATTTGTGGATAATTGCCCTCGCCGGAGTAGAAATCGAGCCATCCGTCAAGGGCTTGCTGCTTTGCCAAATCGCCCTTGGTCGAGATCATGTGTTGCAGGCTCCAGTTGGATGGCGTGGCCCAGACGATCTCTTTGGTCCTCGCGTCCAGGGCGACGATGCCCCAATGATTCTTGTAGATGAACAGCGGCATCTTCCTGTTGCCCCTAGTGAACGTGACCGTGATGGGCGAGAACGCGGGGACAATCGGCCGATGGTGGTCCTGCAAGAGTTTCTCGACTTGCCGGAGGCGCTGACCGAGGGCGGGATCTGCTTTCCCATCGATTCCCTCCCAAATCATCGACTGACGCCAGATCGGTTCCAGGAACGGAGCGCCGCCGGAGCCTTGGGCCGTGCGGCCGGCATCGCCGCCGTGGACGGGCCAGTCCCGCGAGCCGCGACGGGATCGCGCGTTCGATCTCCGTGCGCAGTTGCTCGACGGTGAGCGCTCGCTCGCCGAGACGCACGACATTTTGCCGCGAACGCGCCAGCAATTGGGCCAGGGCGCGATCGGCGTAAGTGGACGTGCTGCGCTGCTGGAACGCGACCGTCGCCCGGTAGAGATCGTCGCTCGTCCAGCGTGCCAGGCCGAGATGCTCGACAAGGCGCGCATAGCTGTACGCGGCGAAGTGCAAGCGGCCGGCCCGGTAGTGCCGCCGGGCCAGCTCCTCCAGGGCTGACGGTCCAATCTCCGTGTACAGGTAGCGCCGCACGATCGCGGCGAGCAGCTCGGCGTCGCGCTCCTTGCGCGCCTGTTCCAGCAACTCGGCGGCGCGCGGGCCGACCGTCCGCTGATAAACCTCGCGTCCCGCTTGCGGCATCTCGGCCAGCAACCGCTCCGCCTCGGTGTGAACGCTGACGTAGCGGTCCGCCTTGCCCTGGCGCCCGGCGACGCGAGCCAGGCTCTGCGATTTATCGTCCAGCAGGTGCTGCAACAGGCGGACGGCGTTCTTCCAATCTTCCTCGACGACGTAGTCCGCCGCCGCCGCCAGTTGCAAACCGGCGCGCGGGTCGATCGTCAGCCCCAGCGGGCCATCCGCTTCCGCCGTCGTTTTCTCTTCCGCGGAGAGGGCGGAATCGCTGCCCAGCACGAGCAAAACCAGCAGACCGGCGAGGAGGACCACGGCCATTCGACGCAAGGGAATCATCGATGCCTTCCTTTCTCCGAAAGAAACCCATCCCACGACGGGCCGAGGCACGGAGAGAATCCGTGCGCCGGAGAGATGGATTGGTCCCTGCCTCAAGCGCGATTGTCGCACAAAGAAATGGAGGAATCCAGGGCCGGACTCCGATCCGGCTCGCGCCCCGTTGCTATCGGAGAATGGCCTGCACCTGTCCCGATTCCAGACCGACGCTTCGCGCCGTTTCGAGGAGTTGCGACCAGGTCGTCTCGTCGATGTCGATGCCGTCGCGCTGTCGCCGGGCTTTCGTCCGCTCCTCGATTTCGCCCGGCATCAGAATATCGCCGTCCGGCGTCGTCTTCGCCGAACTCTTCACCCAGGCGATGAAGCGCTGAAGCTCGGCCGCGAAGTCCCCGTCCCCCTGAAAGCGACCGGGATCGAGGAGAATCGAGAACATGCCGTTGACGACGCGGCCGGCATTGGCGGGGTTGCTGCACCCGCCGCCGGTCAGAGCGCCGGCGAGGACTTCGCACAGCACCGCCAGACCATAGCCCTTATGGCCGGCGATGGACAGGATGGCTCCGGGCGGGTCGGCGTAGAAGACGCGCGGGTCGGTCGTCGGGCGGCCTTCGGCGTCGATGAGGCAATTCTCCGGCACGGCGACGCCCTTGTTCAGCGCGACGCGGACCTTGCCCTCGGCGATGGTGCAGGCCGAGATGTCCAGCAGGATCGGCGATCCGTTCCGCAGCGGAATGCCGGCGGCGATGGGGTTGGCCGACAGACGGCGATTGATGCCGCCGTGCGGCGCCACCAGGATGCCGGCCCCGGTGGTGTTGACGAAGTGCAGCGACAATTTGCCGGCTTGCGCCGCCATCAACGGCCAATCGCCGATGCGTCCGAGGTGGCCGGAATTGCGCAGGGCGATCGCGGCCGGCCCGTGCCGCGCCGCCTTCTCAATTCCCAGCCGCATGGACTGCTCGCCGACCGTCTGGCCGAAACCGAATTGGCCATCGACCACGGCGAGGACTTCGTTCTCGAAGACGACCTGAATCGTACGGCCGGCGAACACCTTGCCGGCGCGCAGCCACTGCACGTAGGTGGCCACGCGGATGACACCGTGCGAATCGTGGCCGACCAGGTTGGCCTCGACGAGGTGGGCGGCGATGCGCTGGGCTTCGTCGTCCCGGCAGCCGGCCGCGCGGAAGATGGCTGCGGTCAGGGCGGACAGGCGATCGTAGCGGAGATTCATGGCTGACCTCGTCAACGGAGACGGACGAATTTTTGCAGGGTGTGGCAGGAAGACGGCACAATCCCCTTCCGCGCGCCGCCCGACAGGGCGACCTCGGCCACATAGACATCGCCGCGCGAATCGACCCAGATGCCGTGCGGAGCGAAGAAATCGCCGGGAGCACACGGATCGTCGCCGCCTCCCCAGCGAGCGTGCAACTTCCCGCCGCGATCGAAGATGCTGACGCGCCCTCCGGTGTCGCCGGCAGCGTGCGCTCCGGTGCCGGGCCAGCGGCCGGCGCGAAATCCCAACTCGGCGATGTAGATCCACCCTTCGCGGTCGATGGCGAGCTGGCACGGCCGGGCGATGTCGGTCCACTCGCCCCGGTAGACGCCCTCATCCGTGAAGAGCTGAATGCGGCTGTTCTCACGGTCGGCGACATAGACGGTGCCGTCGCGGTCCACGGCGATCCCGTGCGGGACGTGAAACTGTCCGGGTCCACTGCCCGGCTCGCCCCACGAGTGCAGCAGCCGTCCGTCCGGGGCAAAGCGATGGATGCGCGCGTTGCCGTAGCCGTCCGAGACGTAGAGGTCGCCCGTTGGGGCGAGCGCCAGGTTGGTCGGATAGTGGAACGGCGGGCCGGCCCGTTTGATGGTGCGATAGTCGATGCTCGTGGCGCCGGTATCGGAGGGCTGGCCGCTGGTCCCCAAGGTCAAGAGCGGGCGTCCATCCGGCGTGAAGATACGGACGGTATGGCCGAAATCGTCCGTGCAGTAGACCGTGTCCTCGGGACCGATAAACAGACCGTGCGGCCGGGTGAACAGCCCGTCGCCCCACGTCGCCACAGGAGTGCCATCCGACTCGAACACCTGGACGGGGTGCGGGCCGCGCAGAAAGACGAACACGCGGTCGCGTCCATCGCAGGCGACCCCGACGGCTTCGCCGGCGGCGCCGTCCGCGGGGAACATCGCCCAGCGTTCCTCGACGCGATACCGAAAGGAGCCTTGCCCCACACAGACGCCCTGTTCCGGCTGCGCTCGCGCTGTACGGTCCATCGCTGTTCCTCGCTCACTGGCTTTGCCAATACTGCAATGTTTTGGACTCTCCCATTCATGTACGGGCGGGAGGCAGACCGACAAGGGGAACTTTCGGCCGTCATGGGGTGAGGGGATGCAGTTGCCTGGGCAGCCAGGGAAGCAGGCCGGTGTCGCGGAACCAGGTCAGCGTGTCGAAAACGGTTTCTTCCGGCGGCCGATGCGTCAGGCCAAACGCCTCATCGGCCCGCGCGCCGCTCACATGATAGGGAACGAAGCCATATTGAAAGTTCGGCAGGGCCAGGCCGTTGGGCATGGCGGGCCACACGCCGGAAGCGATCGCCAGCGGGATTGAACCGGCGAGCCGCATCCAGTGCGGCATCACATGAACGTGGCCGCTTCCGAGAATGCGCCGCACGATGCCCCCCAACTCCGCGTAACCTCGATACGCACCCACCAGCAGATAACGCGCGCCGGGTTGACCCAGCCACAAAGCACGGACGTGCGCCAAGGCCGCTGTGCGTACATCGAGGACGTTCATGCCGCCGGGAGGCAGGATCGACCGGCTGCTGCGGGCGGCCTGGATAAGCAGCTGATTCGTCGTCGGCCGGGCGTCGCGCGGACCGATGATGTAGCCGGGACAGAAGGTGATCGTCTCCAAGCCGCTGGCTTGAAAGCCACGGACGACGCGCTCGGCCTGCCGCTTGCTGGCGTAGTAGGGGGCGCGAATCGGTCCCAGATTGTCGGGTGCATCCTCGTTCGACGGGTGATCGCGGCTTCCCGGAGAGATCGTCGAGATGCTGGACGTGAACACGAGGCGGCGCACTCCGGCCTGAAGGGCGGCGGCGCAGACGGTTCGCGTTCCCTCGACGTTGACGCGAAACGCCTCTCGCCGTGGTTGGGGGATCATGCGCGTCAGGGCGGCCGCGTGAAGAATGCCCGTGACGCCGTCGAGGACACGGCGGACCAGCGGCGCATCGCAAACGTCGCCGAGGACGAATTCGACATCCGCGATGCCCTGCCACTGCGGGCCGCGCGGCGGACGGCGGAGCAGAGCGCGGACGCGAAAGCCATGCTCGCGCAGCGCCCACACCAGATTGGCGCCGAGAAATCCGCCGGCGCCCGTCACCAACACGCGCCCGGCGCGAACGGCCTCTTCGCCACTCATCGTCGTTCTCCGTTCCAACCGCAATTCCGCGCCACCTTGACAATCTAGGGCCGGCGGAGAAAAATGCCCTGGGACAACGCTTGACACACTCCGCCCCGAACCCTTTCCAAACCGCGAGGAATCGTCGCGATGATGCAATACTGGCACTCCCTTCGCCGGCTTCGTCTCATCGGCAAAACCCTCCTCAGTGTGCTTCTGCTTTGCTGTCTTACCGATGTCGCCTGCTCCGAGGGCAAAAGCGGCTCAGCCTACGATGTAACCGTGCGCCACCTCGAACAAATCCCGCCCGGCACCGTCCTGGGCAAGGAAGCGCCGAACGGTTGGAGCAACCTCATCATCAAGAGCTACTCGCGCCCCGGCGCCGGCGACATGAAACAACTATCGCCCACCGCCGACCGCCTGGCGCACATGCTGTTCACGGCCGTCCTCGCCGACGTCAAGCCGGACAAGCCCGGCGGCGGCGGCAAGGGCTACAAGCTGGCGAAGGTCGCCGTCGGCCTGGGCGTGCACGTGGGCGACGAGGACACCGTTGTCACGCCGGACACGCAGAAAAAACTCGGTGCCAATCTCGGCTTGCTGGCCCGCGTCGTGCTGCGCACGGCCCAGGAAAAGCTCGCCGACATCGCCGTCGTCGCCCGCTCGAACACGCTGATGGTCTTCGATTCGCCCGGACTTCTCGTCGTCGAGGACAAGCACAAGCCGATCGTCCTCCGCTACGCCCTCCTCGTCGAGGAGCGAACCGGCCGCCTGAATACGCTCGTCTGGGCGCTTGGCCGCGAAGAGGGCGGCAAGTACAGCGATCCCATCGGGGCGATCCAATGGCTGCCGCCGAACCTGACGGACGACTGCATTCTGCACGTCGATAGCAGCGAATTCAGTCTCGGCCAGCCTACGGAAAAAGCCTTCGCCATGACCACTCCGCCCAAGGGCCGCAAGGAAATCAAGATCGGCGACGACTTGAAGCCCCTCGCCTCCCGCCCGCGTTTCTCCACGGAGACGGCCGCGGAACTGGAAGGCAAGCTGCGCGAAGCGCTCAAGCGGGCCGCGAAATAACACCTCCGCGCATCCACTTTTTCCGAGGGGCACGCCATGAATCGCGCCGCGAAGGAGATTGTCATCGCAGGCGTCTCACTGCTCGTCTGTCCTTTCGCGCTCGCCGCGGAGAAGTCCGACAACACCCTCTTCGAGCAACTACGCGGCGGCCTGTCCGTGACCAGCGAGACGAACGTGCCGCTGCCGGCTCCCGCGATGGCCGACGGACTCGACGCTGGCGGACAGCAAGAGGTACTTACAAAAATTGTCGGCAACCGCTTCACCGTGAAAGAGTTCGTCGGCAAGGTCGGCACGGCCCCGCACGTCTACAACATCCGAAAAATCCCCGCGGCCGGCGAGGACGCTCCGCGCGTCTACGGCGTCGATGTCTCGTTCGTCGCCCACGGCGGCCTCGACACCGTCGCCCAGAAGGATTTCCTGGAGGACATCCACAAGAAGCAGAAGGACCGCAAGATTCATCTTCTCACCACCGAGGAGATGAAGAAGCGGAAGCTTACCGTACAATCGGACAAGCACCGCGAGGAACGCTACAGTCACGGCGTCTTCCTCGTGCTCGACCGCGTCGAGCTGAGCGCGGCCCTGCATACGATCGTCACGCGCCAACCGGATTCGCTGCTGGCGGCCACGCGCATTGACCCCCATTTCGTCAAGGACGGCGACTTTCCCAACCAGTGGCGCAAGATCACCATCGACGAGGAGGGCCAGCGCAAACTCGGTCCCGCCCAGCCGTACCACGGGGCCGGCGGTTACATGAAAATCACTCGTCTGCACGAACCCAAGGGCGCTCTCTTCATCGAGTATCATCTGATCTACGTCGAGCCGAAAGGCTGGTTCAGCGGCGCCGATCCGCTCCGGCCGAAACTCCCCGCCATCATTCAGTCCGAGGTCCGCACCTTTCGCCAGGAATTGAACAAGGCGAGCGGGGGGCGTTAGCCCCCTGTTTCTTCGCAACAGGGGGCTAACGCCCCCCGCTCGCCAGGTTTGCAACATTCCCTTCTTCCGCGCAAACGCGCCCATCGCGCATGCGGACGATGCGTTCGGCGCGCTCCGCGACCTCCTGACCGTGTGTTACCAGAACGATGGTCATGCCCTTGTCGCGGTGCAGGTGCGCGAACAGGTCGAGCACTTCCGCCGCCGTGCGCGAATCGAGATTGCCCGTCGGCTCGTCGGCCAGCAGCAGCACCGGATCGTTCGCCAGCGCCCGCGCGATGGCGATGCGCTGCCGTTCGCCGACCGACAGCTGCGTCGGCCGATGGTTGACGCGATGACTCATGCCGACCAGTTTCAGCAACTCATGCGCCCGCGCGGCGCGCTGCCGGGCGCTCCGCGGTCCTTCAAACATGGGGATCTGCACGTTCTCCAACGCCGTCAGCGTCGGCAGCAGGCAAAACGATTGAAACACGAAACCGAGCTTCTGCGAGCGGAAGCGATCCAGGTCGCGGATGGCCGAGAGCGGCTGTCCCTCGAAAAAAACCTCGCCGCTGCTGGGCCGATCGAGTCCTCCCAGCAGGTTCAGGAGCGTCGATTTGCCGCAACCGCTGGTGCCCATGATGGCGACATACTCGCCGCGACGAATGTCGAGGGATACATCGACTAGCGCGTTGACCTGCCCGTCGGGGTAGATCTTGCACAGCTGTTCGGTCCGCAGCAGCGGGATATCACTCATGGCGAAGCGCCTCGGTGGGCAGCAATTGTGCGCCGCGGTAGGCGGGGTAAGCGCCGCCGATGAGTCCGACCGCCAGCGCGATGAAAAAGCCCTGGATCATGACGACCGGCGCCACGTCGCCGCGAATCAGGCCGTTGACCATCGGCCACCAGGTCAGGGCGCGCGTCAGCAGGACGGCCGCGACAATGCCGACGACCGCGCCGACGATGCTGAGCAAGATCGACTCGAACAAAATCAGACGGACGACGCGCGTTTTGCGCCAGCCGATCGCCCGCAGAATGCCGATTTCGCGGGTGCGCTCGAACACGGACATAATCATCGTATTGAGCACGCCGACGGCGCCGATGACGAGGGCGATGACCGAAGTCATCCAGGCCATCGCCTGGGCCATCTGGATCTGCGAGGTATTGCGAACGTAATCGCGCGTCGGCGTGGCCGCGATGCCCCACGGCCGACCCTGCTTAGTGTGCAGCGATTCAATCTCGTGCCGCACGCGCTCGATCAGCGCCTTCTTGTCCGGCACGTCGTCCAGAATGACCTGGAACCCCGTCACCTGATCGGGCCGATCCATCAGCGCTTGCAGGGAGCGAATGAGCATGACGACGGAGCCGTTTTCCAGAGGATTGAAGCTCTCGAAAACGCCGACGATTTGAAAGGACTGATTGGCGATCTCCACGGAGTCGCCGGCTTTCTTGCCGAGGTTCTTGGCGAGGACCATGCCGAGCATGACGCACCCGTCATCGCCGGCCTCCAGCCGTCTTCCGCCGATGATTCGCAGATCGTCGAAGAGGAAGCTGTCGGGCGCCCAGCCTTGCAGGGCGACGCTGGTCAGATTGGCGGACTCGAACGACACCACGTCCATAAGTCCCGGCGAGACGGCCCGAACGCCGGGGAGCTTGCGGATCTGCTCGCCGACTTGCTGGGGCACGGAGCTGGAGAGATGCTCCGAGGTGCCGGCGCGCACCACCAACAGATCCACGCCGCGCCGTTCGTACAGGTCGCGGAAGGAGCGTTCGAAGCCGTCGGCGATGCCGACCAGCGCGACCACCGCCATGACGGCCACGGCCACGCCGATCGTCGTCAGCGCCGAACGCGATTTGCGCTGCAAGACGTTTTTCAGGATGAACTGAGAAAAGCGCATCACGACACCTTGGGCCGGCCGACAATGCAATAGCCCACTGTGAACCACAGCGAATGAATCTGCCAGTCGATCAGCGTTTCGCGGACGATGGGTTCGAGCTGGAGATGGCGGTGCTTGTCCACCATGTCGGTGAACTCCGGTCCGAGGTTGAGGAAGCGCGACATGATCCAGCGATCGAGCTTCGGCAGACCGATCCAGTGGCCGATCAAGCGATTGGGCAAGTTCGGCACCTCGTCGGAGACGACGACCAGGCCGCCGGGCTTGACGACGCGGGCCATCTCCCGCAGCGATTTTAGCGGGTCGTTGAAGTAGTTGAAAGCGCCGACGCTCAGCACGTTATCGAAACTGTGATCGCGGAACGGCAGGTTCTCGGCCTCGCCGAGAAACAGGCGCAGTTCGCGGCCGGGGTGCCGGCGTCGGCAGTTGGTCAGTTGCACGATCGAGATGTCGTTGCCGACAATCTGACAGTCGGGCGGGACGAACGAGACGTTGGCGCCGTCGCCGATGGCCACTTCCAGCAGGCGCGTGCCCGAGAGATTGGGCATATACTTCATGATCTGCCGGCGGGCGCGGCGTTCGCCGCCGTTGCACAT
>DATBGU010000387.1:0-19763 GCA_036557825.1 Gemmataceae bacterium
TGGTTGCATGGCTTTGGGCGGTTACGGCGTCGGCTCGATCGCCTCTCGGAGATTCAGGAGGCATTCCTCCGTTTAGGTTGCTCGTTAATTTGTTTGAGGTTCTTGACCCCATAACAATTTCATTTTTTCCGAACGCTCTTAAGAGACGTTAGCCCGATCTCGATATCTCCATTCCCCCATCGGCCAACACCCGATACGTCCTTGCACAAGCCTTTGGGGTCGTTGATCTCCGGAAATGTCATGTTGAGGGACAATCGAAGTCGTTTGGCCTGCGGCACGACATCTACGAAGTTCGTCTCAGCCTTGTAGGCCACGTATAGCTTCAAGAACTCCTCCGTCACGCACGCATCAAGCGCCAGCACTTGCTTGCGGAATGCCTGAAACAATTCGTGCATCGGTCCGGCAACGAGGTACGGATGGTCATCGATGCCGTACCCCGTAGTCGCCGCCTTTGGCTTATAGGCTTCCAGGATGGCAGAGTCGAGCTTCGGCGCGGTCCATACGCTGACCGCCTTCGCCGCCAAGGTCTCGGCGCGCTGGCGAATCGCTTCTTCATTCCAGTGCTTGAGTTTGCCAAGTCCTTGGTTCATTCTCAAGGGGCTTTCGGCAAAGCCGCCCTTCATGTCCCGCTTCTCGGCGAATGGTCGGTCGCTGTATTCCGAGTTGTAGCCGGTCAGGGTTAGGTTGCCCAGCGTGTGAAGGTAGGTCTGTTGAATGCGTTGCCATTCCGAGCCAAGTTCGGTTTGCCACTGCGCGGAGAGGTTCTCGTTCTGCGGTAGGACGTGCTCAATAGTGTATTCATCCACGGGCACGCGCTCTTTGCGGTCGTGGTTCTCCAAGCGTCGCAACCAGTAGCTGCGGCTGCGGAAGTTGTAAAGGTCTTTAAGTTGGATGTCCCGCTTGAACTCGTCATCGCTCGGGAATCGGCGATAGGATGGCAAAAGCAAGAAGTGAGCTTGAATGCTCTCCAGATATCGGTCTTTCTTCAGTGCTCGGCCGAAGGTCGTGAAAGTCTTGTTCATCGAGTTGGTCGGGATGCCGCACACCGCGCGGCGAAACACATAACTCTCCACCCAGCGCGCAGCTTGGAGCAGTTCGGTCTTGGTCAGTATCCCCGTGGCGTAGTCGTGATACAATTCGAGCAGAAACGGGAATGCGACCTCAACTTTCAATTCGCGAATATCCTGGAAAGCTGCCTTGAGTGCCGCATCCGGCTCGGCACCAAGCGCCATCGCGCAGTAGTAACCGGCGAAGGCGCGAATGTCCGCCACCAATGCCTCGAAGTCTTTCAACTTCGACGAGCGCGCGTAATGTTTGAACGCCTCATAGATTTCACGCAGATTCGGGATGTCGCCCGTTTTGACCGTCAAGTAATGACGCATGAAGCTGTCGAAATGCGTGGCATAAGCCTCTTGCCCGAAATCCACTTCCATCGGCCGCCAATACCGCTCATACAGTTTGGTCTGCAATCGCGGTTCCAACCCCATCAGGATGAAGTTGCGTATGAGGTCGGCCTGGCTTAGTTCCCGTCCGGTGGAATTCAGGCTCTCGAAGATCAGTTGCGGATTGTCCTGCTCGCGGTCGAGCGAAATGTCCACGATTACCAGTTTCGCCAGTCCTTTGCAAAGGGCGTCCAGTTCTCCCGTGGCTTCGGCCACTCGGTCCTTGAAAAACTCGAAATTGGCCTCCACGCGGATCGAGTGCTCCTTCGGTTTGGGCTGCTGCTCCAGTACGGCGATCAATGAGTCCTTGTCCGTTTGCGAGAGCAGCAGCTTGTATTTGCGTTCACCGTCTTCCAAGGGATTGAGCAAGTAATAGTTACGCAGTTTCTTCGCCGAAAAACCATCCAGCGGTTCACCATCGCCCAAACTGCGGGCCAATGCCTCGATCAGCAGCGTCACCGTTGTGAGCCGTTGCTGCCCGTCGATCACCAGCAGGTCCGACGGACTCGTAATTGAGTATAACCCTCGTTCCACATAGACGATGGAGCCGACAAAATGAGCGGACACTGCCTCGTTCCGGCCGGTTCGCAGGATGTCCTCCCACAATTGGCGACACTCTTTTTGGCTCCAGCTATAGGTTCGCTGGTAGATGGGAATGACGAATTGCGGAGACTTCTTGAGGAATTCCAGCATCTTGGCTTCGGTAGCTTTCATTCGCGATGTCTCCTCATGCACATTCTGATCTGTTTCCGCGGATACACTCCTCCTTCGGATTATATCCACGCCAGACCGGCGATCATTTGAGTTTCAAGTCCTCCTCCGTCACGTCCACACGCAAGCCGTCTTTCGGGATCGGCTTCTTGAGCGTCCACAATACGCCTTGCGCAACCAACCGGCGATACGCTTGCAGGCGCCAGTTGTCGTGGAAATGCAAGCCGCTGAAGCCGAACGAGCGGCCGCCGTCGGGACGCTCCCAGGACCAGGCCACCGTCTCCCGCTGACCATCGATTGTCACTTGCAGAAGCGGATGAACGCCCTTCTCGGCCTTGGTGAACTTGAGGCGGTAGTAAAACTCATCCTTGACGTGGAAGGCCTCGATGCCGGCGGCGATCGGATGCTTGCGATCGGCGAGGACCGCGTCGGTTTCGAGGACTTTGTACTTGCGATCCGAACCGCCGTGACAGCCGCCGAGAAGTTGCAAGCAGCCGTCGATGTTCTTGGCGTCCTTGGTGCCCATCGCCCAGTGCAAGACGACGATGCCGCCGCCGCGTTTCGCCATCGTCGCCAGCGCCTCGCGCCGCTTCGGATCGTGGTTCATCCAGCGGGCGCCTTCAGAGAGAAACAACACTACGCCGTCGGCGCGGGCGATCAGTTCCGGCCCGTCTTTCCAGGGTTCCTCGGCGCGGACGGTCGTGATCTCCAGGCTGGGCACGTCCTTGAGGCACTTCGCCATCACCTTCAGCCCGGCCATATATTCGTGTGTTTGCGCGGGGTGCCCGTCGGGACCCGAACCGACGAGGAGGAGCTTGGTCGGCGGCGTGTCTGCCCACGACGGCAAAGCCGGGATACAGCAACACAGCAGCAGACAGAGAACGCAACGGTTCATGGATGCAACTCTCCAGAATTGTAGGGTGGGCCGACGAAAGAGGCCCACCACGACCATCGGCGGGCCTCCTTCGTCGGCCCACCCTACGGTTTCCGCTCAAGCCGTCTTTTCTTCCGCCGCCGCCTGCAAATTGAGCAGCTCGACGGCCATCTGCCGCAGGCGATATTTCTGTATCTTTCCCGTCACCGTCATGGGGAACGTCTCGACGAAGCGCCAGTAGCGCGGCACCTTGAACGCGGACAGGCAAGAACGACAATACGTTGTCAGTTCTCGCTCGGTCGGTGTCGCCCCCGGACGTGGACGGACCCAGGCCATCACTTCCTCGCCGTACCTGTGGCTCGGCACGCCGATCACCTGAACCTCGCTGACATCGGTGTGCGCGACCAGCACTTCCTCGATCTCGCGCGGCGAGATGTTCTCGCCGCCGCGGATAATCATGTCCTTGAGACGGCCGACAATGTGAACGTAGCCGGACTCCTCC
This sequence comes from Gemmataceae bacterium, assembly GCA_036557825.1. Taxonomy (GTDB): domain Bacteria; phylum Planctomycetota; class Planctomycetia; order Gemmatales; family Gemmataceae; genus JAJPHU01. The sequence continues at coordinate 3,530 of DATBGU010000387.1, forward strand.
ATGACGGCGAGATCGCCGGAGTGCATCCAGCCGGCCGCGTCGATGGCGTTGTTCGTCGCGGTTTCGTCGTTCCAGTAGCCGCACATGACGCTGTAGCCGCGCGTGCAAAACTCGCCGGATTCGCCGCGCGGCACGATGCGCCCCGCCGGATCGCGCACACTGATTTCCAGATGCGGCTGCACCCGGCCGACCGTGCCGACGCGGCGGTCAAGGGGATCATCGAGAGCGCTCAAGGTGGAAATCGGCGACGTCTCTGTCATCCCATACCCAATGGCGATCTGCGGCATGTGCAGGCGCTCGACGACTTGCTTCATCAACTCGATGGGGCAGGGAGCGCCGGCCATGATGCCGGTGCGCAGCGACGTGCGGTCGAAGCAGTCGAAATCGCGCTGTTCAAGCACGGCGCGGAACATAGTCGGCACGCCGTAGAGCGACGTACAGCGCTCGTTGTGGATCGTTTGCAGCACGGCCGAGGCATTGAAGCATTCGCTGGGATAGACCATGCACGCGCCGGTGGCCGTGCAGGCGAGATTGCCCAGCACCATGCCGAAACAGTGATAGAGGGGCACCGGAATGCATACGCGATCGGACTCACCGTAGCCGAGCGCCAGACCGATGAAATAGCCGTTGTTGAGGATGTTGTGATGCGTCAGCGTCGCGCCCTTGGGCGAGCCGGTCGTGCCGGAGGTGTACTGAATGTTGATGGGATCGTCGCACTGCAAGTTCGCCTCGCGCCGCTCCAACTCGGCGATGCTCACCGCCTGACCCGAGCGCAGCAGGCCGTCCCAATCCGAATCGAGCAGGAAGACGTGCCGCAGTTCGGGACAGTTCGGCCGCACGGCTTCGAGCATGGGGGCGTAGAGCGCCTGGCGGAAGCCGCGGCCGTGCAGGAGCACACTGACACCCGATTGTCGCAAAACGTACTCCAGTTCGTTGGCCTGGTAGGCGGGATTGATGGTGACGAGGATGGCGCCGATGCGAGCGGTGGCGTACTGGGTGACGAACCATTCGTAACAGTTGGTCGCCCAGATGCCGACGCGGTCGCCGGCGGTGACGCCCAGCGCGAGCAACCCCCGCGCGGCGTCGGTCGTCGCGTCCCACAACTGGCGATAAGTGGCGCGATAGTTCTGCCAGCGCACCACCAGAGCCTCAGCGTCGCCGCGGCGTGCGACGGTGTCGCGCAGGTTGTCGCCGATGGTTTGGCCGAGCAGTGGCGTCAAGCTCGTGCCGTGGGCATAGGACAGGGCGGTCTGCGAAGGGCCATCCATGGGATTGTCTCGGTTGAGGCGCTGGACAGGGCGAACCGCGCCGATCGGTTCGTCCGAATCGACGGTCCTATCCGCGGATGCCCGACATGATCGCAGAGGTTGCCGATTCGTGCAAGCCGCATGAGGGGAGGGGCGCTCAGTCTCGGTTCGCCGTATTGTCTCGTTGGGCGCGGCTCGCAAAGACAATGGCCAGTACGATGAGGATAGGTATGAGGATAACGACAAGACAAAGCAATCCCGCCATGATAAGCATGAAGGTCCAACTCGTGAAGAATTCCATCGAGCTGTCCACGGCGACCTCCTTCATTACGAGGCTTGCCAATCAAGATTGCACCAGCTGCGCCGTGCGGGCGCGGGCGGCCTGGGCGATCAGTTCGGCGCACACGTCCTCGCCCAGCAGGCTCGAATTGAGCACCACGTCATACTGATGCACCTCGCCCGGATCGCGGTGGAAATTGCCGGTGATGAACTCGGTGCGGCGTTCGTCGCGCAGACGGACGCGCTCGGTCGCCTCCTCGACGGGCAGCCGCAGCCATTGGCCCATGTAGGCTATGCGCTCGTCCAACGGCGCGACGATGCGAACATTCAGCGTCGTTTCGCGCGGCAGAACGCAGCCGGCGCCGCGGCCGAGCAGAACGGCCTGGCCCTGCGCCGCCAGCGACAGCACGACACGAGCGAGGTTCACGATGGACGGATGCTCGGAGAGAGCGCCTTCACGGATCAATTGCTGCACACGCGCCTCGGCCCAGTCGGCGGGCGTCGCGGCGGGAACGTCCAAGACACCCTGGCGGACGAGGGCTTCCTGAGCCATGTATTCGAGCAATTCCTGATCGTAGACCTGCCAGCTGAGTTTGCGGCCGACTCGCCGCGCGATGCTGCCGCCTCGCGCCCCGGCCTCGCGGCTGAAGGCGATGGTCAATGTCGAAGGTCCGGAACGCGGCGGCGGAGCGCCGCGGTCGCCCTGGAAGCCGTGACGCGGCGATTCCAGCGGTTGCGGACCCGAAGGAGGAGGGTGCATGAGTTTACCTCCAAAAGCGCATCGTCAGACGATTTCCTGATACTGCGAGCGCGAGAACACGACCATGCCGACGCCCAGCAGCACGACTGTGAGGCCGATCAGGACGGCGAGGGCGGTCGGGCCGTCCACCGGCAAAAAGATGTCGGGCCGCTCCGGCTGCACTCCGAACTCGCCCGCCGCCTCAAACATCATACAGCGCGTGTAGAAACCGATGCTGATGCGTTTGAGATACCCCGGCATATTGCCGAAAATCACTTCCAGAAAAAAGGCATAAACGAGGGCGACCACGGCCGGCCGGCGGAAGAAGGCGCCCATGAGGTAGAACAGCGCCGAGAAGGCCAGCGTCGCCCACAGCACCGCCGGCCAATACAACCGAAACGCCGTCAGGCCCGGCCGTCCCGCGACGACGCACAGCAGAGCGAAACCGCCGATGTTCAGACCGAGGCTCCACGGCAGCAGGGCGACGAACTTCGCCAGGTAGATCGCCGGCCGCGAGAGCGGCCGACTGAGCAGCCATACCAGGCTGTTGTTCTCGCGATCGCCGCCCAGCGCCTCGGTGGCGAAGCTGAGGCTCCACAAAGGCAGCAGGAAGCTCAGGAAGATCGAGAACACCAGGTAGCGCGAGAAGACGAGGAAGCCCGATTCCTGAACGATGCCGCGCACCGACGCCGCCAACGCCGCCTGCAAACCCTGGCCGCCCGCCGAAGCGTCTGTCACGCTCGTCAGGATCTGCATCTGGTCGGCCCACTCGACCAAGGTTGGTCCCTGGCGATAGGGATAGCGCCAGCGCTGCATGCTCCAGCGGCCGGCCACGGTGTTGATCGCCACCAAGGCCACCGCGAAGGCCAGCAGTCCCAAGGCGATCCACACCATCTGCCGCGCCCGCGCCTGCCGCAGCAAACTCAGCCAGACGAGATAGCACCACGCCCGAAAGGATGAAGGATGAAGGATGAAGGATGAAGGAGTCGCAGACGACGACGCGGAGTCGTCACCCCCGCGGGTATCGCTCTCCGACTCTCGTCGGTCCGTCGCGCGGGATGGTTCCAGTTTGGTTCTCATTTCATCCTTCATCCTTCATCCTTTACGAAGAAGGTAGCCGAGCACGGCCTGGGCGGAATCGTCGAGCGTTTCCAGTCGGCTGATCTCGTACCACTCCTCAAGAACCAGGCGCGTCAACTCCTGGAAGAACTGCTGCGGGTTCCGCGCGCGTATCAACACCGAGTCCGCAGCGTCATCCGGCCGGCTGTCCAGCAACTCGACACCGACCACGTCGGGCAGTTTCAACAACGAGGCGGCCAGGCGACGCTGCTCGCTCCCGTTGCCGTGCGGCGACGCCTTCTTGACGTCGATGCGAACGAGCAGCGGATGATTGTCGAGGCGGTCGCGGATCTGGGCCACAGAGCCGACGGCGGCGATGCGGCCGTGGGCCATGATGGCGATGTGGTCGGTCAGCTTCTCCAACTCTTCCAGTTCGTGACTGGAGATGAGCAGACATTTTCCGTCGGCGGCGAGATCGCGAAACAGGCGGACGAACTCCCAGCGACCGACCGGGTCGATGCCGCTGAGCGGCTCGTCCAGCACGAGGAGGTCGGGATCGTGCAAGAGCGCCTGGGCCAGCTTGATACGTTGGCGCATGCCTTTGGAGTAGCCGCGGACGCAGCGCTCGGCCCGGCCGTCCATGCCGACGCGCTCCAGGGCGGTCTCGGTGCGCCGTCGGGCCTCGCCGCGTGGATAGCCGCACAGGCGGGCCATCGCCTCGACGAACTGCCGGCCGGACATCTCCTCGTAGAAGGCATCGACTTCCGGACAGTAGCCGACGTGCCGCTTGGCCGCCGTGCTCCAGGCGTTGTGTCCGTGTACCTCGATGCGGCCGAGATCGGGTCGCATCTGCCCGGTGATGAGACGCATGAGCGTGCTTTTGCCCGCGCCGTTGGCGCCGACCAGTCCCGTGATGCCGGATCGCAGCTCCAGTGTCACCTGATTGACACCGATGACCGGGCCGTACCACTTGGAGACGCGCTGGCACAGCAGCAGCGGCTCCGCAGTCCGCAGTCCGTGGTCCGCTGTCCTCAGCAAAGAATGATCCGGCTTGGCCGCCGTCACCTGCTGACTGCTGACTGCGAACTGCGGACTGCGGACTGCTAATGAACGATCTCCACGGCCCGGATCCGCTGAATCAAGTAGATCAGGCATAGCAGGCTCACTCCTCCCAGGACCACGGCCGCTTCGTACCACGGGGGTTGATGTATGGGCCGGATCTTCCACGGTTCCAGGCCCAGGCAAGTGCTGCCGATCAGCGACGCGCTGTTCCACAGATCAATCAGCCGCCAGCGCGGACTGAAATGCAGGCCATCGACCAGCGCCGACGACAGCAGACGGCAGAAGAAAAACAGCGTCGTCCACGTCATGATGAGCGGCACCGTCCGCCGCAGCCAGGTCGCCGTCGCCAGCAGCAGAAGCGTCAGCGTCACGGTCAGCACCAGACCATATCCGAGAATGCCGAGCAGCAGATCGAAACGCTCGTACAGATAATCCCACGATTCCAGCACGCCCCATTGCACGAACAGAATCGCGGCCGGCAGCGTCGTCATCAGGTTGATGAACACGGCCACGGCCAGCGCCTTGCCGAGCAGATAGTGCCAGCGCGACAGCGGCTTCGAGAGGTAATAGGGCAGACTGCCGAAACGCAGATCGTTGCCGATGAGGATGGAGCCGGCCAGGGCCAGCACGATCATGACGATGTAGCCCTGGTAAGAGAAGAAATTGCGATACGTCTCGGGACCGCCGTCAAGCTTGAGAAAGACGCGGAACAGTTGAATGAGATGGCGCGGATTCATACGGCCGAGTCCACCGACCGGCACCTCCGACTCGCCGACCTGCGTCTGCGCCCACGAGAGCATGTATTGACCGAAGAAGAAAAGCAGGAAAATGAGCAGGCCGAGGGCGTAGATGATCCAGAACATCCAACGGCGGAAGATGCTCACCAGCGCGACGCGGGCGATCGGCCAAACGCTGACGGCCGGAGAACGGAAGTCGCCGTGCCACGGCCGATAGTGCAATAGCGCGGGCGCCGCCGCCCGACTCAGACTGTCGCCCATGACGCCTCCTCCTGCACCACGCGGCACAACTTGCTGCCGATTAGCCCGCAGCGCCAGCGACGGGCGCTTCGGCCCGTCGCTGGCGCTCCGGGCTTGTCGTTCATTCATCACCCTTCAAAACGCGGTCATCACCCTTCAAAACGCGGTGGAACAGTTCTTCCAGATCCTCGTCGTCCGGTTCCAGGCCGCGCAGCAGAACCTGGTGATTGTCGGCCAGGGTGAAGAAGGCGCGCGTCACCCAATTGGGCGGCACCGCGACCCGCAATTCACCCCGTCCATTGTCGTGAAGGATCCGCGCCCCTTCAAGGCGCAACTCCTCGCGAAACGTCGTCGAATCGCCCTGAATTTGCAGGCGGTAACGATCTTGACGCCGGCGGCACAACTCGGCGACGCCGCCTTGTAACAGCAATTTCCCTTGATGCAGAATCAGCACCGTATCGCAGACGCGCTCCACGTCGCCGAGCAGATGCGTGGACAGCAGGATCGACTTGCCGTGCTCGCGGCCCAGCGTCAGCAACAAGCGCAACATGGCCTCGCGCCCGGCGGGATCGAGGCCGCTCGTCGGCTCATCGAGCAGCAGCATCGGCGGATCGTGTACCAGCGCCTGCGCCAGCTTGAGGCGCTGCTTCATGCCGGTCGAATACTCCTCCAGCCGGCGATAGCGGGCGTCCTCCAGCTCCAGATAGGTCAGCACTTCGTGGGCGCGGCGCTGCGCTTCGCGCCGCGGCATGCCGTATAGTTCGCCGGCCAGGGCGACGTATTCGGCGCCGCGCAGGCCGGGGATGAGCGCGTCGGCCTCCGGCATGTAGCCGATGGCGCGCCGCAAGGCGGCTTCGTCCGCGCCGATGACGTGGCCGAGGACGCGACCGCCGCCCGACGAGGGCGGTAGCAGGCCGAGCAGGATTTTCAGCAGCGTCGATTTGCCGGCGCCGTTGGGTCCGAGCAGACCCACCCGGCCGGGCGATAATCGAAAGGTAACATTCGAGAGCGCCTGGAAGGTGCCGTACCAGCGGGTGACATCGCGGAGGTCGATCATCGCCTCGTTGTTTGCCGCGTTGATCGGCCCCATGACGACTCCTGCGTTTCCTTGGGTTGCCGCGGTCGCCTCCCTTGCTCCCGGAGTGGATATTGTAGCAAACGGGGCAAGGCGCCTTCGCCGACCGCGTAGACTACGCGAATTGCCCGCGCTGTCGCTTCGCATTGACCCCGTAGTCGAGAGAAGGTATGACGCCGCGATGGGCTGCGCGTCCGATTCAAGGAGGGGCCGATGGAACCACCAACGCGACTGCGTATCGCCTGCACTCCCCACGGCAAGGACGCCTCCTGCTACGACGCCCTGGAGTCGGGGCAGGTGTCGCTGTCCGGCTACGAGTTGGAGTTTCATCGCCAGCCGATCAGCGTCCTCAATCGGGCGGCCCTGCACGGCTTTCATGAAGTCACCGCCGTTTCCTCTGTTCTTTATCCGCAAATCGCTGGGCGTTACGCGATCCTGAGCATGGGCGGCGACGTCTGCCGGGGACAAGGGCCGGTGCTGGTCGGCCGCGAGCCGAATACGTTGGCCGAGTTGGCGGGCCGGCCCGTCGGCGTTCCCGGCATTCCGACGACGAGTTGGTTTCTGCTGCGCTGCCTGTGCCCCGACGCGGTGCCGATCGAGGTTCCTTTCGACCGCATCGCCGACGCCGTCGCGGCCGGCGAGCTGGAGGCCGGCGTGCTGATGCAGGAGGAGTTGCTGAATTACCCGCGGCTCGGTCTGCATCGGGTGGTGGACCTGGGAGCGGAGTGGTGCCAGAGCAGCGGATTGCCGCTGCCGGTCCGCCTGAACGTCATTCGCCGCGACCTCGGCACGGCGACCATGCAGCGAATCTGCACCGCCCTGCGCCGAAGTCTGCGCTATGCCCTGGATCACGCGCCGGAGGAACAGGGCACGGAAAACGTCGCGGCCATGTTCGCCGACGAGGATTCCGCGTACATGTCCGACGATGTCCGCATGGGACTGCGGATGTTGTTCGCGCAGATCGTGGATCTGGGGCTGAGTCCGCAAGTGCCGGACATCGACATCGTCGAGGGCACGGCGTCGGCCCCGGTGCGGCAAGCCGCCTGAATCGCTATACTCGTCAGAGGTTTCGTTGAGTCATCCCCGCAACATCGGATGGTAGCCATGTGCCGCATCTTCGTTTCCACGCTGATTGGGTCCGTTATGGTCTTGGGCCTCGCCTCCGCCGGTCGCGCCGAATCGAAGCCGCTCTTCGACGGCAAAACGTTCGAGGGCTGGGAAGGCGACACCAAAAACACCTGGAAAATCGAAGACGGCGCGATCGTCGGCGGCTCTCTCGACCGCGCCGTTCCCCGCAACGAGTTCCTCTGCACGACCGCGACGTACGGCGATTTCGAGCTGAAAGTGAAGTTCAAGCTCGTCGGCGACCGCGAGAAGGCCAACGCCGGAGTACAGTTTCGCACAAAACGTATCCCGAAACACCACGAAGTCAGCGGCTACCAGGCCGACGTCGGTCAGGGCTACTGGGGCGCGCTGTACGACGAGTCGCGCCGGAATCGCGTCCTCGTTCAGCCGGATAAGAAAGCGATCGAGAAGCTGGTGAAGTACGATGACTGGAACGAGTACCGAATCCGCTGTGAGGGACCGCGAATTCGCTTGTGGCTCAACGGCACGCTGACGGTGGATTACACCGAAAAGGACGAGAAGATCGCCCGTACCGGCATCATTGGTCTGCAAATCCACGGCGGTGCGAAGGCCAGGGCGTTTTACAAGGACATCACCATCGAGCAACTGACCTCGAAGGCGCCCCAGCCGGAGAAGTAAGAGGCGCAAACAAGAAGAGCTAACCACAGAGTCACAGAGAACACAGAGAAAGACACAGAACAAGACAAAACCAAAAAGGAAAACAACTGAGGAAAGTCGCGTCTTGTGTCTCTTCCTTCCACTCTTCTCGGTGTCTTTCTCTGTGTTCTCTGTGACTCTGTGGTTAGCTCTTCTTGTTCGTGCCTCTAACTCCTCAATGGATTGTATCGGTGTCATCCGTGGTTACATTTCGGTGGTTCCTTGAGTTAGCGCCGCCGAGGCCGTCGCCGTCTCCTCGACGACCGGCGGCACGTCCAATTTGGTCGTCATCGGATATTTCACCGTCAGCACCGGGCACGGCGCCTTGCGCAACACCATCTCGGCCACGCTGCCCAAGAGCAGGCGGGCCAGCGCCGTGCGGCCGTGCGTGCCCATGACGATGAGGTCGCTGTGCGTTTCCTCGGCCGCTCGCAGGATCATGTCCACGGGATCGCCTTCCATCACCTGCGATTCAACGCGGACGTGACCGGCGTGGGTTTCCAGCTCGCGGAGTTTCGCCGTGGCTTCCTCGATGCTCGGCCACGGATCGGGCGGCACCGGGCCTCCGGCATAGATCACCATCGGCGGCGGAGCGACGTTCAGCAGGACCAGCCGAGCGTTGTAGTCTCGCGCCAGGGCACAGGCCACCCGGAACGCGAACTCCGAATGCTCGGAAAAATCCGTCGGGTGCAAAATGGTGGCGATGGGTAACATGGCTTGCTCCTCTCTCCAAAAGTCTCGAACGCGCCCCATGTTACCAGTGGGCAATCGCCATGCCGCCGCGAGCCGGCTTCGCTTTTATTTCCTCACGCGAGAAATCGCCGAAAATGCCGTCCTCGCTCCTCCTGCCCGCGCAAACACGGCGGCGCGAAGCGGCATCGTGTCCGCTTTCGCACACCGCATGGTCCGTCTCCGCACGCCGACAGGGGAGTTTTCGATCCGCGCTGACGGAATGATATTGCCCGTCATTTGGGCAACACCTCGGACAGCGCCTTGACGATGGCGTCGATCTTCGCCTCGTCCAGTTCTCCTTTTCGCAGGGCGAAGTTGGCCGTCACCGGCTCTCGACGACGCTTGCCGAGACGGTAAATCACCACGGTGACATCGGCGTCGTTGGCCACCTCGTAGTTTGCCGGGGGAGCGCCGATGCAGAGGGACACGCGCTTCAGCGCTTCCTTGGCGGCCATTGCGCGGAGCCGCTTGTCCAGGCCGTCGCGGTTGTTGACGAAGAGGACGTAGGCGCCGACGGGTGTGGCGCGCTTGCCGGCCGCGGCGTCCACGCGTTGGTCGATCTTCTTGACCAGACTGGTCAAGGGGCCGCTCATTTCGCGGACGAAGATCAGAGCGACCAGGTCGTACTTGACGGTTCAGACGGGGCAGAACTGCTCGCCGGCGCTGGGTCCGGCCACGAACTGCGGGAAGAAGCCGCTGCGATCGTTCTTGGCCCCGACGGGTGGGCCGGATTTCAACGGCCCTTCACCCCGCACGTCGCCGCCGAACAGCAAGGCGGCGAGAGCGGCGCTGAGGAAAAGGTGTGGCGTCATGAAGAGAGACCTCTTCGGAAGGCAGGCGAGGGCCAGTCAACCACTGGCTCCGCGGACTTCCGCGAACACCGTGGACCGTTCCTTGCCTGTATCTATTTGGACTCCGCTTTGACTCAATTTATTCAGAGTTCAATCGGCTCAACAGGACGACAAGAAATCGGACGCCGCCGTTCGCCCAACAGTTCTGGCCCCGTGAAGGCTATTCTTGGACGCCCTTGAAAAGACGAGGAGGAGGCAGTTCCTCGTTGCTCTCGCCCTTGGGCCGGGAAGGAGGAGGGGCGGAGGAGTTGGATTGGCCTGGCTTGAGAGGAGGGGAGGTTGGGGGGCGTTGACTCCCCGACGGGGCGGCGTGGAAGGTGATGCGATATTCCTTGCGGAGATAGTCGGCCCTGTCGTCGTCCGGGTTGGTGTAGCCGAAATAACTTTCATAATAGCGGTGGCCTTCCGGCCCCTCTTTGCCATTCCAAACGAATTCCTCGCGATCGATCCGGTAGCCGGCGGGACATTTCTGGCTCATCAGCTTCTCGGCCCGGTCGCGGTAATACATCGGCCAGCAATTGGTGTTCATCGGCAGGGCGACCACCCCGCCCTCCGACGTCTCGCGGACGACGCGGACGTCCGCGCAGCCGCAGATGGTCCATACGATCGAGAGGGCGAGCACGCGGACCAAGCGCCTCGATGCGGAAACCTCCTGCTTCACCATAAGCTCCTCCGCGTGAGATTTCGGGGAGGAGGAGACATATCGCGGTCCTCTCACCGCTGTCAAGTCGAACTTTCCCTAGCTCCGCAATAATCTTTGCTCCTCCCTCATCCTCTCGGCTTCTTCGACGCCGCGCGCACGGCCCCGACCGTAACCGCTCGCCGCCGGACCTCCGGCTGCGGGTTCCGAGCCACACGGTTTGTCCGAGAGACCTAATGGAAGGCGGTGGTGAGTACGAAGGACTCGGTTATCGCGAGCGGCCCGAAGCCAGAAACGCTTCTGCATCTCGCCGTAGAGATTCCACCAGTAATTTCTCCTGCCAGGATGCGGGGACGTGCTGCATCAGTTCGACGAGGATCTGATCCAGTGCATGACGAGCAGAGGCGTTCGGCTCAAGATGGTGCCGGCAAAGCGCGAGCAGCAGTTTTGCAATCGGCGACTCGGTGCCGGACCTCGGGGCGGATGTCCGTAGCAACTTGCACGCCTCGGTGAAGCGACCGGCCCGGTACAAGACCGCGGCCCGTATCACCGCAGCGTCGGATCGTACCGAGGAGTTTGCCAGCGACGCTGTCAAAGCAATTACCGCATCCCAGTCCGCGACGGAATCGGATCGCATGCAGAGCGTGCGTCCAATCCGCTCGGCGCTCCGCAGATCCGTTCGGCCGTCGGGGCGGCGCAGCAGTTCGCGACAGTGGTGCTGATACTTCTCCACGTCGCCCGATCCCAGATGGGCCAGGGCCAGATCGCAGAGCGCGTCTCCTCTCTCCCGCTCGTGCTTGGCTTTGTCTTTCTCCCACACGGCGACCACTTCCGCGAACAGAGGGACCGCTTGCGAAAACGCCCTCCGCTCGGCCAACACGTTCGCCAGGTTTTGCAGATGATAAGCCAAATTCGTCGGGTTCTTGCCGTACTCCTTCCGCGCCAGGTCCAGCGCCTCGCGGTAGTATCGTTCGGCCGAAATCCAATCGCCGCGGCGGCCGTGCGAGCGGCCCAGGGTATCGAGCACGTTCAAGCGCTCCTGACGTGCCAGCGGATGTTTGCTGCACAATGCCAGTGCCTTTTGAGAGAACGACTCCGCCTCCTGGTAACGCTTCTGATCGATCAGCGCCAGCGCCAGCGTATCCAGCAAGTTCACCACGGACAAACTGTCCCGCCCGAAGTGACGCTCGAAGAGCGGGACCGCCTCGCGGGCCAGCTTTTCCGCCTTCTCGTGCTGTCCCAACTGCCAGCAGGCATACGCCCAGCTGCCAAGATTGAGGGCGAACACTCGTGTGCGGACGCCGTTGCTCTTGCGGAACGCGGCGTCGGCCTCTTGTCGCACCTGCGCGGATCGGCGCACGTCGCGATGACTAAGAAACGCTGCGTGGGCGGTCAGCGCCGCCGCCACGCGGACGTTGTCCTTGCCGTAGCGCTTCTCGTTCGCCTGGCGAAACTCGCGGAACAACTGCTCGCCTTCCGACGCCCGCCCCCGTTCGGCCAGGACGCCCGCCAGGCCGGCGACGGGATGCACCGCCTTGGGATGCGTCAAGCCGACCTGGGCGCGGACAACGTCCAGGCACTCCCGAAAGGTCTTCTCCGCTCCGGCGAGATCGCCGCGTTGTTCCTGGGTAGTTGCCAACTCGTTGAGGACGAGGGCGACGTAAATGTGCTGCTCGCCCAAAACTTGCCGGGTCAGTTTCAGGCAGCGCTGCAACGAGGATTCCGCCTGCCCAAGCCAGCCAGCCGCGCGCGCGCCGACGCCGAGTTGGAACTGCGTGACCGCCTCGCCGAGTCGGCCAGCTCCTTCCTGGCGCAGAAGGGTTTGCCCTCCCGCCAGGATGAGGGGAACGGCCTCGGCATGGCGTTGCCGGTCGATCAGAACGGCGGCCAGGCCGATCTGCGCGATGCCGATCTCGCGGTGTCCCGACTCCAGTAGCCGGCGACGCACGGCGATCACCTCGCGCAGCAGCCGTTCCGGCTCCTCCGCCTCGCCGACTTCCGCCAGCAGCCAGGCGAGGCTGAACTTGCTCGCGGCGATCAGCAAATGGTCCTCGGTCTGCAACACCTGGACTCGCAGGGCCAGCGCCTCGCGATAGAGCTTCTCGGCAGGTTCGTACTCTCCCTTCTCATGGTGCCACCACGCCAGATGGTGTAGGCTCTCGGCCCGGTCGAGCCTTCCCGCATCGCTGGGGTCGCTCCGCAGTGCCAGGGCGTCGCGCAACAGTGGGTGCGCTTGCTCGTACAGGCCGAGACTGCGGTAGGCGTTGCCGATGGAATCCAGCAGCAGAGCCAGAATGGCGGGCTGATGGGAGAAGCGCTGGCGAACGTCGGGAACGGCGCGGTCGAGCATTTCGCGAAGCGACTGGCGCTCGCCGGCGCTGCGCGGCGACGAGGAGGCGTATCCGTTCATGACGCCGACTGGGTCGGATGCCTCGAACAGCTGGGCCAGGACGCCGGCCGCGCTCTTGGCGGTGTTGGCCGCCTCGCGTTCCTTGTCGGCCAACTCCGCGTTGCGTTCCGCGAGTTGCCGATTGTACTCGGCCAACTCCTCCGCTTTCTCCCGCTGCATCCGTTCGTGGTCGCGGGAGTCGGCGATGTGCAGGGTGGCCAGCAGCGAGCCGATCAACAACAGCAGCAGCAGAGTGAGGACGGCGGCGGTCAGCGACGCCACGCGCGGCGAACGCCGCGCCCAGCGCAGCACCCGCTCCAACGGGCCGACCGGCCGAGCGCGGATCGGCTCGCCCGCCGTGAATCGTCCCAGATCGTCGGCCAGGGACAAGGCACTGTCGTAACGCCGGGCCGCCTGTTTTTGCAGGCACTTCAGACAGATGGTTTCCAGGTCGCGCGGCACGCCGGGTTGCAGGCGGCGCGGCGGGACCGGCTCGTCGTTGGCCGCTTGCAAGAGGGTGTCCGCGGTCGTCATGCCGCGGAAGGGGGGCCGGCCGGTCAGCAATTCGTACAGGATCGCCCCCAGCGCGTAAACGTCCGTCGCCGGGCCGATCATGCGCACCTGGCCGAGAGCCTGCTCGGGCGCCATGTAGCAGGGCGTCCCCATCACCGCCCCGCTGGCCGTTTGCGCCTGATCGCTGTCCAGTCGCTTGGCCAGTCCGAAATCGCTGATCTTGAGCGACCCATCTTCGAGGAGCAACACGTTGGCCGGCTTCAGATCGCGGTGGACGACACCGGCCCGATGGGCGGCGTGAATGGCCTGGGCCAGCTGCGCGACGAGTGCGGCCGCCTTCTGGGGCGGCAGCGGAGTGCCGTCGAGTTGACCGTCCAGGCTCCCGCCGGGGCAGAATTCCAGCGAAAAGTACGGCAGACCGTCGTGTTCGCCAATCTCGTAAATGTGGACGATCCCCGGATGCCGCAGCCGGGCGACCGCCTCCGCTTCGGCGCGGAAACGCTGAAGCGCGGATTCTCCCGCGTGGCCGGCGTGCAAGATCATCTTCAGCGCCACGATCCGGTTGAGTCCCCGCTGCCGCGCGCGGTAGACGATGCCCATGGCGCCGCGGCCCAGTTCGCCCAGGATTTCGTAGCCGGGGATCTCGTGCCCAACGAAAAGAGAGGGCGGAAGGTCGGGGCCGGACCCTCCGGCCGTGACGAGTGTGGACGGTTCGTGCGAGGGGGTTGCCTCGGAGGCGGTGACAGCGGTCTCGTGCATCGCACCGGCCAAGGCGTTCAGCTTGTGCAAGGCCGCGAGACGGCGCTCCAGTTCCGGCATCAAATCGGGGCGATCGCGACACAACTCCGCCGGAGTGGCGGTGTCGCCTTCGGCGCGACGGCGCTGCCACAAGGAAATCAAATCGGCCAGAGTGGACTCGTCGGACTTCGAGTCGTTCTCCACGCGGCGTCCTCCTCTACTTCCTCAAGTACGCGAACGGCCCAAACCGGACGTGCCCTCCCTTCAGGGGCACGGCAGTTCGCCGCCCAGGGCCGCCGCCAGGCGAGCGCAGCCGGAGGCCCAGCGGCGCCGCACCGTGCGCTCCGTCACGCCGAACAACTCGGCGATCTCCGCCTCCGGCCAACCGTGGTAAAAGCGCAGGCCGACCACCTCGCGCACCTCGACCGGCAGTTTTTCCACTTCCTCGTGGAAGCGCCGCCAGCGCTCCAGTTCGTCGGGGTCGTCCGGCGTGGCGGCCGGTTCGCAGTACTCCTCCACGCCTTGCAGAGGCACGTCGCCGTGGCGCTTGGCGGTCCCGCCGCGGCGGGCCAGGTCGAGCAGCTCGCGGCGGATGTGCGCGGCGGCCAGGCCGAGATAGTCGCGGACGTTGGCCGGCGGTGGGTCGAGCTGGCGCAGCGAGCGCAGCAGACGGACGACCGCTTCCTGACAAACGTCGCCGGTGTCGGCCAGGCGGCGCACGTTGGGGAACTGGCGCAGCATCCGCCGGGCCAGCCGTTCCAGGCGATCGCCGGTGGCGCGCAGGAGTTCCTCCGAGGCGGCCGAATCGCCGGCCCGCATCCGCCGGAACCAGTCGTGCAAATGAACCGTGTGCAGCGAGGGATCAGACATGGGCGTCCCAAAGGGATGGTGGATCAAAGAAAGCTCCCGCGATTGTACAGGGAGCCTCCAAGACAGGAAAGTCCTCGATGAGACGAAAAAAAAATGCGGCGACGCGTCCGGTTTTATCGGTGCTCGCGTTTGCTCCGGTGAAGAGGGGACGAAGGTCGTCCGGAACAAACACGAAATGGTGGACTTCTGGGGAGAATGGAACATGCGTCGGCTCCTGTTGGCTATCTGTGTCGGTCTGGCGGTCCTGGTTGGTTTCGCCGCGAAGGGGCAAGCCCAGCACGGCGGTCGCCGCTTCGGCGGCGGTCAAGGGTTTGGCGGCGGCGGATGGGGGCCGCACTCCCCGCCGCCCCATCATCCGGGCAACGGCTTCTTTCCGCAGCCCAGGCCGGTCGTTCCCGTCCAAACGCTGCGGCCGACGCCGCGCCCAAGTCCGATGCCGAGGCCCATCGCGACAAGTTCGCGGCCCCGGCCGATTTCCACGAACAAGGCCG
Source organism: Gemmataceae bacterium (assembly GCA_036557825.1). Taxonomy (GTDB): domain Bacteria; phylum Planctomycetota; class Planctomycetia; order Gemmatales; family Gemmataceae; genus JAJPHU01. The sequence goes on from DATBGU010000387.1 coordinate 18,974, forward strand.
TCAAGCAGACGACTCGGCCTCGGCCGATTTTCACGGGGAAGAGCATCAAGCCAACGCTCCGTCCCAAGGTCGGTCCTGGACGCCGCACGGTCATCACCAATGCGAAACCTTCGCTTCGACGCGGCTCCAAGGTCGGCATCGTCTCGGCCAAGGGAAGTGCAGCCAGGAAGAACAGAAAACAAGTCGTCCTAACGAAACAGAACCAGGCCTTGATTTTGAAGGCGCTCAAGCGAATTGGCCGCCGTATTTCAAGCGCGTTGCTGTTGTCGGCGTTGCAAAACATGGGGTGCGGTCAACCGCTCAGCGCGGCGCAGGCCGGCTGTCTCGGACAGTACCTCAACGATCCGGGCTGCCAACTGACCGCGGACGAGCAAGGTTGCATCCAGCAGTGTCTCGCCGGCGACGGAGACCCCGGCGTTGACGACGGCGGCGATACCGGCGGCGAGGACAACGCCGTGTCCGACACCGACGATGGCTCCGCGGCGCCGGACGAGGGCGGCGTGCTGATCCAATCGGTGAAGGAAGGAGCGGCGGCGGACCAGGCCGGCTTGCGAGCGGGCGACGTGATCCTGAGCTTCGGCGACGTGCGTACTCACACTTTTGATGAATTGCAAGATGCGGTGGGACAGGCCAGCGGCCCGGTGAAGGTCGTCTTCGTCAACGGCGAGAACGGCCAGACCGAGTACGTCATGGTCGAACCCGAAGACGGACTCATCGGCGTCACCTGCGAATAACACGGAAAATCGCCGACTCGCCGGCCCGTCGCGCCGGCAAGGGATTACCCTTGCCG